>CAYLZW010000355.1:0-5766 GCA_964388085.1 uncultured Myxococcales bacterium | reverse complement strand
AACAGCAGCGTGGCGGAGGGGGCGGGGTCGAGCGCGCCGATGTTCGCGGAGGCGGACGGCGCAAGCAGCGACCCGACGAGGAGGGAGAGCGCGAGCGTGCGTTTGGACATCGGGGCGGACGGTACGCGACGACAACTCGGGGCGCCAATGAGATCCCGCCCCGACACCGCTATCTTGCACGATAGATTTCGAGGCCACCGCCGGTCGCGCAGGCGCCGCCCTCGCCGGCGAACGAGACCACGACCTCGTCACCCGCTCGCCCGTCGAGGTCGGCGAGCGCGATGCCGTACGGCGTACAGCCCGCGAACGCGCCCGCCGCGAGGCTGCCGCGCGTCATGAAGCCGCTCCCTTCCGGAGCGCTCGTGCCCGCGAGCACGTGCAGCGTGCCGTCCTCCTCGCCGAAGACCACATCGACCTTACCGTCCGCGTCGAGGTCACCTGTCCCGAGGGCGGAGACCGCGCGCAGGGGCACGCCACGAAAGAGCCTCGTCGCGCTGCCGTCGGCCACGCGCACGACGTCGAGCGTCCCTTCGAGGCCGGACGCTCCGGTGACGAGGCCGCCGAGCAGCACGCGCGCCGCTCGCTCGTCGGGCAGGACGGCGACGACGCGCGCGAGGTAGTCCGGCGGCACGCCCGCGAGCCGCTCGAGGACAAAGCCGCCCTCGGTGCCACGCCGATACAGCAGGTGGTCAGCGCCGATGACGCCGGAGGCGGTGATGATCTCCGGCCCGCCGGCACCGTCGAGCTGACCGATGGCGAGCGAGTCGCCGAAGGCCGTGGCGTCGCTGGACGGGATCTCGGCCCGCAGCTCGGCCGCGCCGCCGAGGAGCACGACGACGCCGCTCTCGTTGCCGGACGTCCCCGGCCGCCGCGAGAACGGACGCGGCCCGTCGCTCGATGCGACGAGATCCACGTCGCCGTCGCCGTTCACGTCCGCCGCAGCGAGCGCCCGCGAAGAGAACGACGCCAGCGCGTCAGGCAGGCGCGCGGGCGCGAAGCCGTCGCCTCGACGCAGCAGCACCGTGAGCCCCTGCAGGTGCGACGCGACGGCGAGGTCGAGCGCGCCGTCCCCGTCGAGGTCCGCCACCGCGACGTCGCCGTAGTCGTACGGCAGCGGCGGAAAGCGCGCCGTGGTGTCCTCGTGAAAGTGGCCGGCGCCGTCGCCCAGGAACACGTGCGGCGCGCGAGCGGCGGCCTTGCGGGCGGGGCCGTGCACGACGTCGAGGTGGCCGTCGCCGTTCATGTCGACGAGCTCGAAGCCGTTGCGCCACTGTCCCTCGCG
This sequence comes from uncultured Myxococcales bacterium, assembly GCA_964388085.1. Lineage (GTDB taxonomy): Bacteria > Myxococcota > UBA727 > UBA727 > CAYLZW01 > CAYLZW01. Next base: position 4,484 of record CAYLZW010000355.1, on the reverse strand, counting down.
CGGCAGGCCGACGCCCCAGGGGACGAGAGGAGCGCCTGCCGCGACGCCGTCCGCCGGGCCAGCGTCGGGCCCGGAGCGGCTCAGCAGCGACCAGACGAGGAGCGCTGCGGCCGCGAGGGCGAACCCGAGGAGCCACCGTGCGCGAGCCATCGCGCGCCGCGTAACTCGGCAGCTCCATTTGGGAAACTCCAAACATCGAGCACCGGCGAGCCCTTGGAAGGGGCCGCCGATCGAGCCGGGGCACAATTCGCGATGCAGGGCCTCACGAAGGGGGTTGTCCGCGCGTCGTTTGAACGCCATGCGAGCGCTCGGAGGAGCTTATGAACCTCGGCGCGATCATCGACGGGAAGGCCATCGCCGCGAAGGTGCGGACCGAGGTCGCCGCCGAGGTGAAGCGACGCCGCGAAGCCGGGCAGCGTCCGCCCGGGCTCGCGACCGTCCTCGTCGGAGACGACGCCGCGAGCCAGGTCTACGTGCGCAACAAGCGCAAGCAGGCCACCGAGGCGGGCATCGCGGACATCCATCACCACCTCGGCGCCGACACGCCGCACGCGGAGCTCCTGGCGCTCGTCCAGCGGCTGAACGCGGACGACGACGTCGACGGCATCCTCGTGCAGCTCCCGTTGCCGGAGCAGATCGACGAGCCCGCCATCCTGCGCGCGCTCGATCCCGACAAGGACGTCGACGGCTTCCACCCCGAGAACGTCGCGCGCCTGGTCCTCGGCCACCCCGGCTTCGTGCCCTGCACGCCTCTCGGCTGCATGCGCCTGCTGGCAGAGACCGGCGTAAAGGTCGAGGGCGCGCGCGCCGTCGTCGTGGGCCGCAGCAACATCGTCGGTAAGCCCATGGCGCACCTGCTCCTGCAAGCGAACGCCACCGTCACCGTCGCGCACAGCCGCACACGAGACCTCGCCGCCGTCACGCGACAGGCCGACATCCTCGTCGTGGCCGTGGGCAGGGCCAAGATGATCGGCGCCGAGCACGTGCGCGAGGGCGCCGTGGTGCTCGACGTGGGCATGAACCGCGACGAGCACGGCAAGCTCTGCGGTGACGTCGACTTCGAGGCCGTGCGGCCGAAGGCGCGCGCCATCACCCCGGTGCCCGGCGGCGTCGGGCCCATGACCATCGCGCACCTGCTCGTGAACACCACGCGCTCGCATGCGCGCCGCCTCGGTCTGGACGAGGGAGAGAACCCATGAGCGAGCTCAAGCGCACGCCCCTCTACGATCGTCACGTCGCCGCCGGCGCCAAGATGGTCGACTTCGGCGGCTTCGAGATGCCCGTCCGCTACGCCGGCGAGAAGGTCGAGCACATGGCCGTGCGCGAGGGCGTCGGCCTGTTCGACGTCAGCCACATGGGCGAGGTCTTCCTCGAGGGAGAGGGAGCGCTCGCCGCCGTGCAGCGGCTGTTCACGAACGACGCCAGCGCCATCGCGGACGGACAGGCCTTCTACGCCGGGCTCTTGAACGAGCGCGGCACCTTCGTCGACGACTGCGTCCTCTACCGCTACTCGGCGACGAAGTTCCTCGTGTGCGTGAACGCAGGCAACCGGGACAAGGACTTCGCCTGGATCGACGGCGTCGTACAGCGCGAATTCGCCGGCGAGGTCACGGCCCGCGACGAGGGCGAGCGCTGGGCGCAGCTCGCGGTGCAGGGCCCGAAGGCCGTGGACGTCGTCGCCGAGCTCTGCGGCGAGCACGTCCGAGATGTCGCGTTCTACCACTTCACGACGGGCAGCGTCGCGGGCGCCGACGACAGCATCATCGCGCGCACCGGCTACACCGGCGAGGACGGCTTCGAGCTCTACGTCCCCGCCGCCGAGGCGGGCAGGGTCTGGGACGCCGTCGTCCGAGCCGGCACCCCCTTCGGCCTGCAGCCCTGTGGTCTGGCTTGCCGCGACACCCTGCGGCTAGAGGCCGGGATGGCCCTGTACGGCAACGACATCGACGAGGAGCACACGCCGCTCGAGGCCGGCCTCGGCTGGATCGTGAAGCTCGACAAGGACACCGGCGGCGGCGAGCCCTTCATCGGCGCCGACGCCTTGCGCCGGCAGAAGGCCGAGGGCCTCGAGCGCCGGCTGCGCGGCCTCGAGATGGTCGGCCGCGGCATCCCGCGCCACGGCTATCGGGTGCTCTCGTCGTCGGGGGAGCCCATCGGCGTGGTGACGAGCGGCACGCAGGCGCCGTACTTGAACCGCCCCATCGCGATGGCCTACATCGACGACGCGCACGCCGCGTTCGACACCGTCGTCGCGGTCGAGATCCGCGACAAGCCCGTCGAGGCGCGCGTCGCGAAGCTGCCCTTCTACCGCCGCTCCCGTTCCTGAGCCGCGCCCTGCCCCTGCCGCCCCGCCTTTGGAGACATCAGACATGAGCGACTCGATCCCCGCCGACCGCCGCTACACCGACGAGCACGAATGGGCCCTCAAGGAGGGTGAGGTCATTACCATCGGCATCACCGCGCACGCGCAGGAGGCGCTCGGTGACGTCGTCTTCCTCGAGCTGCCCGAGGTCGGCGCGACCCTCGAGCAGGGCAAGGCCTTCGGCGTCGTCGAGAGCGTCAAGGCCGTCAGCGACCTGTACGCGCCCCTCGACGGCGAGGTCACCGAGGTGAACACCGCGCTGGTGGACGCGCCCGAAGGCGTGAACCAGGACCCGTACGGCGCCGCGTGGCTCCTGAAGCTGAAGCCCAAGAACGCCGCGGATCTGGACAGCCTGCTCGACGCGGATGGTTACAAAGCCCTGCTGGACAAAGAAGAGAAGTGAGCCCGAGAGCCGCCGTACGCGGCTTTGGAACAGGCCCTTCCCCGACGAGGTACCGCGTGGTCGCCATGACTGAGCCCCGTACTGTGCCCTCCCGACAGCCCGCGCACGACGACGCGCACCGTCCGTCCCTCGAGCATCCGACGCGCTTCGACCGGCGCCACATCGGTCCCGGCCCCGCCGAGACCGCGCACATGCTCGGGGTCCTCGGGCTGTCGTCGGCGGACGAGCTGGTCGCGAAGGCCGTCCCCGGCGCCATCCGCGTCAAGCGGCCGCTCGACCTGGCGGCGCCGAAGAGCGAGTACACCCTCCTGCGCGAGCTCAAGAAGATCGCCGAGAAGAACCAGCTCTGGCGCTCGTTCATCGGCATGGGGTACTACGGCACCATCACGCCGCCCGTGATCCAGCGGAACATCCTCGAGAACCCGGGCTGGTACACGCAGTACACGCCGTACCAGTCCGAGATCTCGCAGGGCCGCCTCGAGGCGCTGCTGAACTTCCAGACCATGTGCGCCGACCTCACGGGGCTCGACATCGCCAACGCGTCGATGCTCGACGAGGCCACGGCCGCGGCCGACGCCATGGTCATGGTGCGCAACCTGACGAAGAAGAACGGCTCGGCGCGCTTCGTCGTCGCGGACGGCTGCCACCCGCAGACCATCGACGTGCTGAAGACGCGCGCGAAGCCGCTCGGCATCGAGATCGTCGTCGCTGCCCCCGAGCGCGTGGACTTCAGCGAGGGCGCCTTCGGCCTGTTGCTGCAGTATCCGGACACCTGGGGCGACGTCAAAGACCACCAAGCGCTCATCCGAGAGGCGCACGACGCCGGCGCGCTCGTCGTCATGGCGACGGACCTGCTCGCGCTCTGCCTCTTGCGCTCCCCCGGTGAGCTCGGCGCGGACGTCGCCGTCGGCAACAGCCAGCGCTTCGGCGTGCCCATGGGCTACGGCGGCCCGCACGCGGCCTTCTTCGCCACCCGCGATGAGTACAAGCGCAGCATGCCCGGCCGCCTCGTCGGCGTGTCCAAGGACGCGCACGGCCGCATGGCCCTCCGCCTCGCGCTGCAGACGCGCGAGCAACACATCCGCCGCGAGAAGGCGACGTCGAACATCTGCACCGCGCAGGTGCTGCTCGCCATCATGGCGTCGATGTACGCCGTCTATCACGGGCCCGGCCGGCTCAAGCAGATCGCGACGCGCGTGCACTTCCTGACCGAGGTGCTCGCGAGCGGCCTGCGGCGCCTCGGCTTCGACGTCGATAACGGCGTGTTCTTCGACACCCTGCGTGTGCCGCTCAGCGGCGAGGAGCGCCAGCGCGTGCTGGACGCTGCCGCGCGGCGCGAGATGAACCTCCGCAGCGACGACGACAGCGCGCTCGGCATCAGCCTCGATCAGACCACCGCGGCCAGCGACCTCGGCGACCTGCTGGCGTGCTTCGCGGAGGCGAAGGGCGAGAAGCTCTCGTTCACCGTCTCTGAGCTCGCCGAGAGCGCGCCGTGGACCTTCTCGGCGCCGCACGCGCGCGAGAGCGACATCCTGACGCACCCCTGCTTCAACACGCACCACTCCGAGACCGAGCTCTTGCGCTACGTGCACAAGCTCGAGGCGCGCGATCTGTCGCTCACGACGAGCATGATCCCGCTCGGCTCCTGCACCATGAAGCTGAACGCCACCAGCGAGATGCAGCCGGTGACGTGGCCCGAGTTTGCGCACCTCCATCCGT
>CAYLZW010000354.1:0-5773 GCA_964388085.1 uncultured Myxococcales bacterium | reverse complement strand
CGGTGATGCCGCCCTTGGCGCCGCCGAAGGGCACGTCGATGACGGCGGTCTTCCAGGTCATGAGCGACGCCAGCGACTTCACCTCGTCGGGATCGACGTGCGGGTGAAAGCGCAGGCCGCCCTTGAACGGACCGCGACTGTTGTCGTGCTGCACACGGTAGCCGAGGAAGGTCTGCAGCTCGCCGTTGTCCATCTCGACGGAGACGGCGACGCGCACCTCACGCGCGGGGGTCTCGAGCAGGCGCTCGATGCGCGTGCCGAGGGTCATGATGTGCGCCGCGCGACCGAAATAGAGGTTTGTGGCCTCGAAGGGATTCATTTCGTCACCGCATCCGCCGACAAAAGGTCGCGACGGGACCAAAGAGATAGTCCTCCATGGTGCTCACGTCCATCTCGCTGCGCTCCGCACGCGTCGCTTGCGCGGCGCTGCTCGTCGTCGTTGAAATGCCGCACTGCGCCATCCATCGCGGCCGAGCTCAGTGCCGGAAGTGGCGCTCGCCCGTGAACACCATGGTCACGCCGGCGGCGTCGGCGGCGGCGATGACGTCAGCGTCCTTCTTGGATCCGCCGGGCTGGGCAACCGCGGTGACGCCCGCCTTGGCGGCCTCCTCCACGCCGTCGGGGAACGGAAAGAACGCGTCCGAGCCGAGCGCGGCGCCTCGCACCACGTGCTCGTGCGTCAGGGCCTTCTCGATGGCGATGCGCACCGCGTCGACGCGGCTCGTCTGGCCGCCGCCCGCGCCGATGAGCTGCTCCCCGCGCGCGAGCGTGATGGCGTTGCTGCGCACCGCGGCGCAGAGCCGGAACGCGACGTCGAGGCCGGCCCACTCCTCCGCGCTGGGCTGACGCTTCGTCACCACCTTGGCGCTCTTCAGCGACGTCAGCGCGCGATCGTGGTCCTGCCGCAGGAAGCCGCCGGGGACGCTGCGCAGCTGGTGCCGGGGCAGGGGCGCGCTCCGCAGCGTCGGCAGCGCCAGCAGGCGGAGGTTCTTCTTCTTCTCGAACACCGCGCGCGCGCCGTCCGAGAAGCCGGGGGCGAGCACGACCTCGAGGAAGACGCCGGCCAGGGCTCGGGCGGCCTCCTCGTCCACCTCGCTGCCGAGCGCGACGATGCCGCCGAAGGCGCTCAGGGGATCGCCCGCGAGCGCGAGCTGCCAGGCGTCGCTCAGGCTCGTGGAGCGCGCGGCGCCGCAGGGGGTGCCGTGCTTGATGACCACCGCTCCGGTGCCGGTCTCGACGTCGTCGAGCAAGCAGCGCAGCGAGAAGATGTCAGCGTCGGCGTCGAGCAGGTTGTTGTAGGAGAGCTCTTTCCCCTGCAGCGGATCGGTGCCGGCGAGATCGAGCGCGTCGAGCCCGCTCGCGTACACGGCCGCCGCCTGGTGTGGGTTCTCGCCGTAGCGCAGCGTCCTCACGAGGCGGCCCGAGAGCACCAGCGTCGGCGCGGCGCTCTCGGGCTCGTCCGCCGAGCGCTCGCGCTGGGGCTCGCGCTCGGCGAGCGTCCCCGCGATGGCGGCGTCGTAGGCCGCGGTGCGCGCGTAGACCTTCAGCGCCAGCCGGCGTCGTTCGGCCCTCGTCGTCCCGCCACGCTCGCCGACGGCGCCGATGACGGCCGCGTAGTCGGTCGGATCACACAGCACGGTCACGGCGTCGTGGTTCTTCGCCGCCGAGCGCAGCATCGAGGGGCCGCCGATGTCGATGTTCTCGATGAGCTCCGCCCAGCTCGCGTCGGACTTCGCGGCCACCTGCTCGAAGGGGTAGAGGTTCACCGCCACGAGGTCGATGGGCGGGATGTCATGCTCGCGCATGGCCGCGAGGTGGCTCTCCACGTCCCGCCGCGCGAGCAGGCCGCCGTGGATGCGGGGGTGGAGCGTCTTCACCCGCCCGTCCATCATCTCGGGGAAGCCCGTGTGCTGGCCCACCTCGATGATCTCGACGCCGCTCTCCTTCAGCAGCCGCGCGGTACCGCCCGTCGAGAGGATCTCGGCGCCCTGCGCTTGCAGCGCGCGCGCGAGCTCGACGACGCCGGACTTGTCGAAGACGGAGAGGAGGGCGCGGCGGATGGGGATGATGTCCGGGACGTTGCTCATCCTGGGGAGGTGGCATCCGTCCGGCCGAGAATCAACCCAATTCGCGGAGCGCTCGCGCGGGCAAGGGCCCCCGATCCACGACGACGAGACCGACGCACAGGCGCGCGAGCGTCGCTTGCGAGGGCTCCTCAGCCAGCGAAGGCGTCAGAAATCGTCAGAGGCGTCGTAGGGGTCCCAGTCGGCGTAGACGTCGAGGCCGCCGAGGCCCTCGGGGGTCTCCTTCAGCTTCTCGAGCCCACGGACCTCGACCTGGCGGATGCGCTCGCGGGTGAGGTTCATGATGGTGCCCACCTCCTCGAGCGTGATGCCACCCCGGTCGGCGACGTCGAGCGCGCAGGTGTCCTCGAGCTCCCAGATCTCCTTGTCGGGGAAGTTCATCTTGACCGACCCGGTCTCCGGGTTCACGTCGAGGTAGAGGTGGTAGCGGCAGGAGACGTAGAGGCAGGGACGCTCCATGGTCAGGCAGTCGGAGCGCGACTTGGGCCGCCAGTAGTCGACGACGTCGAGCAGCTCACCGCGAGCCCGCGCCTTGCGGTGCTCCCGGGCCATCTGCTTTCGGGACATGGTGCGCGCGCGGATGCGCTTCTGCTTCGATTCCTCGTCCTCACCGTCCGCGATGACGTCTACGTCGTCGGCGTCGCCCGCGGGAGCAGGGCCGTTCGCCGCGGGGGCGACGAGCTCAGCTCCCTCGACCTGCTTCGGATTGCTGCTCAACCAGGCCTCCGCCGAACCCGACCTGCTCGGCCGGGCTCCTCGCCGTGCGACGGTAGCGCCGACCTCAATGGCCCGTCAACGCAAGCGGGATGCAGAACGACCCCGTGCGCGCTAGGACCCTCCTCAGATGACCGCCAGCGACGACGACTTCGAAGAGCTACGCGCGTTGAAGGCCGACATGGCCGCGCACCACCGCCGCGTGATCAGGAACCTGGTCGCCGTTGGGGTGCTGCTGCTGGCGCTCGCGGCGGTCGCTTACGCCCTGCTCGACCTCGAGGCGCGGCCGGCGCTCCTGCTCGTGCCGCTCATCCTCGGCAGCGTCGGCGCCGCCGTCGTCGCGCGCTCGCTGTACAGCGCCTTCAGCGACGTCGACACGCGCGTGCTCGCGGACGAGCAGCCCCTCGGCGGCGACGAGCGGGAGGCGCCGTGAGCGCACCCGAGCGTGAGGATCTCGACGCCGCCATCGCGCTGCTCGCGCGCACGCTGACCGGTGAGCTCGAAGTGCTGCAGGCGGGCGGCGTGCCTTGGATCCCGCGGCCGAAGCCGCAGCGCGCGCCCACGCCCGCTGTCGCCGCCTCTCCGCCGGCCGCGCCCCTGTCGCCGCGCCCGCCGGCGCCGTCCGCGTTGCCCATCGTCGAGCCGGCCGCGGCCGACCCGGGCGACGCCATTCGTGAGCTGCTCGCGAGCCCTGTCAGCGCGGCGGAGAAGCTCGAGCGGCTGCAGCGGGAGATCCTCGGCGACTGCCGGCGCTGCAAGCTGCACCGCGGCCGCAGCAAGATCGTGTTCGGCGCCGGCAACCCGGACGCGGACCTCGTCTTCGTCGGCGAAGGTCCGGGGGGCGATGAGGACCGACAGGGCGTCCCCTTCGTGGGCAAGGCGGGCCAGCTCTTGACCAAGATGATCGAGGCCATGCAGCTCACGCGTGACGACGTGTACATCTGCAACGTCGTCAAGTGTCGGCCGCCGAACAACCGCGATCCCGAGCGTGACGAGGTTGAGGCCTGCGAGCGCTTCCTGGTGGCCCAGCTCGCCGTCGTGCGGCCGAAGGTCATCGTGGCGCTCGGCCGGCACGCGGCGCAGACGCTGCTCGGGCGCGACGCTCCCATCAGCCGCCTGCGCGGGCGCTGGGCGGAGTACCAGGGCATCCCGCTCCTGCCGACGTTCCACCCGGCGTACCTGCTGCGAGAGCCAGGCAAGAAGCGAGAGGCCTGGAGCGACCTGCAGCAGGTGATGAAGCGCCTCGGCAAAGAGCCGACGTCCTGAGCGCCGGGGCGTCCGTTACGGCGTGTCGTCGGGCTCGAACACGCCGACCAGCCGATCGCCGAGCTTCGTCTTCAGGTGCTCGTCGACGAGGGAGAGCAGCGGGCGCGCGGGCTCGGGCAGGGCGACGGCGACCTTCTTGGCGTCGACCTGCAGGAGCACCTCCGCCGTCCAGCGCAGGTGCTCAGCGGCGCCGTTCAGCAGGCCGTCGCGCGGGCCCCAGCCGAACAGCAACAGCCGCGCGGCGGGGAGGCGACCGAGCGTGGGGAACAGCACCTTCTCCATGCGCTCGCCGGTGACCACGCCCCGCTGCATCAGCCTCGAGAGGTGGCCGCACAGCCGCCAGTCGATGTAGCCGGCCGCGCCGATGAGCGGGCGCACGTCGGTGGTCATGCCGAGCGCGATGGTGTCCACCTGCAACTCGTCGATGGACTCGAGCGACGCCTCGAGGGCCGGCGTCTCGAGCAGCATGCTGCTCTGGCGCTGCTTCTCGGAGTGCTCCTCGTTCGCCGCCTTGGCCCGGCGGTTCGGGCGGCTGATCTCCTGCGTCTTGGTCATGCCGGATCGCCCGCGGGAGCGCCGCGCTCCTTGAGGGCGGCGTCGAGCACGCCGTTGACGAAGGAGCCCGACTGCTCGCTGCCGAAGCGCTTGGCGAGCTCGACGGCCTCGTCGAGCACGACCTTGGCGGGCACCCCTTCGTAGAGCGCTTCGTACAGCGACAGGCGCAGCACGTTTCGGTCGACGCGGGTCATGCGCTCGAGCTTCCAGCGGGGGCTGTGACGCTGCAGGAGCTCGTCGAGCTCGTGTTGGTGCTCGAAGTAGCCGCGGGCGAGCCGCTCGGCGTAGTCCTGCGCGCGGATGGGGGCCTCGAAGTTATCGAAGAAGCGATCGATGGCGCGGTTCAGCGACGCCAGCTCGTGGACGCCGTGCTCTCCCTCGAGCTGGTAGAGGAGCTGGAGCCCGATCTCACGGGCCTTCCTCCGCGCGCCCACGCTCACCGCTCCTTGCCCAACGCGGCGAGCACGTTCACCATCTCGATGGCCGCGACCGCCGCCTCAAAGCCCTTGTTGCCCATCTTGGAGCCGGCGCGCTCGATGGCCTGCTCGAGGTTGTCCGTCGTGAGCACCCCCATGGTCACGGGCACGTCCTCTTGCATGGCCACCTGTGAGATGCCCTTCGACACCTCGCCGGCGACGTAGTCGAAGTGCGCGGTGCCGCCGCGGATGACGGCGCCTACGCAGATGATCGCGTCCACGCCGCCCCTCTTCGCCAGGCGACGGGCGGCGAGCGGGATCTCCCAACTGCCGGGCACCCAGACCACGGTCTGCGCGTCGCCGTCGGCGCCGTGCCGGATGAGGGCGTCGACGGCGCCGTCCACCAGCTTCTCGACGATGAAGGTGTTGAAGCGGCTGGCGATGATCACCGCCTTCATGCCGCGCGCGTCGAGACCGCCCTCGACGACGACGGGCGCCTTCCTGCTGACTTCATTGCGATCGCGTGCCATCGGCGCTCCGGTTCCTGTGTTCGGGGTGGTGTGTCGCCGTGCGCTGTCGTCGTCAAGGCGTCCGGGACGCGGGCCCGCGCCGGGTCAGTCCACCAGCGTGATGGGCACGCGCGCCTTGATGTCGATGCCGAAGCCCTTGGCCGCCGTCAGACGGATGGGGTTGTTCGTGAGCAGGCGGATGCGCGTCAGCCCGAGCGAGCGGAGCACC
>CAYLZW010000353.1:0-5797 GCA_964388085.1 uncultured Myxococcales bacterium | reverse complement strand
CCTTGCTAGGGGCGCAAACGGAAGCCTGTATGTCCTCACGCGACGGGCACTGGGCACGCCGCGAACGCGAGGACGACCCCGATGAAGATCAAGAGCACCACCGCCTTCCGCGCCTACGCTGCCGCCCGCGCCAGGCGCTCCGTCAAACACGCCGCCGCCACCGCGCGTTTCATCGTGAAGTCGGTCAACAAGGACGGCTCGATCAGCCGCATGGCGCCGACGCCGACCACCTGGCGCCTCAACGCCTTCGTCGACGAGGCCGCCGCGGAGGCGCGCCGCGCCGAGCTCGAGGCGATGAACCCCGGCAGCCGCTACGCGGTGGTGGCGCTGTGAGGAACGCCGGGAGCGTCGCTATGGCGACGACCGTGAGCCAGGGCGAGAGTCGCTACGGGACGCCCGAGCCGCAGATTCAGGTCCGCTTCCCGAAGGGCACCAGCCACCGCGTCGTGAAGGCCGCGCTCCACAAGCTCGCCGCCGAGATCGAGCTGGCCACGCCCGCGAGCGAGCGCTGGTGCGTGAACACCGAAGACTTCAACGAGAGCGGGCGCGTCTACCTCGAGCTCGCCGACGCGACGCCCGCCGAGACCGCGCGCGGGATGGCGCTCCTCACGAAGTTGGCGGGGTGAGCGCGCCGCCGACGCCCAGGTGCAGGCGTCGACGGTCCCGATCCCATTCGTAGACACCTCCGCGCGCCACGAGCTTGTCGTTGTCGAAGCCGACGGAGCCCAGCGCGTCGATGGCGCCCGCGTCGAGGATCGACCGTCCGATGCGGTGCACGCCGCCGGTGTTTCCGAAGAAGCGTCCCATCGGGTCGATCATCGCGTAGGAGTCCGTCATCGCGTCATTGTTCTCCGCGACCACCGGAATGCCCACGTCGACGAGAGCGCAGTGTCGTGCGACGAACTCCTGGAAGTCGCTGGACGTGATGAGCAGGCTGTCGACGGCGTGCTCGTTCTGGCCCTCGACGCGGAGGACCTGGAACACCTTCCATCGCTGCGGCTGAACCGCGCGGACGAGCGCGCTCATGTCCTCCCGCACGTTATGCCGCGTGACGACGGTGTTGAGCTTCACGGCAGCGCCGTTCGCGCGCGCCTGCCGCGCGTGGGCGATCACGCTTGCGGTGTAGCCTTCGCCACCACGGCCGACGAGAGCGTTGCCTTCATCCGTCGCGGAGTCGACGGAGAGCCCGACCCAGTCCAGCACCGCGCCCGCAGGCGACGCGAGGAGACGAGCGAGCCGCGCCCCGTTGCTCACGATGCTCGTCGTGAAGCCCATTTCCTTGGCGGCCAGCACGAGCTGGTCGATGTCGGGGTGAAGGGTGGGCTCGCCGCCGACGAAGTTCATTTTCTCTCCTCCACCGTCACGCACGCGGCGCATGACCTCGATGGCGTCGGAGGTCGAGAGCCGCTTCGGCGTCTCTGGGAATCTGGCGAAGCAGTAGCGGCAGTGGGCGTTGCACGAGCGCAGGAGATGGAAGTTGATCGCACGAGAGAACATGCGGGGCTCCGTTCTGGGTAAGGAGAGGCGCAGAGGAGCGCGGGGCTCCCCAGCGCCCGGCGCGATCACTTCTTCGGCGGGGCCGGTTGCTGAACCGTCGGAGTGGGTGCGGGCGGCACGTTTGGGTGCCCGAGGCTCTGGCGGTTGCTGCGGTCGGCGACGTAGGCCGGGTTGTTGGGGTTCTTCACATCGCTGCGCTGGTCGTTCGGCGAGGACTTCTTGGACATCGGGCTCTCCTAGGTGGCCGGGATTGGCCGCCATTGAAGCTGCCAGCAAACGCTCCGTCGGATCCATCGACGCACCCATCGACGTAGCGATGCATCCATCGATGGACGCGGAACGTCGTCGCTGCGATGCTCTAGAGATGACGTGGCACGCGCGGCTCAAGGAGAAGGTGGGCTCGAACGCCAAGGCGGCGATCCGCCTGTTCCCCGAATGGAAGAAGAAGGCTCGGAAAGAGGTCGAGCGTGAGAAGACGACGCCGAAGGCGCTCGAGAACAAGATCGGCCTCCTGCACCGCAAGGGCGACACGACCGGCTGGTGGCGTGATCGGCCCACGCTCCGGCAACTCCTCGCGGATCTCGTTGAACTCGAGCCCGACGAGATCTTCGGTGCGCCCGGCCGCACGCCGATGGCGACGGTCCGCCAGTTTCCAGCCTTGCCTCCGCTCGAGCGCGACGAAGCTCCCTGCCGAACCTCGCGAGCAGGAAGCGTCTTCGAGATCGCCTGTGCCGCGGTGAGCGACCGCGAGAGGCACCGCCACTGGATCGTCGTCCCGCCCGGCGGTGGGAAGAGCCTCGCCGTCGAGCTGCTGCGAACGCGGTTCCCTGGGGAGGTTGCCGCGCAGACGGTCGTGCGACTGGCCGATGCGGTCGCCCTCGCGCGCACCGACACCGCGCGCCCTCTCGTGGTCGAAGTCGAAGAGGCCGACGCCACCACCGACCTCTCGTCGGTGAGCGCGCTGGAGACTCACCAAGGCCCGATGGTCGTCCTGGCTCCCTTCAAGCACCCGGACGAGCACATCACCGAGTGGAGGACGTCGCTCCCCGAGTCCACGACGCGCGGGTGGAACGGAACCTGGACGACGAGCCGCGCCGCCCCCGATGCGGGCTGGGTCGCACGCATGCTCTCCTGGATCGAGGACCGGCTTTCTAACTCGCCACGCGACACCAAGTTCGACAAGGACGGCGTGCTCAGGTGGCTCGACGAGCACCCAGCGGTCCACCGCGCTGTTCAAACGCCGGGAGACCTGCTCGCCCTCTGCGCTGACTTCGACGCCTACGGCAGCGAGGGGACGCCGCATGAGCGCGCCGAGCGCTGGCTGCGTACGATCGGAATGAAGGCGCTCCCCGACGATGCGCCTCGTTCTTGGGCCACCTACGGCGCCGCCGACTGCGTGACCGAGATGGTCGTGGCCCATGCGCTCGATCGCACGACGGCTCTGCAGGAACGCCCGTTCGCGGCATGGCGTACCGTCGTCCCGCAAGGAGCTTCAGTATCGGAGGCAGCGCCTGGTTCCGACGTCATCGTCGGCGTCCTACGCGCCGGCGGGCTCCTGCGCGCGGACGAGCTCGGCGTGACGCTGTCACCGAAGTGGGTGGCCGAAGCGCTCGTTCACGGACAAATCGCCCAGCTCGTGAGGGACCGCGCCGTGCACGTGTGGGGCCCCATCGCGGGCGACGTGTCCCGCCAGCGCCTCGTCGACGACGCGCTCGATGCGCTCGCTCCGACCGAGCTTCGCGCAGCCGCTGAGGCGCTGCTTGCCCAGATGGCGAAGACGGACGTCGGCTTCGCCGAGGTCGCCGCGCTGGAGGCCGTCGTCGCGGCGCTCGGACGTCGTCTCGTCGACACCGACCACGATCGGCGCGACGCGGACGTCGCTCGCCGGGCTTTGGAAGTGCAGCTCGGGCATCTCGTGAGCGGCGTGAACATCGGCGAGCGTCGCGTGCCCACGACCCGGCGCAGCCACGACGAGTGGTTCCTGACAGGATGGGCGATCAGCCTCGCCACGAGTGATGCGGCGGTCGACGTCCCTGATGACCTGCGCTGGGAGCTGGCTGGCTGGTCGGCGAACCTCAGGCTGTCGGAGGCACAAAGGGCGAACCACTTCCCGTGGTCCTCGGTGTCTCCCTGGGGAGCCTCCGACGCCGTGCGAGCGCTCATCAGGCTCACGCCGGGAGCAATCGCGCGGTTGACGCCGTCGGAGGTTCCCAAGGACGTCCCTCGTCTCTTGTTGCCCGCGCTCTTCCTCGCGGAGGGCTGGGAGGTGACGCACGAGCACCTCGGTCAGTTGGCGGGCTCCTGGGAAGAGACGGTGCTCGCGGATGCCGTGCGGCGACTCGACCGCGAGCGTCCGCGCTTTCTTGCCGAGAGGCTGTGGAAGCTCGCGAGCGACGCGGCCGTAGGTGGAACGGCTGCCGCCGCTGCCGGAGTCGTCATGAGCAACGGCACGCTGCTGGCGGCGGGCGGTGTGAGCACCACAGCTCGCCAAGATGCGTCCCCGGCTCCTGTCGCCGAGCGGATCGTCTACCTCCAGAACCGCCATGCGCCGCTGCTGTCGTTCGTGCTCGAGAACCTCTCGGCGACTCTCATCGAGGAGACTGCGCGCGTCGCGGGCACGCATCGACGACTGCGCACAGGCAACCAGTACACGCCCTCCGATCCGCGCGCACTGCGCCTCCTGACCTCCGAGCAGCGTGCGGCGGCAGTCCGAGGTCGTCTCTCCAACGACGTACGTTTCGACGAGGTCCGCGAGCTCGTCGAGGTGCTGGAGGGCGAGGACCTCGACACGCTCCTCGATGTCGTGCGCACCGCCGATCGGAACATTGCTTGGGAGTTTGCGAGCCGCGTGTGGCGTGCGCGACCCGAGCGCGCAGAGGCCGAAGCACAGCGCGCCGTCGACGACGGACAGGCAGCAGCGGAGGCGTGGTTCCGAACGGCGCCCCGTGCTCGAACAGGGAAGTTGATCGGGATGATCGACGGCGCGGCGGCGCGGCCACCGTGGGTGCGGGACTGGGCGCTCGCGAAGGTGCTGGAGGTCGGCGTACACGCGGAGGCGCTCTACAGGTTCATACGGCGCGAACGCCCCAAGCCGACGAACACGACTGTGAAGAAGCGCGCGAGGTAGGATATGCGCGTGACGCAGCCGACCATCGCCGGTGAGATCGAGCGCTACCTCCGTACCGGCGACGCCGACATGATGGGCGGCCCGTGGCCCGGTGACTTCTTGGAGCGCGGTCGGCGCCAGCACGCCGACATCCGTGGTGCGCTGCTCGAGGAGGTCCGCCGGCTCGCGAAGGGACGGACGCACGAGCCGGTGCCCGACAACGTCGGCGCCCCGTTCACGCGCGTGAAGGTCGAACCGATGGTTCGCGGACTCTTCCCGAAGGCCGAGCAGGACGTCGTCCTCGCGACGCTGGAGAAGTCGGTCGTGTACGTCACGAGCGAGACCATCGAGCCGATCATCCTGAAGCATGGCTGGGATCGCTCGGCGTGGGACCTCGCGAACCTCTATCTTCTCAGCGTCGGCGCTGAGCTCTTGGGGCCTGACGCGCCGCGCGTCGTCGGCATCAGCGAGGAGACGACCTGCTACGTCTCGCCCGACTACTTCGCGGAGGACGATCCGTTCGCCGATTTCGTGGTTCACGAGGCGGCGCACATCTTCCACAACTGCAAGCGCGGCACGATCGGGCTGCGCGAGACGCGCACGAAGGAGTGGTTGCTCGACATCGAGTACCGGCAGCGAGAAACCTTCGCGTATTCGTGCGAGGCCTACGCGCGCATCGTGACCAACGCGAAGAGTCCGGCCGAGCGCCGGGCGCTGGCGGTCGAGTACGCCTCGGAGCGCCGCATCTCGGAGGAGCGCGTCGACCCCGCCGAGGTGGCAAGCATCGTCGCGCAGGCGGCGAGCGCGCGGAACGGCTGGAAGGTGATCCTCGCGAGCTGCGCTCCAACGACGAAGCCGCGCTCGATGGCGCAGGTCGCCCGCGCAGCGATCGCCGCTCGTGACCTGGCCGAGGTGTGACGAAGGACGGTCCTGGACGCTGCGCCCCAACGGTTAGCAGCCCCGCCGCCACGCAACACGACGCCGACGCGCGCTCGGTTCGCGACGCCCCAAACATGGCGCGTGACGCTGCTCCTCGCGAACGTCCGCCCCGATGATCAACTGCCGGGACACCGCTCGACGCCCGACTCCTGTCCCGACGCTCCCTCGGCTGTAAACCGCCGGGTACGCAGTTAACCGCGTCTCGGCTTCTCTCTCCCCACGGGACAGGAGAGAGAGCGGGAGAGCTGTCCCACG
>CAYLZW010000352.1:0-5808 GCA_964388085.1 uncultured Myxococcales bacterium | reverse complement strand
CGGCGCTCAACTACGACGCCGACAACGGCTTCGGCTTCGGCGTCGTCGGCAGCGTGTACTGGTACGAGAGGGGGGTCCGGCCCTATCGCTACGCGCTGACGCTGATGATCTTCGCGACCACGAAGCTCGTGCAGAACCACGAGCTGCGCCTCGACGCCGTCGACCTCTTCGATCTGCCGCTGCGGCTGACCGTGCGCGCCGGCTACTACCAATCGGCGACGCAAAACTTCTGCGGCTTCGGCAACAGCGTCACCTGCGATCCGTCCGTCGCGCTCGCGGAGGCGTCGCGACGCGGGCTCAGCGGCGACGCGCGCGACGACTTCGTCCGGCGCTATTACCTCATGCGCCTCGTTCGTCCCTACGCGCAGGTGCTCGGTCGTTGGCGCCTGACCGAGCTGCCCGCCAAGCTCGAGGTGATGGCCGGTTATCGGGGGCACCTCATCCTGCCCGGCGACCCCTGGGCCGACGACGACAAGGACGGCGCCCCCGACCTCGCCTTCCGCCCCTACCCCGGCAGCTTCTATGAGAAGCGCTTCCCGGGAGGCGAGGCCGGCTTCGCGAGCGTGGCGACCGTCGGGCTCATGCTCGACACGCGCGACCGGGAGGCGTCACCGACGAGCGGCTACTGGATCGAGGGCTCCCTGCGGGCGTCGTCGATGCTGCTCGGCAGCTCGTGGAATTACGTGGGGGGCAACGTCACCGCCCGCACGTATCTCCCGCTGGTGCGCGGACCGCGCAACATCGTGCTCGCCCAGCGGCTGGTGCTCGACGCCACGGCGGGAGACCTGCCCGTCGAGGAGATGATCCGCGTGGGCGGCTCCTGGGACTACACCGCGTTCGGCGGCAACCCCATGGGGCGAGGCGTTCGCGTGCAGCGCTACGTCGGCCGCATCAAGGTGCTCGATCAGGTCGAGCTGCGCGCCGACCTCTTCGAGCACACGCTGTTCGAGCAGCGCTTCCGCTGGGGGGCGGCCGGCCTCCTCGACGCAGGCTGGATCGGCGTCGACTGGACCGACTTCGGCGGCGATCCCCTGCGCGTGAACTTCGGGTTCGGGGGCGGCCTCCGCCTCGCCTGGAACGAGGACTTCGTGCTGCGCGCGGACCTCGCCGTCAGCCCGGACGAGGGCTACTCGCCGTCGCTGTACATCGACATCGGCAACACGTTCTGAGCTTACCCCCCCGCTCGCTGCACGAGCCTGACGCCGCGCGGGCCCTTCGCTGCAGGAGGGGCACAGCGAGGCGCGCTGACACGCGCGCACGCGATGACCGCCGGTGACGTGACGTGCGAGCGCCGCGCGCGCTTTGGCAGGCGGCTTGCTGCTCTGTGCGCGTAGCGCTTGCGCGCGCAAAACCAAGCACTCGTCGCGCGCACACACGAGCTCGTCAGAACACTTGGCACCCACGGAGGATGCGATGAAGAAGCTTATGTTGGCCCTCGCCTCGCTCGGACTCTTTGCGCTCTTTGCCTGTCAGGAGCAAGGCGCGGGCTTCGAGCAGGAGCCCGTCGGCGGTGAGGAGGGCGCGTTCGGGGAGGGCGCCGAGCAGGACACGCAGGGCGCCTTCGACGAGATGCAGCCGGAGCCCGACAGCGCCGGCGATGACAGCATCGGCGCTGAGGAGGACGTCGGGGCCGAGACCGACGTCGGCGCCGAGGAGAGCATCGGCAGCGAAGGCAGCACCGGCGAAGCGGGCAGCACCGGCGAGGGCACGGGCGCGCCGGGAGCGAGCGAGTGACCGCGCGCCACCTGCTGGGTCCGCTCACGGCGCTCGCGCTGGCCACGCTGGCCGGCGCGGGCTGCCGTGAGGGGCAAGCCATCGACGACGTGAGCGAGCAGCCGGCGCCCGGCGCAGAGGACGACTTCAACTACCAGGACGTCGACGACGCGGAGCAGGCGGTGGACGACTCGATCGAGGACATCGGCGGCCGCGAGGCCCCCGACGTGCCCATCGACGCCGAGGAGCGCGCGCGCCGCGACGTCCGCTGAGACGTCAGCCGTCGCCCTCTTCGCGCTGGATGCGCTCGATGACCTCGGAGTAGGAGGTCGCCGCCACGAGCGTCGCCATCTGGGTGCGGAAGCGCTCGACGAGGTCCGAGCGCCGTCGAGCCTTGGCGTCCTTCAGCGCGACATGGAGCTGTACGTAGGCGCGCTCGGAGTTGATGAAGAAGGTCAGCGCGTCGAGCGCCGAGCGGATCGAAGATCGCGTCACCGACGCCGCGCGGTTCGTGAAGGTGAACGTGACGCCCTCGCTGTTGGCGACGCGCAAGGTCGCGAGCGCCATGGCGTCGGACTGGCGGCCCTTCGAGCGGTCGAAGCCGGAGCCGAGGGAGAAGTCGCTGACCTTGATGGTCTTGAGCGACGGGTACTCCTCGGTGAAGCGGCTGGTGACGCCCTCGAAGAACGCGTCCACGAGGCCGACGCCCTTGCCGATGAGCTCGATCTGCTCGCCGGTGCCGCTGCGGCTCAATGTGCATTGCAGCGAGACGTTGCCGGCGAGCACGTCCTCGTCCATGGCGATGCGGTCGAGGCGGAAGTGCACGTAGCTCTCGCCGAGGACCTCCCGCGCGAGCGCGTCTACCCGCTGCGCGTCGGGATCGAGGCCTAGCTCCTGGGTGGGCGGAAGCGGCGGGGTCATGGATCTGCTCTCCTTCCGGGTCGACCATAGCGTCGTCGGAGTCGGGGGTCGTGACGATGGGCGGCGACGCGCACGCGCTCGTGTCCGGCGCTCCATGCCTCTCGCGAGGTCGCTCGCGAGCGTTCGCCCCTGGAGCGTGACGTCTCCGGCGCCGGGCGGCAACGCCTCGGAGCTCTGCCGAGCAAAACAGTCAACGACGCCGCGCGAAACCAATCACTCTTCTCCGTCGTTGGCCGTTCTGCAAGAGCCGTCGCGAGCCAAAAACCACTGCTTGTCCTCGGCATTTCAAGCGTTATGGTCCGGCCGCGGTCCTCGTGACGACCGCTTCGCAAGAGGTGGAGTATGGCGCGGAAGAAGCTCGCGATGATCGGTGCGGGACAGATCGGCGGCACGCTGGCGCTGCTCGCGGCGCAGAAGAACCTCGGCGACGTCGTCCTGTTCGACGTCTTCGGCGGCACCGCCAAGGGCAAGGCGCTCGACCTGAGCCAGCTCGCCACCCTCGCCGGCAGCGACATGCAGCTCTCCGGCACGGACGACTACGCCGGCATCGCGGGCGCGGACGTGTGCATCGTCACCGCGGGCTTCCCGCGCAAGCCGGGCATGAGCCGTGACGACCTGCTCGCCAAGAACCTCGAGGTCATGGGACAGGTCGCCGAGGGCATCAAGACGCACGCGCCGAACGCCTTCGTCATCGTCATCACCAACCCGCTCGACGCCATGGTCTACGCCGTCTGGAAGGGCAGCGGCTTCGCGCCGAACCGCGTCGTCGGCATGGCAGGCGTGCTCGACTCCTCGCGCTTCTGCACCTTCCTCGCCTGGGAGCTCGGCATCAGCCGAGAGGACGTGCGCGCGTTCGTGCTCGGCGGACACGGCGACGACATGGTCCCCCTGCCCCGCTACTCGACCGCCGGCGGCATCCCGCTCACCGAGCTCGTCGCCATGGGCATGCTCGAGCAGGCGAAGCTCGACGCCATCATCGAGCGCACGCGCAAGGGCGGCGGCGAGATCGTCGGCCTGCTCGGCAACGGCTCGGCGTTCTACGCGCCCGCCCTCTCGGCCATCGACATGGCCGAGGCGTACCTCTTCGACAAAAAGCGCGTGGTGCCGTGCGCCGCCTACCTCGACGGTCAATACGGCGTGAAGGGCATGTTCGTCGGTGTGCCGGCCATCCTCGGCGCGGGCGGCGTCGAGAAGGTCATCGAGGTGCGCCTCGACGCCGAGGAGAAGAAGGCCTTCGACGCCTCCGTCGCCTCCGTCCGCAAGCTGCTCGACGAGACGAAGCTCTGAGGCGGGCACGTCCCTGACCGCCATGACCTTCGTACCCGTTGGTACCATTCGTGCCCATTCGTGCCCGAACGCTATAAATAGAGGACCCTTCAGAGGGTGAGCTCATGACCGTGGCAGAGTCGTCCAAACCCCTGAGCGCGCCGTTCGTGCTCATCCTCCAGTTCCTGCGCTCCTCCATCGGCGCCAAGGTGTTGATGGCCCTCACGGGCCTCGTCATCTGGGGCTACGCCATCGGGCACATCCTCGGGAACCTGCAGGTGTTCCTGTACGCGCCCGAGGGCGGCTACCTCGGGCAGCAGATCAACGAGTACGCGCACTTCTTGAAGACGACGCCGAGCGTGCTGTGGGGCACGCGCGTGCTGCTCATCGTCTGCTTCGGCTTCCACATCTATTTCGGCATCAAGCTGGCGGCAAAGGATCGCGCCGCGCGGAAGACCCGCTACGTGTCGGGGCAGTACAAGCAGCGCTCGACCATCGCCTCGCGCACCATGGCGCTGGGCGGCGTCGTACTCCTCGTGTTCCTCGTGTTCCACCTGGCGCACTTCACGTGGGGCTTCGTCCTGCCGGAGAACTTCTCCGGCCGCGATCAGGCCGACCTCCACGACGTGTACTGGATGATGCGCAAGGGCTTCGCCGTGCCCTGGGTGGCCGCGTTCTACGTCGTCAGCATGGTGGTCCTGTTCGCGCACCTGTTCCACGGCAGCGTCAGCCTGTGGCAGCACCTCGGCATTCGCCACGCGCGCTGGACGCCGCTCATCCGGCTGGCATCACGCGCGCTCGTGCTGTTCATCATCGCCGGCAACATCTCCATCCCCATCGTGCTCCTCGCGTGGGCCTACGCGTCGCCGACCTGAGCGCTCCCTCGCGCGAAGCGCCGGCCGTCGACCAACGCAACAGCCCTCTCCGCCAGGCACATGGGCTTTTGGGAAACAACAACATGAATACGCAGGTAAGCCGTACCCTCGACGCGCGCGTGCCCCCCGGTCCCATTCAGGACAAGTGGGACAAGCACCGCTTCGACGTCAAGCTCGTGAACCCGGCCAACAAGCGCAAGTACACCGTCCTCGTCGTGGGCTCGGGCCTCGCGGGCGCTTCGGCCGCCGCCTCCCTCGGCGAGCTCGGCTACAACGTCGAATGCTTCTGCTTTCAGGACAGCCCGCGGCGCGCGCACTCCATCGCCGCGCAAGGCGGCATCAACTCCGCCAAGAACTACAAGAACGACGGCGACAGCGTCTATCGCCTCTTCTACGACACCGTGAAGGGCGGCGACTTCCGCTCGCGTGAGGCCAACGTCTACCGGCTCGCGCAGGTCAGCGTGAACATCATCGACCAGGCGGTGGCCCAGGGCGTGCCGTTCGCGCGCGAGTACGGCGGTTACCTCGACAACCGCTCCTTCGGCGGCGCGCAGGTCTCCCGCACGTTCTACGCGCGGGGACAGACCGGGCAGCAGCTCCTCATCGGCGCCTACCAGGCGCTCATGCGGCAGGTGCACGCCGGCACCGTGAACATGCACACGCGCATCGAGATGCTCGACCTCGTCGTCGTGGGCGGGCACGCCAAGGGCATCGTCACGCGCGACCTCGTCAGCGGCGAGTACAAGACCTGGGCGGCGGACGCCGTCGTGCTCGCGACCGGCGGCTACGGCAACGCGTTCTTCCTCTCGACGAACGCCATGGGCTCGAACGTGACGGCCGCCTACCGCTGCTACAAGCGCGGCGCGGCGTTCGCGAACCCTTGCTACACGCAGATCCACCCGACCTGCATCCCCGTCAGCGGCGAGCACCAGTCGAAGCTGACGCTCATGAGCGAGTCGCTGCGCAACGACGGGCGCGTGTGGGTGCCCAAGAAGCGAGGCGACCAGCGGGCGCCGAACGACATCCCCGCCGA
>CAYLZW010000351.1:0-5820 GCA_964388085.1 uncultured Myxococcales bacterium | reverse complement strand
TGAACCACGCGAACATCTGCCAGGTGTTCGACGTCGGCCGCGTCGGCAGCGAGTACTACCTCGCCATGGAGTACGTCTCGGGCCGCGACGTGCGCAGCGTGCAGGACCGCGCGCGCAACCTCGAGCTGAAGGTGCACGAGGCGAGCGTGCTGCATCTGCTCGCGGAGACCCTGTCCGCCCTCGACTACGCGCACCGCCGGACACACCCGATGACGGGCGAGCCGCTGAACCTCGTGCACCGCGACGTGTCACCGCAGAACATCATGGTGAGCTTCGAGGGCGAGGTGAAGCTCATCGACTTCGGCCTCGCCTCGAGCCGCCTGAAGGTCGAGCGCACGCAGCCGAACATCGTCATGGGCAAGATGGCGTACATGGCGCCCGAGCAGGCGCGCGGCGACGCCATCGACAAGCGCGCGGACCTGTTCGCCGCCGGCGTCGTCGGCTACGAGCTGCTCGCGGGCGAGCGCTTTTACGAGGGCATGAGCTCGCAAGAGATCTGGTACGTCGTCGGCCGCGGCGGCTTCGTGCCCTCGAAGTGGACGGACCTGAGCCCCGAGCTCGCCCGCATCCTGGCCAAGGCGCTGCACCCAGACCCCGACAGCCGCTACGCCACCTGCGCCGAGTTCCGCGACGCCGTCATGGCCTTTTTGCACACGCGGCACCTCGGCCTCGGTGAGCGCTCGCTACGAGCGCTCGTGCAGGACCTCTACGCCGAGGAGATCCTGCGCGAGCGGGATCTGCTGCTGGGCTTCGCCGAGGTGAGCGGCGACGTCGCCCTCGACCTGCTCGAGAACACGCGCTCGCAGAGCGTCTCGCTGGCGCACGCGGGCGAGCTGCTCGAGCAGAGGGGCGGCGGCGCGCGCATCGTGCACGACGAGCGCACCCAGGCCGGTAGCGACGCGCTGTCGCTCCCCTCGCCGACGACGCAGCTCATCGGCACGCTCTCGGACACCGGCAGCGGCGACGCCAGCCCCGAAGACGCCAGCCACGAAGACGCCGGCCCCGCGGGCGGCCACGACGACACCGGCAGCGGCGCGGCCGTCATCGCGCGCGAGGAGACCCTGCTCGATGACGGACGGCAGCCGCGCGTGGGCGCGTCCATGCGCACCCCCACCCCGCCGACCGGCATCCTCACGAGCGGCCTCGGCGACGCGCGCGACCTGACGAGCCTCGGCGGCGAGGCGGGCGGCGAGCGCACCTACCTCGAGGAGAGCGACGCCGCCGATCAGACCGCACGCATCGCGCGCGCTCCCTTCCAAGGCGCTCCGTCGACGCTCAGCGTCCCTGCGCCGGCAGAGCGCCGCCGCTTGGCGCCCGGGTTGGCCGCCGCCGCCGCGCTCGTCGTCGTGCTCGGCGCCGCTGCCTTGCTGCTGTTCGACGCCGAGGGCAGCGCCTCCCCGAGCGCGGGCGCTCACCTCCCGGCGGATGACGCGACCAGCGCCGCGGCGCGCGACGGGCTCGGTGACGAGGGCGCCGGCGCTGCCGCCGCCAAGTCTCCCCCCGACGAGGCAGCGTCGTCGGAGCCGCGCTCGGCCGCCCGTGCCGACACGGCGCCTGGCGACACGGGCGCGGCAGACCCTGCCGATACCGACAAGGTCCAGGCCGACACGCAGCCCACGGAGGCGGCGACGGCGAGAGCGGCGGCGGCCGAGGAGCCGGCGAGTGAGACCCAGAAGGCCGCGGCCGCCGAACGCGCCGCGCGGGCCGAGCGGGCCGCCGAGGCTCGTCGCGCCAAGGAGGCCAAGCGGGCGGCGGCCGCCGAGCGGGCGAAGGAGCAGCGGGAGGAAGCGGCGGCGGCCAGGCGCGCGGCGGCCGAACGAGCCCGCGAGAAGGAGGCGCGCCGCGCCGAGGCTCGTTCGCGACAGCAACAGCCGCGCGAGAGCGTGCCGCAGATGGTGAAGGCCCTCATGCAGTGCGGGCTGCCGGGCGACTGCAGCGGCAACCGCATCGCGCCCGACTACGCGAAGTACTCGACGACGGCGGACACGGCCTTCAAGCAGGCGTTCACGAGCCGCCTCAGGCAGTGCCGGAAGAAGTGTCCTCGTTGACGCCGAGCGCCGTCCTCCCCGCGCCGCGCGCTCACTCTCCGTTCAGCAGATAGGCGTCCGTCGCGACCAGGCCGAAGCCGAGCGCCAACGCACCGACGACGCCGGCGCCGGTCCACATGCTGTAGCTCTGGATGTCGCCGTCGTTGTCCGTGAACAGCGGGATGCCGACGATGAGCGCGCTGCCGGCCGCGAGCACGCCCGCGCCCGCGACGCCCCAGCCGACGAGGGAGAGCGGGTTTGCGCCGGTCCAGCGCTTCGCCGCCGTGGTCACGTCGTCGGCGGGCTCGTCGCCGCGGCGGTCGGCGGCGCTCGTCGTCGAGGCTGCTTTCGGCGGGAGGCCGGCGGCGTTCTCGAACGCGCGGCTCGCGAGCCGTCGTCCGGCGCCCGCGGGATCGCCGCCCGGCTCGGCCAGGTCGGAGGCGTTCACCACCTCGGCGCCGCTCGTCGTGTCGAGCACGCGCAAGGAGACGACGTACTCGGTGGGCCCGAGGGAGGCGACGCCGACCAGCAGCAGGTGCGAGGCCGTGCGGCGCTTCGCGAGCGCGAGCAGGCAGCCCTCGTCGGTCTTGCAGGCGGCGACCTCTTCGGGCGAGAGCCTCGGCGCCAACATGGCGAAGCGGTCGTACGCCTCGCTGACCATGCCGGCCGCGAAGTCCCGCTGCACCGGGCTCTGATCGGGCAAGGTGACCGCGACGGCGACACCCCCGTCGGCGAGCGCCGGCGTCGTGACGAGCGCGCACGGAGAGAGCGCGGCAGCGAGGAGCGCGGGGGAGAACCACGACGCGCGCATCACTCGTCTCCCTTCAGGGCCGCGTCTCGCTCGAGCAGCCGCTGCGCCTCCCGCTCCATGAAGTCCTCGTCGCTGCGCACCTTGCCCGAGCGCTTCTCTTCCGGCCGCTCGAGGATGGGGTTGCCGCCCTCGTCGAGCTCGGCGGGCTTGAAGGTGCCGTACAGCTCCACGAGGTCCTTCGCGTAAGTGGCGAACGACGACAGGCGCGACTCGAAGTGCAGCACGTAGAGCTTCGTGTTCTTCACGAGATAAAGGGCCTGAACGCCGACGGAGTGCTCGACGTTGCCGAGGTAGTCGTAGGAGAACTTCTCGAGCCGCGCGGGCACGCCGTGCACGGTCTCGCGCCGCGAGTCGATGAGCTTGAAGTGCGGCTTCTTCTTGAGGCGCTCCATCTCGTTGAGCGCCACGAGGTCCGCCGTCGCCGAGCGCGGCACGTCCTGGACCCGGATGACGAGGAGCGCCTGCGCCCCGCGCGTGCCCTGGCACTTGATCTCGCGCTTCTTCCCCTTCACCTCCTCGCAGTTGAAGCCGCCGGGCAGGATGACCTGGTAGTAGCCCTCGGGCTCGACGAACGCCTTCGGGTGCGCGCCGATGAGATCGAGCGGGTTGATGGCGAAGGCGCTGCCGCTCGCGAGCAGCGCGCAAGCGAACGTGACCGTGCGCGCCGTGGCGCCGGGGGAGGAGCGAAGGTTCAGCCTAGGAAAGCCCATGTCGGGAAGGATACCAGGCTGTACGCCGGCGTGCGGCCGGCGGCGCCGCGCAACAGGTCGCCGCCGCGCGCCTCAGCCCCGCGGCCACACGTCGCCGGCCAGCACGCGCGCGAGCTCGCCGTCACCGGTCCGGACCAGCAGCGCTCCGTCGGGGGCGAGGTCCTCCGCGACGCCGCGGACGTCGTCATCGCGCGCCTCCACGCGGCGGCCGAGCGTGGCGGAGCGTTGGCGCAGCACATCGAGCGCGGCCGCGAAGGCAGCGTCGTCGTTCGGATCGGCCAGGCGGCGCGCGAGGCTGTGCAGCAGCTTCTCGAGCGCGTCGTCGCGAGAGAGGGCGAGCCCCTCGTCCGAGAGCGCGCCGGCCACGAGGGACAGCTCGTCCGGAAAGCCCGCCGCCGGCCGCACGAGGTTCAGGCCGATGCCGAGCACGGCCCCTTCGATGCCACGCGAGCCGATGACGCCCTCGGCGAGGACGCCGCACACCTTTCGATAGGGGCCGAGAGGACCCTCGCTCGCGTGACCCAAGAGCACATCATTCGGCCATTTGGCGTACACGGGCGCGCCCGCGGCCAGGAGCGCGTCGACGACGGCGGCGCCGGCGAGCAGCGTCAGGCGCGGCAGCTTCTCCGCCGGCAGCTCGGGGCGGAGCAACAGCGACAGATAGAGCCCGCCCTCGGCCGAGAGCCACTGGCGGCCGGAGCGACCCTTGCCCGCGCTCTGCCGCGCCGCCACGACGAGGGTGCCGTGCGGCGCGCCCTCGTGCGCCAGCTTCTGCGCCACCGCTTGCGTCGAGGGGCACTCCTCGAGGTAGTGCCTTTGCGCGCCCAGCGCGGGCTGGCCGAGCCCTGCCGGCTTCACGAACGCAGCTCGAGCTTCATGGACAGGTCCACCGCGCGCGCGCTGTGCGTGAGCGCGCCGACGCTGACGAAGTCGACGCCGATGGCGCCCACGCGCGGCAGGCGCTCGAGGCTCATATTGCCCGAGGCCTCGGTGCGCACGCGCTGCTGCGTGTCCACGATGTGCGCGCGCACGCGGGCGACCGCTTGCGAGAGGGTCTCGTCGTCCATGTTGTCGAGCAGGATGACGTCGGCGCCCGCGCGCAGGGCCTCGCTGACCTCCTCGAGCGTCGTCGTCTCCACCTCGATCTTGAGCAGGTGGTGCGCCGCTCGACGCGCGCGCTCGACGGCGTTCGTGATGCCGCCGGCCGCCTCGATGTGGTTGTCCTTGATGAGCACGCCGTCCATCAGGCTGCCGCGGTGGTTCTTGCCCCCGCCCGCGCGCACGGCCGCCTTCTCGAGGCTGCGCAAGCCCGGCGTGGTCTTGCGCGTGTCGACGAGCTTCGTGCCGGGAAAGGGCTCGAGCGCGTCGGCCATGCGGCGCGTCAGCGTCGCGATGCCCGACAGGCGCTGCAGGAAGTTCAGCGCGGTGCGCTCGGCGACCAGCAGCGCTTGTGCCGAGCCGCGCGCGCGCACGGCGACGTCACCCTTCGCGAGCGTGGTGCCGTCGGTGGCCTCGGCGCTGATCTCGAGCGTGCCGTCGACCCGCAGCAGCACCTCGCGGAACACCTCGAGGCCGGCGAGCACGAGCGGCTCCTTGGCGACGACGCGGGCCTCGGCAAGGGTCTCCGGCAGCACGCAGGACGACGTCGTGATGTCCCCCGTGCCGACGTCCTCCAGCAGCGCGAGGTCGATGAGCCGGCTCGTGGTGGGGTCGTGCCAAACCATGGAGGGTCTGCTACGCCCCCCGTGCCCGAAACGTCAAAGGGGCGCCCCGCAGCGAAGCGCGGTGTCCGTCGAGAGCACGACCATGGCCGACGAACAAGCTGAAGCCCAGAGCGCCGACACCGCGAGCCAGGGCGAGATCTCCGACGTGCTGCCTTCGGCCTACGATCCGAAGGAGGTCGAGGAGCGCTGGTACGCGCTGTGGGAGAACGCCGGCGTCTTCACCGCCGACGAGGAGGCCGTGCTCGCGGGCGAGAAGCAGCCCTACGTCATCATGATGCCGCCGCCGAACGTCACGGGCACGCTGCACAACGGCCACGCGCTGTTCATCACGCTGCAGGACATCCTCGTCCGCTTTCAGCGCATGATGGGCAAGGAGGCGCTCTGGCTGCCGGGCGTCGACCACGCCGGCATCGCCACGCAGGCCGTCGTCGAGCGCGAGCTGAGGCGCCAGGAGGGCAAGACGCGCCACGACATCGGACGCGAGGCCTTCTTGGAGCGCGTGTGGGCGTGGAAGCAGCAGAACGGCTCGCGCATCGTCGAGCAGATGA
>CAYLZW010000350.1:0-5824 GCA_964388085.1 uncultured Myxococcales bacterium | reverse complement strand
AGAACACCGTGTGCACGGTGTTGATGAGGCGCTCGTCGGCGAGGCCGGGCAGGAAATAGTAGTAGCGCGTCTCGCCCTCGTACTCGATGTACAGCTCCTCGTAGTCACCGATGTGGTTCTCGATGCCGAGCGTCGTCGTCGGGTAGGTCTCGGCCATGTACGCGGTCGCGTGATCGAGCGCGTTCACGAGCGTGCCGGGATCGGCCGAGAAGAACTCGCCGAGCGCGAGCTCGATGTGATCGAAGGGGATCTCCATCACCTGGTCGAGGCCCTCTTCGAGCTCCAGCAAGAGGTCGCCGTCGGGGTCGGCGAGCACGAATTGGTTCTGCAGGTTCGAGCCGTCGTCGAGCGTCTGCACCACCATGCCGACGGTGACGCCGCGCGCGTGCGCGTACTCCACGATGGCCCGCGCGTGCGGCACCCACGGCTCCCAGGGCACCGTGTTCATCATGTACCACTGCAGGTGGTTGTGTCCGGTCTTCACCAACCAGTCGATGACGTCCTTGGCGTCGTCGAGGTTCGCGTCGCCCGGCTCGAGGAAGGGGCGCATGTACTCGAGCGGATGCAAGAGGTGCAGGTGCAGCCCGACGAGGCGCGCGGCCGGCGCGCGCGTGACGTCGAGGGGCGCCGCCGGCAGGTACACGCCGCCGAGCGCCGGCACGAGCTCGTCGACGGGGTGGAAGAAGCGCGCGCCCAGCCGCTCGAGCAGGTCGTAGGCGCCGTGCGCGAGCGGCAGCAGCTCGGCAGCGGCGACGACGACGCGGACCCCTGCGCCGGTGTCCTCGCGCTTCAGGCGATAACCGCCGTCGGGTACGCCGCCGAGCCCGTCCACGACGGCAGGATCCGTCGTGAACGTGAGCGCCGCCGACTCGTCGTCGGGCGCCGCGCCGCGCTCGATGAGGACCTCCTCCCCCCACAGGCTCGTGAGGTAGCGGCCGAGCTCGGCCTCGAGGAGATCGGCGCCTTCGCCGGCGTCCACCTGCAAAAACACGCGCGCGTCGGGCACGGGCTCGAGGCCAACCCGTGCGCCTTCGGTCGCGTCGCAGGCAGGCTTCGGCGGCGTCACGGGGGGGCCGTCGCCGCAGTCGGGGCAGGCGACCAGCAGCGGGAGGCACGAGAGCGCGACGGGGAGAACGAAGCGGGAAGAGCGCATGCGCGCCGAAACTACCCCCTCCGTGTGGCCGCGCTACCCCTTCTTCGGCGCCGCCGCCGGGTCACAGCTCCCGGGGATGCGGGAGACGTGCGTGCCCTTCGGCGCCTCGAAGGCGAACACGCTCGCCTTCATGCCCTGGTTGAAGCGCAGGTCGTCGTAGAGGAACTGGTTCACGTTGCCGTTCACGTCCACCACCACCGACTGCTTCACGCGGTGGCTTTTCGGATCGACGACGAGGACGAGGCGCTTGAAGATGCTGTTCGCCTGCTTCGGCTCGAGCGCGAGGTGCAGGTCGCTCTTCTCGCCGAACACGCCATCGAACCAGGAGACGTTGAACTGCTCGTCGATGTCGCCCGAGCCCCACAGGAACGCGACCGACGCCGTGAGGCCGTCCTGCTTGAAGCAGTGATCGACCATGGCGGTGTTGTCCTCGGGCTGGTGCACCCAGAGCTTGCTGCCGTCGACGATGAACGACTTCTTCGTGGGCGCCTGGTAGTCCCAGCGCATGTGACCGGGCTTTTGGAAGCGCACGACGCCGGTGCTCTCCTGGGTGCGGCGGAGCAGCGCGTAGGTGTAGCGCTGCGTGAACTTCGCCTCGAACTCCTTGGTGCCTTCGTACGCCGCCTGCAGCGCCTTCACGGCCGCCGCGAGCTTCGGATCCGCGACCGCGAGCTGCGTCGTCGGCGCCGGCTGCGCGACCTGCGTCGCCTGAGGCTGCGTCGCCGGAGGCTGCGCCGCCTGAGGCCGTGTGACCTCGGGGGCCGGCGCGAGCGGAGCGTCAGGCTCCGCGGCGAAGCCGAGCGAGGTGGCGGTGGCGACGAACAGCCAAGCGGTGGGGGTCCACATGGTTCCTCCGAGACGGGTGTCCCTGCAGCATCAGACGGGATGGCGGCGCCGCGTATTCGCCCGGGGCTTGTCCGAGCGCACAGCACGAGCGACGCCGGCCTGCGCCCACGCCGAGAGCAGGCTCTATGCGCTCGTCACCGCGCGCGCAAGGCGCGCGGCGACCTCGGAGGCGGGCAGCTCGGGCAGGCTCTCGACGAGGCGCGGCAGCGAGGCGTCCACCGCCAGGCCCTCGAGGTCCTCGACGAGCTTCTGCAGGGCGCGCTGCTGATCGCTGCTCAGCGCAGCGCTTGCGCCGCTGGACGCCCGCGGTAGGCGAAGGAGCTGCGTCTCGAGCGAGTCGAAGATCGCCTGCGCAGCACGCGCTCGCTGCGCGATGGCCTCGGAGAGCTTCGCGAGATCGTCCGGTACGCGCGCTTCCCCGAGCGGCATGCGCGAAAGCGTCGACAAGCGGCCGGCGATGTCCGTCAGCAGCGGCGGGATGGGGCGGAGCCCGGCGACGCGTTTGATGACGAGCGCGGCCGGATTCGCGTCGCGCTCCCCTTCGTCGTCGTCGACGCCGGCGTGCGCGGGGGCACCCTCGAGGTCGGCCGCGAGCAGCCGCGCGTGGCTCTTGAGGCGTACGACCTGGCGCTCGAAGGCGTCGATCATGCGGTTGATCGCTCCCGCGAGCGTCGCCTCGGCGACGTCCTCGGAGCTCGGCAGCCGCGTCGAGAGCTGTCCCCGCGACACCGCGTCAATTTCTTCCGCGAGCGAGAACAAGCGCTCGGCGCGCGCCCGGTCGGCCTCGTCGCGCGCGCGCAGCGAGCCGAGCGTTTGGCACAAGGCGTCCGCCACGTCGTCGAGCTCGGCGATCTCGGACGGCTGCGTCGTCGCCGCGCGCTCGCTCGGCTGCCCGCTGGCGAGCAGCCGCAGGCGTGCGGCGACGGCCGAGAGCGCGATCGTGAGGTCCTTGCGCAGCCGCAGCCCAAGGAGCAGGGACGCGAACAGCGACAGCACGAGCGCGCCCACGACGACGCGCGAGCGCACCGCGTCGAGGTCGGCCGCGGGCGTGTGCGGGCCCTCCTCGCGAACGGGCGCGAGCGCCGACGCCTTCACGAGCACCGCGCGCGTTACGTCCCGTGAGGGGAGGGGAGGCAGGCGCGCCTCGGCCGGAGCCGCTGGAGCCGGTGCCGGCGGCTCGACGCCGGCAGCCTCGTCCTCGACGACCGCTTCGGTCCCTTCGGGGGCCTCGGGCGCCGTGGGCGGCGGTGCCTCGTCCGCGGGAGATGCCGCCGCTCGGTGGTCCGCCGCTTCAGCCCACGCGTCCAGCGCCTTCT
The DNA here is from genome assembly GCA_964388085.1 of uncultured Myxococcales bacterium. Classification (GTDB taxonomy): domain Bacteria; phylum Myxococcota; class UBA727; order UBA727; family CAYLZW01; genus CAYLZW01. The sequence continues at coordinate 2,509 of CAYLZW010000350.1, read as the reverse complement.
GCTCCGCGAGCGCCATGCGCAGCTCCGCCATGGTGAGCGGCTCGGACGGGGGAGCCGGCGAGGCTGGCGCCGGTGGCTGCTTCAGAAACAGCACAGACCCGGCCGCGAGCGCTGTCGGCAGCACGCTCGCCAGCACGAGCCCGAGGACGAGCCGTGTTCCGACGCGCAGACCCGAGCGCGCCACGCGCCGGCCGGCCCGCTCGGGCGTCTCCTGCGGCGCCGGCTCGGCGTCGACGGCGGTCGCGTCTCCACCGTCGAGCGCCGCTGGCGCCGGGCCCACCTCGGAGGAGGCGAGCGCGTCCCCGGCGGGCGCCTCGGGCACCGTGTCGGCTCGATCGCCGTCGCCGTCGTCGTGCGCGCCCGGAGCCTCGTCCTCTCGCTCGCTCATGGCATGGCCCTCAGCTCGTCGACCTTCGGCGCCTGCTCGGCGCTGTCTCCCTCGGACCCGATGGGCACCGCGCGCCCGAGCACGATGAGCCGATAGAGCAGCTTGCAGACGTCGAAGGGTCGTAGCTGCGCGTCCGCGATGACGTCGCGCACCGCGCGGCTGCCGAGCGTCGGCAACACGCCGAACACGCGCGCCTCGTCGTCGGACAGCCCCTCCGCTTCGGCGGCGGGAGCCCTGCGATAGCGCGCGTCGAAGGACGGCACCTCCTTCTCGATGACGGCCCACTCGTCGATGCGCCGCAGCCCCTCGAAGAGCAGCGCGTCGACGGAGAAGCCGGACGTCAGCGGCGGCAGACCCTCGAGCGCCGCGGCCCCCCGGCGCAGACCGAACACGCCCCGGCGCGCGCGCAGCATCTCGTACATGAGGTCCTCCGCTTGCGCGCCGAGGGCCGCCTGCAGGGCCTCACCGTCGATGAGGCCGCGCTCGAGCAAACGCTGCCCGATGGCCTTGCCGTTCGCGGGCTCCCGCAGCACCTCGTCGAGCTGCGCCTTCGCGAGCGAGCCGCGGCTCAGGAAGTATTGCCCAAGACGCAGCTCCGCTCTCACGTTGCGCGAGCGGATGGAGATGATGCGCCCGTCCCTGAAGCCGGCTTCGAAGCGCGCGTCCCCGAGCGCCACCTCGAGGAGCCCTGTCTGCCCCTGGAACTTCAGGAGCTGCAGCACCTCGGGGAGCGGCACGGCGGCGAGATCGCCGTAGAGCGACGGCATGGGCCTTCGCAGCGCGTCGATGCCGAGCTCGCGGGTGACCAGCTCGCGCAGCAGCGCCGCCTGCAGTCCCTGGCGCACCTGCGTGGTGATGTTGTTCGCGAGGCTGTCCGCCTCGTCGATGCCGCGCGCGAACAGAGCGTCGGCGAGCACGCGGGTGAGGTCCGAGAGCGCCGCCGCGGCCGCCAGATCGTCGTCGAGGGCGCTCTTCTCGGCGCCGGCCGCATACAGCCCCTCCGGTCGCGTGGCCTCGAGCTCGTCAAGCTCGTCGAGCGCGTCCTCGTGCGCGCCGCCCACCGGCGTCGACTCGCGGGTCTGCCGTCCGTGCTTGTCGAGCGCGTTCCCCACGAGCGCGATGACGGCCTCGGGCGCGAAGGGCTTGGTGATGGCGTCGACGATGCCGAGCGGCCGGAGCAGTTGCTCCGGGAGCTGATCGCTGCGCGTGCACATGAGCACCACAGGAGCGGACAGCTCGCCGCGCTCCGAGAGCGCCTTCGCGACCTGATAGCCGTTCATGCCCGGCATCATGAAGTCGAGGAGGATCAGGTCCGGCGCGAGCGAGGGAGCCTCGGAGAGCGCCTTCGCGCCGTCGCTCACCGCCGTGACCGAGTAGCCGGCTCCGCGCAGGGCGTGTTCGATCACCCGGCGGATGGTCGGGCTGTCATCGACGACGAGGATGTGGGCGGGTGTCTGCATTTTCGCTGCCTCGAGAGGCAAGGACGCTATCCGACGACGGACCGAAGGGCCAGACGCCCAAAGAGCCGGGTACTCTCAAGCCTCCACGGGAGTGTCCATGCACGTCGACGCACGTCGCCGTAGCCGTAGCTCACGACGCCGCGTCCCCCCGAGTCCGAGGCCAACCCGCGCCCGCCACCGCTACACGAGCGCCTTCTTGAACAGCGCTATCGTCCTCGTCCACGCGAGCTTCGCGGCCGCCTCCTGATACCGCGGCGTCGAGTTGTTGTGGAACCCGTGCTTCGTCCCCGGGTACACGTGCGCGACCCAGTCCACCTTGCTCGCCTTCAGCGCCGCTTCATATTCCGGACGCAGGGCGTTCACGCGCGGGTCGTCCTCGGCGTAGTGGAGGACGAGCGACGCCTTGATGCGCGGCACGCGTTTCGGGTCCGCGGCCTGGCCGTAGAAGGGCGCCGCCGCCTGCAGCTGGTCGCCCATCTCGGTGGCGAGAAAGTTCGCGACTCCGCCGCCAAAGCAGAAGCCGGTCACGCCGAGCTTCCCGGTCGACAGCTCGTGCGCCTTCAGGAAGCGCGCGCTGTTCAGCATGTCGACGTAGATCTTGCCGCGGTCGAGCTTCGCCTGCAGCACCTTGCCGTCGTCGTCGTTGCCGGGATAACCGCCG
>CAYLZW010000349.1:0-5827 GCA_964388085.1 uncultured Myxococcales bacterium | reverse complement strand
GTCGGTGACGAGCGCCGCACGTTCTTCCTCGATGACCTGAACTCCCTCTGGGAGCTGTCGTTCAAGCTGCGCGACGTGTTCCGCTTCATGGAGACGCGCCTCGACGACGAGGTCGACCGCCGCGAGGTCGAGTACGCCGCCGTCAACGGCATGCTGGCCAAGCTCGACCCGCACTCGGTGCTGCTCGAGCCGCGCTTCTCCAAGGAGATGAAGCTCTCGACCAAAGGAGAGTTCGGCGGCCTCGGCATCGTCATCTCCATCCGCGACGGCTTCTTGACCGTCATCTCGCCCATCGACGGCACGCCGGCCGCGCGCGCGGGCATCCTCGCGCAGGACAAGATCGTGAAGATCGGCGAGGAGTCCACCGTGAACATGGGCCTCGACGAAGCCGTGGAGCGCCTGCGCGGCAAGCCCGGCACCGAGGTGCTCATCTGGGTGGAGCGCAAGGGCCTCGACGAGCCGAAGGAGGTCAGCATCATCCGAGACATCATCAAGGTGGACTCGGTCACGCACAACCTCCTCGAGAACAAGCTCGGCTACGTGAAGATCAAGCAGTTCGCCGGCGGTACGGCCGACGACGTCTCGAGCGCCATGAGCCAGATGCGCAAGGAGGCCGGCGGGCAGCTGAAGGGCCTCGTGCTCGACCTGCGCAACAACCCCGGCGGCCTGCTCGACCAGGCGGTCGAGGTCTCGAACCTCTTCCTGCGCGACGGCGTCCTCGTCGTCACGCAAGAGGGCGGCACGCACGGCGCGCGCAAGGAGATCACCGCGACGAGGCGCGCGGACAAGATCGACATCCCGGTGGTGGTGCTCGTCAACGGCGGCTCCGCGTCCGCCAGCGAGATCGTCGCGGGCGCCATCAAAAACCGCGGCCGCGGGCTCGTGCTCGGCGACCAGACCTTCGGCAAGGGCTCGGTGCAGCAGCTCTACGACTTCCCGGACAGCTCGTCGCTGAAGCTGACCATCGGGCAGTACCTCACGCCGGGCGACGAGAGCATCCAGAGCATCGGCATCACGCCCGACCTCCTCGTGCGGCCGGTGCTCGCCGCCGACCTCGAGAGCGTGAACATCTTCCCGGACTCGTCCACGCGCGAAGAGGACCTCGAGCGCCATCTGAACGACAAGCGCACCAAGGAGCACACGGCCGATTACTCGCTCACCTACCTCGACGTCCCGCTCGAGGAGGGCGAGGCCGAGCGCCGCGCGACCTCGTCGAAGTTCATCGACGACTTCGAGATCAAGCTCGCGCGCCGCACGCTGTCGCTGTCGAAGGGCAACGATCGCGCGGCGCTGCTCGTGGCGGCCAAGGTCTCGGTCGAGGAGGCGCGCGCCATCGAGAGCGAGCGCGTCAAGGGCGCGCTCAAGAAGCTCGGCGTCGATTGGCAGAAGGGGCCCGCGGCGAGCGGGGGCGCCATCACCACGCGCGTCCTGAAGGCGGAGCCGGCGAAGGCGGGCGAATCGCTCACCGTCGTCCTCGAGGCGGAGAACACGGGCAAGGTGCCGCTGTACCAGGTGTACGGCAACACGCGCTCGACGCTCGGGCTGCTCATCGACCGCGAGTTCCTGTTCGGCAAGCTCGATCCGGGCGCCAAGCAGCAGTGGAAGATCGACGTCAAGATCCCGAAGAACATCGCCAGCCGCGATGACCTCATGCGCGTCGACCTGTCGGACCAGCACGGCAACGCGCTCGGCAGCCTCGACGTGCCGGTCAGCATCGAGGGGCTCGCGCGGCCGCGCTTCTCCTACGCGCTCTTCCTCGACGACGCCGCGGGCGGCAACGGCGACGGCCTCTTGCAGGTCGGGGAGTCGGTGAACCTCGCGGTCTCGATCCGAAACGCCGGCCCCGGCACCGCCGAGCAGCCGACGGCCCTGCTCAAGAACCTCGGCGGCTCGGAGCTGTTCATCGAGACCGGCCGGCAGACGCTCAAGGAGCTGAAGGCCGGACAGTCGGCGACGGCGCGCTTCTCGTTCAAGGTGCAGTCACCGAAGGACATCGCCGATCTGCGCCTGCAGGTCTTCGATGGCGTCATGGGCGACTACCTGCTCGAGCACCTGCGCTTCCCCATCCGCTCGAGCGGCGCGGCGGCCAAGCCCCAGAAGGGTGTCGTCAAGGTCAGCGGCGACAACGTGGCGGTGCTCGCCGCCGCCGACGGCGGCGCGGCCGTGCTCGCGCGCGTCTCGCAAGGGGTGCAGCTCGCCTCCCTCGCCGAGGTGGGCGGCTACCTGCGCGTCAAGGTCGCTGACGACGTCGTCGGCTACGTGGCGGCGGCGGAGGTGGACAAGGCCGGCGGCGCCCTCGCCAAGGGGACCCCGAAGGGCCTGTCCATGGTCTACGGACGGGATCCGCCGCGTGTCTCTTTCATGAACGCGCCGGAAGACCTGGCCGTGAAGGTGGCGGCGAAGACGTACAAGGTGAAGGTCCACGTCGAGGACGACGGGCCGGTACGCGACCTCTACCTGTTCAACGGGGAGCAGAAGGTGGTCTACGAGCTGGTGGCCTCGAAGGGGCCGACGGAGAAGACCTTCGAGGCGGAGATCGAGCTCGAGCCGGGCGTGAACGTCATCACGGCGGTCGCGCGCGAGGATGATGAGTTTGCCCAGCGCGAGGTGTTGACGGTCTTCAGCACCGTCGGGGATCCGCTGGCCGAGGACCAGAAGCTCGCTCGACACTAGGGCTTGCGTCCCTTTGGGGACACGCGCCCGCTGGCTGCGTTGCGTGCTTGGCGCGACCAAAAGGTCGCGCCTCCGCTGCGCCTGGCCAGCGAACGAAATCCGCTTTGCGATCGTGGGACCAACGCAAGCGATCGGGGGGGTAGACGACGCTGCGAACGAGAAATCGCGCCATGCCGCCAAGGAGGATCACAGACTCCTTGGCAGCTTTGCGTTTTGGGGCGGGGCGAGGGGCCACCGATTACGGCGACGGAGACGTCGTCCGATCCAACGGCCGCCGACAGAATCGCTACGTCCGCTCGCGCCTCAACCCGAGGTGATTCAAAACACGAGAGACCCCCGCCACCTCCAGAACGAGCTCCTCCGCCAGCGCCTGCTCCCGCGGATCGTGTACCCAGCCCTCGAGCGTCACGGTGCTGTCCTCGACGCGCACCTCGATGTGGCTCGCGTCTACCCAGGCGCTCTCGGTCAGCTCATCGCAGGCGTCCTCGAAGATGCGCTGCGGGGATCGCCGGTAGCCGCGTGGGCCTCGTCCGCGGTGCGGACCTGCGCCGTGCAGGTGCTCGGGCATGGTCGAGATGACCTCGACGCCTCGCCCCTGCATGCGACCCTCGGGGCCCTCGCCGGTATAGCCCGGGTGGTGATAGCCGGCGCCGGCGCCGTGCTCTTCCTCCTCGTCCGGACGCGTCTCGATGCTGCGGTAGTACCCCTCGCGCTCGGTCATGCTGCCTCCTGATGACGACGCGGCTCGCTGCCCGCGAATTGCCCTGCCTTTGCCCAGCCTTTGCCCAGCCTTTGCAAGCCATGCGCCGCGGGGCGGTGCGCGTCGTCGATGACGAGCGTCGGAGAACCGTGCTTCGGCGCAGCGACCTGCCCCACCTCCACAAGGGGCGAGGCGCGCTGCCGCTCTCTTCCGCGGCTCGACCGGCGCGCGTCCTGATCCCGTCACGCGCGCCGTCCTTGGCACTGTCGTTGCCCCTCGTTCCGTTTGCCCCCTCGTCGGGGACGACGGCACAGGAGTCGATCCGTGTTCCAGGACCGCGCAGACGCCGGGCGCAAGCTCGCGGGCAGGCTCTCTCGCTACGCCGGCCGCGACGACGTCATCGTGCTCGGACTGCCGCGCGGCGGCGTCCCGGTGGCCTACGAGGTGGCGCGCGTGCTCGGCGCGCCGCTCGACGTCTGCGTCGTGCGCAAGCTGGGCGTGCCCGGCCACGAGGAGCTCGCCATGGGCGCCATCTCCTTCGGGGGCGTGCGCGTGTTGAACCCGACGGCGGTCGAGACGCTCGGCATCGGCGAGGAGCTGCTCGACGCGGTGACGCGCCGAGAGCTACGAGAGCTCGAGCGCCGCCAGCTCGCCTACCGGGGCGGCCGCCCGCCCCCCGACATCACGGGGCGCACGGTGCTGCTCGTCGATGACGGCCTGGCCACGGGCTCGACGATGCAGGCCGCCGTCAGCGCCGTCCGCGGCCTCCGCCCGGCCAGCGTCGTGGTCGCGGTGCCGGTGGCGGCGCCCGACATCTGCCGCGGCTTCCGCGCGCTCGCCGACGACGTCGTGTGCGTGGACACGCCGCGGCCGTTCTTTGGGGTCGGCCTCTGGTACCGCGACTTCTCGCAGACGAGCGACGACGAGGTGAAGGCGCTGCTGATGGACGCCGCCAACGCGGAGGACGCCACGCGGGCCGCGCGCGCCGCGATCGACGACGACGCGGCCCGACAGGGAGAGGCCGGATCGGCGGCCGGGGGGATCTGACATGCCGGTGCGGGAACAGACGGTCACCCTCGACGTCGATGGCGGCGCCGTTCATGGCACGCTCGCGCGGCCGCGCCTCGCCCGCGGGCTCGTGCTCTTCGTGCACGGCAGCGGGAGCAGCCGGAACAGCCCGCGCAACCGCGAGGTCGCGGCCCTCTTGCAGGACGCCGGCCTCGCGACGCTGCTCTTCGACCTGCTGACCCCCGCGGAGGCGCGCGTCGACGACGTCACCCGCGAGCTGCGCTTCGACATCGAGCTGCTGGCCACGCGCGTCACCCGCGTCATCGACGAGGTGCGCCAGCGCGCGGACGTCGGGCCGCTGCCCCTCGGCTTGTTCGGCGCCAGCACGGGCGCGGCGGCGGCCCTCGTCGCTGCCGCCCGCCGCGCCGACATCGTGCAGGCCGTGGTCTCGCGCGGCGGCCGGCCGGACCTCGCCAAAGGCGCGCTGCCCCTCGTGCGCTGCCCGACGCTGCTCATCGTCGGAGAGCTGGATGACGTCGTGGTCGCGCTCAACGAGGAGGCGCAGAGCCACCTGCGCACCGAGGCGCGCCTCGAGCTGGTGCGGGGCGCGACGCACCTGTTCGAAGAGCCGGGCGCGCTCGAGCAGGTGGCGCTGGCGGCCATGCGCTGGTTCGCGGACCACCTCGGCCCCCTGAGCCACGGCCTCGGGCTGCCTTCGCAGTTGGCCTGATCCCGCTCCCTTGCGGCGCCGGACGGATCCGCGCAAAAGCGGAGCGCGGACAACGGATTGTGAGGGAAGACCACCTGAACAAGGTGTTCAGGCTTGAACAAAAGTTCAGGTTCATTCTACGCTGCTCAGCGACAGAGCCGACATCAGCGCCACGGAGAGGCGCGCAGGGAGCCCGAAATGGTGCACAGTGCAACTCAGCAGGGAAGCAGCAACGCTCGCGTGGAAGAGGCCAACAAGAAGGAGCGCGAGAAGTCGCTCGATCTCGCGGTGGCCACCATCGAGAAGCAGTTCGGCAAGGGCTCCATCATGCGTCTCGGCAACGACGAGAAGATGGTGGCGGACGTGGAGTCCATCCCGACCGGCTCGCTCGGCCTCGACGTCGCCCTCGGCGTAGGCGGCCTCGCCCGCGGCCGCGTGGTGGAGATCTACGGCCCGGAGTCGAGCGGCAAGACGACGCTCACCCTCCACGCGGTCGCGGAGGCGCAGCGCCAGGGTGGCATCGCTGCCTTCATCGACGCGGAGCACGCCCTCGACGTGCAGTACGCGCGTAAGCTCGGTGTGCGCACCGACGACCTGCTCATCTCACAGCCCGACACCGGCGAGCAGGCCCTCGAGATCACCGACATGCTGGTGCGCTCGGGCGCGGTGGACATCCTCATCATCGACTCGGTCGCGGCCCTCGTGCCGAAGGCTGAGATCGAGGGCGAGATGGGGGA
>CAYLZW010000348.1:0-5836 GCA_964388085.1 uncultured Myxococcales bacterium | reverse complement strand
TGAGCGCGTCCTCGAAGAGCTTTCGCGCCTTCTCGCGCATGGCCTCGGGGTCGTTTCTGGAGCCGGTGTTGAGCGGCTCATAGGCGCCGTCGTCGTCGGCCGGCGGCGCTTCGCTGGCCTCGCTCGGCGGCGTGAAGGCGGGGGAGGGCGCCGGCACGCTGGGCGCGCTCAGCACGTGGGTCGAGTCGTTGCTGTCGCCGCCGCGCGCGGGCGCGCCGGCGTCGGGCTGGGAGGCCCAGGCGCCGCCTTGCGAGAGCTCGCTGGCCGATGACGAGGGCAGCACCTCGGCGGCGTTCTCGTATAGCGCCGTCTCTTCGCTCTCGGAGCGTGGGGCGGCGAGAGAGAGCGCCGCGATCTCTTGCGGGCGCTCGAGGTGCGCCGTCTCCTGTGACGATGGGGCGGCCGGCGTGGGCTGCGAGCGCGCCGGCGGCAGCTCCTGCGCGGGGGCGCTGATCGCGTACTCCTCGTCGTGCAGACTGCTGTCTTCGGCCGACACCGGCGTCGCGCGCGGCGCGGGACGCTCGAGCACGCTCGCGCCGCGCACCTGCATGGTCGGCGCCGCGGGCCGGATGATCAGGGCGTCGTCGATCAGCTCCTCGTCGGACGAGAACGAGGGCTCGGCCTTCGAGTCGGGCGCGGGCTTCTCGACGAGGCTGTCGGCGCCGGCGCTCGAGCCCACGGGGAGCTGCGGCGGGCGGTTCCGCGGGTCGATGGCGGCGGGCGCGGGCGCCTGTGCGGGCTCCTCGTGCGCGGGCTCTACCTCTTCGTCGGAGAAGGCGTCCGCCAGCGCGCCGCTCGAGGGGCCTCCATCGCCCGCGTTCCGCAGCTCGGCGGGGAGGGCGGGGACGCCGTCGGTGGCGCCCTCGTAGAGATCGTCCGCGTCCGCGCTCGACTCGACCTCGAACACGGCCGAGACCTCGGAGACCTCGTCTGCATCCTGCTGCGGTGCCGGTGGCTCGGCGGGCTTCGCGATGTGGCCGAGCTGCGGCCGCATCGCGGTCGGCGCGTCGTCGTCGTCGTCGTCGTCGTCCACCTCGGCGTGTGCGCCGGCGGCGAAGGGGTTCTCCGCGTACGCTGCCGTGCCCTCACCGCTGAGCGCGAGCTCGCCCGAGTCGTCGGAGCCGCCGGAGTCGCCGGCTTCGCTCGAGGAGGGGAGGTCCGACACGTCCTCGTCCGCCGCGGCCGAGGGCGCGTCGCCTTCGTCCGACTCCTCGAGGTCGAGGCCGTCGAAGGGATCGACCTCGTCCTCGCTGTCTGCGACCGCGTCGAGCTGCAGGGCGGGCGCCGCGGTGACGACGCTGTGCACGTCCGGCACCTCGTCGATCAGCGAGCCGACCTTGCTCGTGTCGGTGCCCTCGAGGCTGATGGGATCGTCGCCCACGAGGTCCGCGAGATCGCCGCCGTCATCGAGGGGCTCGCGCGGGACGCCGTCGGGCGCCGGCGCGAGCTGGGCGCCGCCGCCCTCGTCGCCCTCGTCGTCCTCGTCGAGCTCGCCCGACGAGGGACCGAGCGACTCCTCGAGATCGGCGTCGATCCCTTCGTCCGAGCTGCCCGGCGGCAGCGGCATCGCGGGCGTGTCCGATGGGTAGCCGACGCCGGGGCCGTCGTCGCCGAGGAGGTCCGAGAGCCCGCCGCCGCCGATGTGCGAGCGGAGCCCCGTCACCGACTCCTCCGACGAGCCGGACGCGAGCTGGCGTCCCTTCAGCTGCTCGAGCGCCGCCGGGTTCGGCTGCGCCATGACCGGCGTCGAGAGGGTGCCGGTCACGCTCTTGAACACCTCGGAGTCGGGCGCGCCCTGCGAGAGGCTGCTGTCGACGCCGGGCAGGAGCGCGGTGTTCAGCTCCGACACCTCCCCGAAGTCGTCGAAGCCGTCGCTCGCCTGCGACAGGCCCGCGCCGATGCCCGAGGGCCGCTCGCCCGCGCGCGTGTCGTGCGACAGGTCGTCGTCGTCGTCACCGAGGATCTCCGCCAGCTCCGGATCGCTCAGCACCCGGCGCGCGTTCGTCGCCATCGGGCCGAGCCCGCCGCGCGTGTGCGTCGCCCCCGAGGGGACGAGCGGGCCGCGCTCGATCTCGCTCGTATGCGCCAGCACGTCGAAGCTGTCGGCGTCGGACGGCAGGTCGTCGTCGCGGGGCCGCTCGGTGTAGGCGGTGTCCATGGACGGCGGCGGAGGGGGGCCGCCGGCGCTCGCGCCGCCGTCTCGGAGCGCGGCGAGGTCGCCGAGATCGTCGCCCGGGACGTCCATGCCACCCGGGATCTCGCGTCCGACGCCGAGGGCGTCTTGCAGCGGGTCTCCCGACAAGCTCGAGAACACGTTGCCGTCGTCGTCGGCGGGCGCGGGCAGCTCGAAGCCGCCGAGCGGGCTGATGCCGGTGCCCGTACGGAAGGCCTCCTCGATGGCCCGGTCGGTCTCGTCGCCGAGCGGTCCGAGCGCCGCGGCCACCCCCGCCATGGCGCCCGAGGAGCGCCGCGGCTGCCGCGCGCGACGCTGGGCGGTCTCCTGAAACTCGTCGTCGTCGACGAGCGCGCGGCCGACCACCTGCACCACGCCCTTGTCCGCCAGCGTCGCGAGCGCGGTCTTGACCTCGCTCTCGTCGAGGCCGGCGCGCAGGCGGATGATCTCCACCGGCCGCTTCCCGTCGATGAAGCTCAGCACGTGCTTCTCGAAGGGCGTCAGGCGCACGTCCGCGAGGTTCTGCGCGATGACGGCGGGCACGGCGTCAGGCGCCATCATCGCCTGGCTGCGGCCGGAGACGTACAGGCGCGCGTTGGTGGACTCCTTGACGTGAAAGCCGCTGTCCGAGGTCTCGAAGCTCTGCGCCTGCTCGTCGATGTCACCGAGGATGACGGCGTCCGCCAGGTTGAACACCGCCGGGTCGACGCCCCCCATGCCGGGCCGCAACGACTGCTCCTCGTCGAGGATCTCCTCGCCGAGGAACTCCGTGTCGAGGATGAAGTCGCAGCCGGTACAGATGACGGCGTTGGCCTCGACGGGCCTGCCGCACTTGGGGCAGATCACGGAGAGGCTTACCCCCTGAACAGGATGAACTTCGAGAGATCGACGCCGAGCTGCTTGTTCTGTTCGTCGAGGTACTCGTTGTGCTCGCCGATGCGGTTCGCGAGGTAGTCCTGAAAGACGTCGACGAAGCGACAGACCGATTGGTAGTTCGTCTTCTCCAGTTGATCCATGGCGCGGTTGAACAGCGCGAGGCCGTCCCCGTCGACGTCCCGAAACTCCTCCTGCAGCATCTGGCGGATGACGGGGAGGAACACCAGCAGCTTGTGCAGCACGTCGCTCAGCTTGAAAGACTGCGACGAGCGCACCTTCGCGATGTACTTGAAGTAGGTGCGCTGGGCGTCGTCCTCGCCGGTGACGAGGAGGTCGGTGTACGCCTCGAGCAGGTACTCGACGGACTGCTTCAGCTCGTTGCGCGGCACGCGGGCGTAGGCGGGCACCTCCTTCGGGATGCGGGTCACCAGGGCCGACACGATGAGCGCGTTGTTGTTCTCGAGGAAGTTGTACAGTTCGATCATCGGGCAGCCTCGCCGCGGGACACACCCACCTGTCTAGGTGGTATCACCGCCGACGACGTCGCCGCAACGCGCACTCCGGCTCCGCCGGGCCTCCACGGATAGAATCTCGCGATGGCACCGCACGCAGAACGCCGAAGCAGGATCAGCCGCCGGAACTTCTTGAAGCTCGGCCTCGGTGTAGGCGGAGGTGCGCTGCTCGTCGGCGGCGGCGTGCTGTCGCTCTTTCGAACGGGGCCGACGGCCGCCGGCAAGCAGGTGCTCTCGGCCGACGAGGCGGCGTTCCTCGAGGCGCTGGCGGAGGTGTATCTGCCGCCGGGCAACGCCCTCGGGCTCGACGCCAAGGCGCTCGACGTCTCCGGCAGCTTCGACGCGCACCTCGCCAGCCTGCCGCCGCGCGAGCAGCGCATCATGCGCGGGCTGCTGGCGCTCTTCGATCAGTGGCCGCGCATGTCGCTGTCGTCGTTCGGGCGCTTCGCGAGCCTGCCTCTCGACGAGCGCGTCGCGGTCATGCGCGCCTGGGAGGAGAGCCCGCGGCAGGCGCGGCACGGCGTCGCGGGTGCGTTGCGCGTCGTCGTCGGCCTGCACCTGTTCGCGTCGCCGGCGGCGCTCGCCGCCGTAGGCCACCGCTTTGGCTGTGGGAGCCTCGCATGAGCGATCCGACGACGCCGATCGCGCCGACGCCAGCGGCGGGCTCCACGCCGTTCCTGCCGTCTCCCGTCGGGGACAGCGTCGCGAGCCACCCGCGCTGTCGTCCGGCCAAAGAGCGGCTCGGCCAGGGAGACCTCTCCGTCGAGGTCGTCGTCATCGGCACCGGCGCGGGCGGCGCGCTCGCGGGCACCGAGCTCGCGAAACGCGGCAAGAAGGTGCTGTTCCTGGAGGCGGGCGGCGCCTTCGAGCGAAAGGACTTCCAGCAGCGATCGCTCACGTGGTCGACGGTGCACCTCTACAACCAGCGCGGGGCGCAGCTCAGCCTCGGCGAGCCGGCGATCCTGCTCCCGTCGGGCCGGGCCGTCGGCGGCTCCACCGTCATCAACAGCGGCATCTGCTTTCGGCCGCCGCGCGATCGGCTGGAGACCTGGAGTCGGCTCACCGGCAGAGCGCACCTCGCGCCCGACGCCATGGCGCCCGTCGTCGACGAGGTCTGGCGGCGCATCGGCGTCTTCAAGACACACGCGGGCATCGGACGTCGTCACAACCTCCTGTTCCAGGCCGGCGTCGAGCGGCTCGGCTTCGAGGGGGACTGGATCGATCGCAACGCGCCCACCTGCGGCGGCTGCGGCGTCTGTCACCTCGGCTGCCCGAGCGGCGCCAAGGCCAGCGTCGACAAAGCGATCCTGCCCGAGGCCCTCCACCTCGGCGCCGAGCTGCTCTACCGCGCGCGCGCCGAGGGCGTCATCGTCGAGGGCGGACGCGCCACCGGCGTGGACGTCATCGCGCTCGACGACAAGGACCAGGCCCTCGGCGCCCTGCGCGTCAAGGCGGACGTCGTCATCCTGAGCGGCTCGGCCCTCGGCTCCCCGCTCATCCTCGAGCACAGCGGCGTCGGCGGCGACGAGCGGGGGAAGCACCTCTCGGTCCATCCGGGCTCGGCCGCCGTCGGTGACTTCGACGAGCCGGTGACGCTCTGGGACGGCGTCCCGCAGGGCTACTGGGCGCACGATCCCGACGACGAGCGCATCGTGCTCGAGACCGTCACCCTCGGCGTGCCCGAGCTGTTCGGCCTGTTCGGCCGCGCGGGACAGGAGGGCATCGAGGAGCTCTCGCGCCTCAAGCACCTCGCGATCGCGGGCGGCATGGTCCGCGATCACGGCGAGGGCAGCGTGTCGCTCTCGAGCGGCTTTACGCCCTCCATCCGCTACGACCTCGGCGCCCCCGAGCTCGCGTCCATCAAGCAAGCCCTGCGCTCGGTCACGCGCATCTACTTCGCCGCCGGCGCCCGCCGCGTGTGCCCGCTGGTGCATCCGCTGCGGTTCTTCGAGCGGGAGGCGGACGCGATCGCGGCCATCGACGGCGTGACCTCGGCGCTCGACCTCGCGCACGTGCACGCGAGCCATCCCCAGGGCACCTGCCGCATGGGCCCACGGAGCGGACCGGACGCCGGCGTCGTCGACGGAGACGGCAAGGTGCACGGCGTCTCCGGCCTCTACGTGATGGACGGCTCCATCGTCGCGGGCTCGGTGGGCGTGAACCCGCAGGTCACCATCATGTCGCTGGCGCTGGCCCTCAGCCGGCGACTGGCCTCCTGAGGCGAACGCTAAAGGTGCTCTGACACTACTTCCGGTTGTGCCTCGCCATGGGCGCC
>CAYLZW010000347.1:0-5838 GCA_964388085.1 uncultured Myxococcales bacterium | reverse complement strand
GACGCGCGGCGCGCTACGCATCGCGCTCCTCGTGGCGTTGCTGCTCTCGGCCGCGTTCGCGCTGCTCGGACAACCGCAGATCGTCGCCGCGGTGCGAGGACATCAGCTGCCCGCGGAGTGGCTGCTGCTGGCCCCGGTCCTGTTCTTGCTGTTCGTGGTGATGACGCTCGTGGACGCCGTCGTGGTGGCGCGCCGGCGCGGCTTCATGAGCGGCCGCGCGCTGTTCCAGGTGCTCATCGCCCTCGGCTTCGTGGCCTTCCTGGTGCCGCAAGCCTACGGCGAGTACCGCGCTCGCAAGGCGCCGCCGACCATGTCCGTGGCGCTGCTCGAGCAGCTCTCGCGCCACGGCGACGCGCGCGTGCGCTCGGTCGTCATCGATCTCGCGGCCTACCGCAGCGAGCAGCAGGAGCTCGCCCCGCTCATGCTGCGCGCGTTCGACGACAAGGACCCGATGGTGCGAGACGCCGCGCTGCAGGCGTTCCAGCGCCGCTACGGCGCCTCGGCCCCCGTCGAGCGCGAGCAGGCTCGCCGGATCGTGGAAGGCTGGTTGCACACTTCCACGCGCGCGACCCCGTGATAAGCAAGGCGAAAATGAACCCTCGCTCCCGCTTGCTCACCGCCGTCGTCGTCGCCTGCGTCCTCGCGGCCGGGCTCGGGTTCTTCCTGGTCGTGCGGGAGAGCCCCGAGGCCGCGCGCCTGCGCCTGCTCATCGACGTGCTGCTGCTCGCGGCCCTGGCGGCGACGGTGTTCGTCGTCACGCGCAACCCGCTCGAGCGCCGCGAGGAGCTGCTCGACGCCATGCGCGCGCTGGCCCGCGGCTCGCGCGATCGCCGCCTCGACTACGAGAGCTTCGGCGACCTCGAGGACATCGCGCGCACCTACAACGAGGTCGCCGCGGCGCTGACCGAGCACGAGGACCCGAACCTCGGTCCCATCAAGACCAAGCGCCGGCAGGAGCGGCCCGCCTGGATGGAGACCGAGGGCGGCGGCCACCCGGACCTCGGCGAGGTGCGCGTCATCTCGAAGAAGCAGAAGGCCGCCCAGGCGATCGACGCCGAGGAGCGAGCGGCGAAGGCGAGGGCGAAGGCGAAGGTGGCGGCCGAGCCGCCCGAGCCGGAGCCGGAGCCGGAGCCCGAGGTGAGGGTGGGCGAGCCCCAAGCGCGAGCCAAGCCGAGCGGCAAGGCGAAGCGGCGAGCACCGGAGCCCGCGCGCGCCACCCCCGAACCCCCAGCCGCGGACGAGCGCGACGACGACGGGGCCGAAGAGAGCGCCGCGGCGCTCGCCGACGCGGCCGCCGACAACGACACCGCCATCGACGGCCTGCTGTCGCGCTCGAGCGGTCCCGACGAGGAGCCCGCGCCGGACGAGCCCGCTGCGCCCGAGGCCGGCGAGCTGCACCTCGACGACGGGGAACAAGAGCGAGCGCTGCCGCCCTTCGACATGCGCGCGTTGTTCCGTGAGTTCGTCGACGCCAAGCGCGCGCACGACGAGGACACCGACGACCTCGAGTACGACGCCTTCGCCGAGACGCTCGAGGACGAGATGGCGCGGCTGCTCGAGGCCCACGCCTGCCGCGCGGTGCGCTTCGAGGTGCGCGTACAGGACGGCGAGGTCTCGCTGCTGCCGCGGCTCCTTCGCTGACGACATCGCCGCGCGCACGCGCTGCGTGAAGGTCAGGCGCCTCGAACGCCGCTATCCTGCCAGGGCATGGAGCCGCTCGCCCTGGCCCTCGCCGCCTTTGGCGCCCTCGGCGCAAGCGCGCTGCCGTCGCTGTTCATCATCAGGAAGCGCTCCAGCGCGCTGCTCGAGCGCCTGCTCGAGAACGGCGCGCTGCGGCCGCGCACCAACGGCCGGCGGCTGTCCGCCGACGCGGTCACTGCCTTTGGCGCCGTGCGCGTCGACGTCACGCCCGGTGTGCTCGGCAACCGCTGGCAGTTGACCGTCGCGTTGCCCTCGTATCGCGCGGAGGAGCGCGCGCACCTCTATCCCCGCCTCGAGCAGCGCCTGTTCGGGGCGCTCGGCAGCGTCGACCTCGGCCCACCGAAGACAGGCCTGCCAAAGCTCTCCCCCGACCACGACAGAGACGAGCTGCGCGCCGCGTTCGCCGAAGCGCTCCCCGAGCTCGCGCGCGGCAGCTATCCCGTGATCGCGCGCGGCGAGGCCGCCTGGCTCGTCCGCCTCGTGCTGCACCCCGCCGCCGACCGCGCCTTCGCCGACGAGGTCGTAAAGGCCATCGCCGGCTTTCACGTCACGCCGGCCGCGAAGCAGGCGGGCTTCGACGGCGTGCTCGAGCTCTTGCAGAGGGGCGGCACCCTCGACGCCGGCGCGCGCGAGGACGCGCTCTCGGGCCTGCTGCTCGCCCTCGAGGTGCGCTTTCACCTCTCGCGCATCGCCCAGCTCAGCTGGTCGTTGTCGTCGTGCACGCTCGGATCGAGCGCGCTCTCGTTGATCGCGCACGATCGCGGCGTCGCCCTCGGAGAAGAGATCGAACGGCGCCTCGAGGCCTTCGCCAGCCTCGGCAACCTTCTGCAGCGCTCCCGCGACAGCGGTGGCCTCGAGCGCTTCCCCTGCCCGAGCTGTCGCATGGTGTTCCTCGACCCGCCCGCCGGCGAGCTCGCGGAGCGCGAGTGCACCCGCTGTGGCGGACGGCTGCTCGACCGGGACGCCGTACGCCGCGTGGTGCTCGAGCCGCTCGGCAAGACGCCGGGCGACCTCAGCGAGGCCGCGCGGGGGGCCAAAGGCGACGGCAGCGTCTGCCCATCGTGCGCGCGCGCGATGGCGCCGGTGCTGCTCAGCGACGACGTCATCATCGATCTCTGCGTCGGCTGCGGCGCCAGTTGGCTCGACGAGGGCGAGCTCGCGCGCCTCAGCCAGGGGCGCTTTTGTGGCTGAGGCGCGTGCTCAGCCGTAGCAGCGCTGCTCCCAGTAGGGCGGTGGGCAGGCGCCGTCCTCGTAATAGCCGCTCGAGACCCAGACGTTTTCGCAGACGTATTCGTCATTCTGGTAGCCGCACTCGGTCTCGTAGTGCGAGGTGTCGACCCAGCGGTCGGGATCGCAGAGCGGCTCCTCGAGGTGCCACCAGCAGTCGGGCTCGGGGTCATAGCCAGGCGGCCCGTCGTCGTTGAACGCGCAGAAGCACTCGGGCGCCACCCAATAGCCGCCCTGCGTCGCGCAATTGCCCTGGTAGGTGCCGTCCGGGTCGCAGGTGCATTGCTGGGCGATGCACTCGTAGCCCGACTGCGTGCTCTCGTAGTGCGGCGGGCAGTCCTGCCAGACGTTGCAGGCGGCGGGCTCGTCCTCGTCGAGGAGGTCGCAGTAGCAGGTGCCGGCGTTCCAAAAGCCGCCGGCCTGCCCGCAGCCTTCGGAGAGGGTGCCCTCGGGGTCGCACGCGCACTGCCCGTCGACGCACGCGAAGCCGGAGCTCGGATCGCCGAGCCAGGGGGGGCAGTCCTGCCAGGTGACGCAGGCGGCGCCGGGGTCGCCAGCGTCGGGCGCGGGTCCGGCGTCGCCTGGAGGAGGCGGCGGCGGAGGACCGGCGTCGTCGTCGAGGCCTTGGCCGGCGTCGGGCGCGCCCGCGTCGCGCAGGACATCGCGGTTCGGCGGCAGGCCGTCACCCTGCTCCGCGGCGGTCCCGAGACCGGCGAGCGACTGCGGGCAGCCGGTCAACACGACGACGGCGATGGCGGCGACGAGGCGCATGGGGCCATTATCGCACCCCTCGGGCGCGCGGTGCGTCCGCAGGTTTCTGCAACGAAATCAATGGCCTACCTCTGCGGCGCAGCGCACGGCGGACGTCGAGCGGGCGCTCCCCCGTGACGAAGTAGAAGCGCTCCGCGCCGCGCGCGTCGTCGAGCTCGAAGGAGGAGCGCAGCACGCCCCTTGGGCGATCGAGGAGCGTGGAGTCGTCGGCGTAGCGAGGGAAGTGCAGCGTGACGTGAGCGCGGTCGTCGACGCTGAAGATGACGCCGTACGCGTGTGCCCCCGCGTCGTAGGCGAGCTGCACGCGATCCCCGCCGGCCGCGGCGTCGCCGTCCTCGAGCGGCTGCACCGCGCCGCCAGACAGGCGATAGAGCCGCAGCGTTCCCTGCGCGCTCGCCGCCGCGGCGTCGTGCTCGCGCGCGCCGCCGAGGGTCCCGTGCAGCGAAGCGACCGCTCCCGACAGGACGACGATGGCGGCGAGGCGCGGGAGCATGGGGGTGAAACACCGGCGCTCGCGGCCGCTGTCACCTCCCGGCGCGACGGGCCGTCGACTCGTGCGGGACTTGCGCGCGCTGCCTGCTAGCCTGCGCCGATTCGCGTCGGGCTCGCCCGCGCGAACGGAAGCTCTTCACCGGGTGAACCGGAGGCTCTCCCTATGCGTACCTGTGCCTTGCTCGTCGTCACGCTGCTGCCCGCGCTCATCGGCGCGAGCGGCTGCACGAAAGAAGGGTGCCTCGACGGCAGCGAGGGCTGCGTGGTGCCGCCGCCGTGCGCGGAGCTCGAGGCCCCGAGCTGCGAGGACACGAGCCTCGTGCTGCGCGTGATCGAGGCCGGTGACGACGTGCCCGGCGGGCTCGAGGCCTTCGGCGCCGTCGGCGACGTCATGCTCGGCAACAGCCGCGTCACGGCCGTCATCGACGCCATCGAGAACGAGAACTACATCGGCATGAGCGGCGGCTTTTTGCTCGATCTCTCGACGACGGGAGACGACAACGACTCGCTGAACCAGATCGTGCACGCGGTCGGCTTCCTGCCCGAGGACACGGTCGTGTACACGAGCATGGAGCTGCTCGAGGGAGACGGCTTCGTCGCGGTGCAGGTGAAGGGTCACCTCGCCGGTGACGCGCGCAAGAAGGTGTACTCCCGTTACGAGGTGCGCCCCTGCGAGCCCGGCGTGCGCGTGCGCACCGAGATGGTGCACGGCGGTGACGACGACGCCGTGTGGGCGAACCTGGACGGCTATTGGTGGGGCGGCCGGCAGAATTGGGGCTTCTCGCCGGTGCCGGGCATCGGCTTTCAGCACCCCTCGTTCGGGCTCAGCACCGTCAATGACGCCTTCCGCGATATGCCGTTTTTGTCCGCGGCCTCCTGGGTGGAGCCGGCCGCGAGCTACGCCAGCGTGAGCTGCAGCGAGGACCACCTCGAGGGCTTCCAGTCGGACACGGTCTCGGGCGCCGGCGGGCCGCGCAAGGTGGTGCGTCCGGGCGACTACCTCGTCTACGAACGCATTCACCTGGCCGCGAACGGTCGCGGCGTTCAGCCCGCGGCCGACCTCGCCCTCGAGGTCCGCGAGCGCCTGTTCGAGGAGCCGCACGCGCGCATCAGCGGCCGCGTCACGGTCGCGGGCGCCGCGGGCCTCGAGCAGCGCGACCGCGCCATCGTGCAGATCAGCGAGGGTCGCCAGAGCGACCCGCCGGCGCTGCGCACTCCCTGGACCGTCGTGATGCCGGACGACGACGGACAATTCAGCGCCAGCGTGCCCGCCGATCGCGAGTACGTCGTCGAGGTCATCGCCTTCGGCGAGGTGGTCGCGAGCGCGCGCGCGCCGGTGGGCCGCGCCGATGTGTCGCTCGACGACATCGACATCCCGGCCGCGGGGGAGCTCACCGTCGCCGTGCAAGTGCAGGGGCAGCCGGCCGACGCCATGGTGTGGGTGATCCCGGGCGACGACGCCACCGCCGCCGATGTCGGCGCGCGCTTTCTCGGCACGGCGCCCGACGAGTGCGCGCCGCTGCTCGCGTACCCCTACGGACCGAGCCCGGCCTGCAATCGCTTCCTCGTGAAAGATCCGGTCACCGTCGAGCTGCCGAGCGGCAGCTACCACGTGTACGCGTCCATGGGCCCGTTCGCGACCATCGG
>CAYLZW010000346.1:0-5856 GCA_964388085.1 uncultured Myxococcales bacterium | reverse complement strand
TCTTGTCGGTGGCCGCGCCGTCGGTGCCGAGGAACACGACCATGTCCGGCACGGGCAGGCCGAGGAAGGCGTCGAGCACGGTGACGTAGACCGCTCCGTCGATGGGCCCGCCGCGGGTGCCGCCGAGGAAGTTCGTCGGGTTGAAGAAGGTGAAGGCGCGCGGGGCCAGGTTCGACTCGCTGCCCTTCGTCACCACGACGTCGACGACGCCCGGCTCGTGCAGGGGCGCGCGCGCCTGGATGATGGAGTCGTTGATGACGACCGCCTCGGTGGCCGCCTGGTTGCCGAGCTGCACGAGCAGGTTGCCCTCGCGCGCGAAGCCCTGACCGCGGATGGTGAGGAAGGTGCCGCCGCTGATGCTGCCGCGCGCGGGGTGCACGCCGAGGACCGCGAGCGCGCTCTCGTACAAGAAGCCGTCGTCGAGCCGCACGCGCTCGGCCGCCTTCGTGATCACGATGTCCGCGGGGCCGGACGAGCCCGGCGGCGTGGTGAAGGTCGCCTCCGTGGCGCTCGTGACGACGAGGTCGGTGACGGGCAGGCCGCCCATGCTGACGCTCATGCCGTCCGCGAAGGCGCGCCCGCTGAGCGTGACCGCCGTGCCGCCCTCGACCGGCCCGACGGCGGGGTCGGCGGACACGACCGCGAGCGCGTTCACGTACTCGAAGCCCGCGAAGGTCGCGCTGCCGAGGTCGCTCGTGCTCACCTCGAGCTCGGCCGGGCCGAGCGCGCCGGCCGGGATCTCGACGAGCAAGAGGCGCTCGTTCAGCACCTCGAAGGAGGTGACCTCGCTGCCCGCCAGCGTGACGCCGGTGGTGTTCGTAAAGCCGTCACCGGCGACGTGCACGAGGGTGCCGCCGAACACATCACCCGACGAGGGCACGACGGCGTTTATGGCGAGCGCGCCGGTGGCGGCCGGCAGCACGAAGAAGCCGCCGCTCAGGGTCGCGCTGCCCGCGTCACAGCTCAACACGACGTCGTAGCTGCCGGAGGCGAGCCCGGCGGGGACGCGCAGGCGCAGGCGCATGTCGCTGACGACGTTCGTGACCTCGGCGCTCTGTCCGCCGACGGTGGCGCTGCAGCTCTCGTCGAGCCCGGCGCCCCAGAGGTCCACGACGGTGCCGGCCTCGGCCGCGGCCGGATCGACGAAGTCGAGCGCGAGGTCGCCGACGTAGCGGAAGGCGAGCTTGAGCACGCTGCGGCCGAACACGTCGAGGCCCTCGACGTCGACGCGGCCGGTTACGCCCGGCGGCGTGAAGGCGCTGGCGCTGGTCTCGCTCTCGATGACGAGGCCGACCGCCTGGCGGCCGCCGACGAGGACCATCATGTCCTCGCTGAAGCCCTCGCCCGTGAGCGTGATGGGGGTGCCGCCCGCCGCGCTGCCCGTCACAGGAGACACGCTCGCGAGCGTCACCGGCGAGAAGCACGTGTAGACGCCCTCCCCGAGGCCCGTGCCGAGCGAGTTCTCGACGCGCACGGCGAGGGGGCCGGGCGCGTCACACGGGGGCACGAACATCGTCAGGCGGTTCTCGCTGCCGTAGATGATGCCGGTGGCCTCGTTGTCACCGAAGAACACGCGCGTGTCGCCGCCCTCCGCGACGCTGGGCGTGAAGCCCCAACCCTCGACCGCGACCCGGTTGCCGCCTACGAGCGGGCCGTTCGGCGGGGTCACCGCGGTCACGCCCACGTCTACGTTCACCTCGTCGCTGCCGCCGTCGGCGAGCACGCCGCCGTCGCTGTCCACGGGCGCGCCGGCGTCGTCGACGGGCACGTGCGGGCCGGCGTCGAACACGAGGATGGGGTTGTCGTCGATGCCGCCGCCGTCCGCCTGTTGGATGGGCGGCGGGCTGCAGGCCACGAACAGGAAGCTGGCCGCGATCGCGATCGGCGCGAGCAGGCTCGTCGAGCCGAGCGTAGGCGTGCGCTGTGCCATCGCGGGACCTCGGGTGTCGGAAGTTTCCCGGAGGGTACCTGGGCTCAGAAGGGCCAGCAACGCCGCTTTCCGTGCAGCGGTACGTCGTCGTGCCGACCTACATGCCGAGGATGCGGCGCACGTCGGGCGCGTCCGGGGCGCCCGGCGCGAGCTTCAGGTACGTCTCGTAGCCCTTGCGCGCGCAGGCGCTGTCGCCTTGCTTGGCGCAGATGACGGCCAGCGCCCGGTGCGCGCGCGGGTAGCCGCGGCTCTCCTCGAGCGCTCGCTCCGCCAGGGCACGGGCCTCACGCAGCTCGCCGGCGGCAAACAGGCGCTCGGCTTCGCGCGTCAGGCTCGCTGCCGTGACGGGCGCTCTGGCGGCGCTCTCGGGCGCAGCGCTCGCCGCCGCTGTCGTCGTCGGCGCAGGGTCATCCGGCGCGCTCTGCCTGCGGGCGGACGCCCGGCGCTTGTGGGCGCGCGCGAGCCGCTGCCGCTTTTTCAGGTCGCGCTCGTAACGCGCCATCCGCGGCTTGACCTCGTCGTCGCGCTCGGACGAGGCGCGCGCCGCCCGCAGGCGCTTGGGCGCCGGGATGTCATCGCCAGGGGCGGCGCCGACGTCGTCGCTCGGCGGAGGGAGCGCCGGAAAGCTCGGGTCCGCCGCGGGGACGGGCGGCTCGCCCTCGAGCGCGCGCTCGGCAGCGCCCTCCTCGGCGATGGCCGCCGCCACGACCGTAAGCGGGGCCGCGTCGGAGGCAGGCGAAGGTGCGCTGACGGCCTCCGCCGGGTCCGTCGCCGCGCGCGCCGGGGACGCGCCGCTCGCGACGCTCGGCAGCGCGGCGGCCTCCTCGTCGTCGAGGCTCTGCAGGGCCACCGTGACGCCCCAGGCAAAGGCCGCGGTCCCGGCCGAGAGCACCGCCAACACGAGCAGGCGCACGACGCGGCCGCTCGCTCCGCCGGCGTCCCGCCGATCCGGCCTGACGACGCTGCTCTCGTCCGCGAAGGCCGCGGCCGGCTGCACCCAGGCCCCCGGGATCGCGGAGGCCACGCTCTGGTGGTCGTCGCGCTCTTCGCGCGGGGCCGGTGGGGGCTGCTGCGTCATGGCGTCGCCTCCCCCTCGTAGCGGCGCAGCACCTCACGCACCTGCTGCGCGTCGACCGCGCCGGGCGAGGTCTCGAGGTAGGCGCGGTAGGCGCTGGCGGCCTCCTCGCCCCGCTGCTGCTTGGCGAGCGCGGCGGCCTTGGCCCGGTGCGCGGGCGCGAACGTGCGGTCGAGCGCGATGGCGCCGCGATAGCTGCCGAGAGCGTCGTCGAAGCGCCCCTCGGCGTAGAACTGGTTGCCTTGCGAGAACTGCTGCTCGGCGCGCGTGCGCGGCGTGGTGGGCTTCGGCGCGGGCGAGGGCGCGATGACGATGCCGCCGCCGAGGCCGAGCAGGATGGCGACGAGCGCGAGCGCCGCCACGCGCGCCAGCGTAAAGCCCGCGAAGGTGCCCGGCTCCGCGGCGACGGGCTGACGCGCGCGCGCGGGACGAACGGCGTCGGTGACCTCGCTCTGCTCGCGCGAGGGTGCCGAGGGGCGCCCCTCGGCCGGTCGGGCGCCGCCGTCGTCGTCCGGTGCGCGCGGGCGCGGCGGCGGCGTCTCGTTCGCGGCCTGCTTGGGCGCGCCGCGGGTGAGCTCGAGCGCGAGGTTGTGCGAGCCCGCGGCCGGCTGGATGGGGATGCCCGCCAGCGCCTTCGCCTCCTCGGACAGCGACAGATGCGCCGGCCGCTGCCGGCGGGTGAGCGCGGGCGGCTCCCCCTCGGCGGGCGGGACGGGGACGGCCGTGCCCTGGAGCTGCGAGTGCGTCGGGATGGCGAGCAGCGAGCTCGCCGCCTGCACGCTCGCCTGGCGCAGGGCGTCCTCGGCGCGCGACGCCGGAGCGCCGCCGGCCATCTGCGAGAAGGCCTGCTCGAGGGCGTTCAGCTCGCTGCCGGAGAGGTCCCCGGCGCTGGCGGCCTCGTCGAGGCGCACGCCGCCAAAGCCCGACTCGAGATCGCTCAAGAGCACCGCGCCGGCCTTCATCTCGCCCGAGTGGAAGTTCGGGTCCCAGACCCCGCGGCGCGCCGCCGGACCCGGCCCGCGGTCTCCCTGCTCCTCGTGCAGCTCGAGGGAGAGCTCGCCAAAGCCGGACGACGGCTCGTCGCGCGTCAGATCGAGGGCCGCGTTCGAGACCCGCCGCGGGATCTCTCCCGTCGACGGCGGCCGCGGCAGCGGGGCGCCGCCGGGGACGCCCTCGGGCGGGCCGTTCTCCCACGCGTCCTCGTCGAGCACGGCGGCCGACGCCGCTTGCGGCACGCCCGGCGGCGGACCGTTCTCCCAAGCGTCCTCGTCGTCGGCCGGCAGGTCGAAGGCGGAGTCGAGCTCGTTGTCCGAGAACGGCGAGCCGAGGTCCTCGGTGCGCTGCTGCTCCGGCGCCGCGCGCACGGCCGTGGGCTCGCTCGAGCGGCGCGGCCGCAGCACCTCCGTGGGCGCGCGGTGCACCTCCTCCTCGTCGGAGTAGTCGACGCTCTCGTCGCGCGCCTCATGGCGCCGGACGGGGCCGCTCTCGTCCGACATCATGCGGGTCAGAAGGATGCTCGGCGCCTCGGCCGCCACCGTCGACTCGTCGAACGGATCGGACGGGCTCTCGGCGGGCGGCATGTCGTCGAGGGTCGCCGGCACGCGCAGGTTCTCGCGCGGGTCCGGCTGAGCCGCGAAGGAGTCGGTCGACTCGAGCAGCTGCGAGAACACGCCCTTGTCGGCGTCGCTCGTGCGCTCGCTGAACCCACCCGTCCCCGCGAGGGGCGCCCCCTCGCCGGTCCCGAGCGTCGGCCCGCGCGGGACGCCCTGCACCGTCGCGCTCGAGGCCTCGCCGATGGCGAGCGCCATGGACTGACACTTCGGGCAGTCGGCGAACGCGTCCGCGTCGCCCTCGGTGACGAAGACGTGCTGGCAGCGTGGGCACTCGAAACGCGTGAAGATCGCCATCCGCGAGGAACGCTAGCACCGGCCGGCCGCGCGCTGCAGTTCCCGGGACACCGCAATCGCGGCGATCGGGCACCTGCCCCGGACGGCCCGGCTCAGTGCGCCCAGCGGCGGTCGGCCTCGAGGCGCCGCAGCACGCGGCGCGCGCGCACCGCGGCGGCATCTTCGCGATCGGGCGCCGCCTTCAGGGCAGCCTCTGCGTCCTCGCGGGCGCCGTCGAGGTCGAGCAGATCACGCCGCACCAGCGCGCGCTCGGCGAGGGCCTCGGCGTTCTTCGGCGCCAACACGAGCACGCGCGAGAGCACCCGGTACATGCCGACGGCGTCGTTGCGCCTGGCGTAGCTACCGCGCAGGTTCACGAGCATGCGCAGCAGGATCGAGCGGGGGGTCGCGGGCATCAGGTGCTCGGGCAGCAGCTCGACCGGGCGGCCGGCGAGGCGCGCGAGCTGCCGCTCGAGGGTGTCGGGGGTCAGCACCGCCCCCTTGTGGAAGGGATCGATGACGACGAGCTCAGCGATGCCGCCCGAGGGCGCGTCCTGCACGCCGACGAGGAAGTGCCCGGGGAAGGCGATGCCGTAGGTCTCGATGCCGGCCCGCCGGGCGACCTCGCAGGTGAGCAAGCTCAGCGAGATGGGCAGGCCCTGGCGCCGCTCCACGACGACGTCCAAGAAGCTGTTGTCCGGATCGTCATAGGTCTCGGCGTCGCCGCGAAAGCCGGCCTCGGCGAACAGCGCGTGCGTCAGGGCCGTCAACGGCCCCGGCCAGGTGGGCTCGTCGTGGGCGCGCTCCTCCACGAGGATGGCGAGGCGGTCGACCTCCGCCGAGGTCGCCTCGAGGTCGGGCTCCCGTCCGTCGACGCGGCTCAACAAGCAGGCGGCGCGAAACAGATCGAAGTCGTCGTCGTCGAAGTTGAACGCCTCGCGCTCCTCCGCGAGATCGTCGATGCC
>CAYLZW010000345.1:0-5883 GCA_964388085.1 uncultured Myxococcales bacterium | reverse complement strand
GGGCCCGCTGCACGGCGGCGCCAACCAGGCGGTCATCGAGATGCTGCACGAGATCGCCGACGAGGGGCTCTCGGGCAAGGCGTTCCTCGATCGCGTGAAGGACAAGAAGTCGAGCCAGCGGCTCATGGGCTTTGGTCACCGCGTGTACAAGAACTTCGACCCGCGCGCGAAGATCATCAAGAAGGCCTGCATGGACGTGCTGAACCGGCTGAAGCAGCCCTCCAAGCTGCTCGACGTCGCCATGCAGCTCGAGGAGGTGGCGCTGCACGACGACTACTTCATCAGCCGTCGCCTCTACCCGAACGTCGACTTCTATTCCGGCATCATCTACCAGGCGATCGGCATCCCGGTGAACATGTTCACGGTGCTCTTCGCCATGGGGCGCCTGCCGGGCTGGATCGCGCACTGGGTCGAGCTGCACAGCGAGCCCGCGCGCATCGGCCGCCCTCGTCAGATCTACACGGGGCCGGGCGCGCGCGACTACACCGGCATCGCGCAGCGTTGATGCGCTATCCGAT
Source organism: uncultured Myxococcales bacterium (assembly GCA_964388085.1). Lineage (GTDB taxonomy): Bacteria > Myxococcota > UBA727 > UBA727 > CAYLZW01 > CAYLZW01. The sequence continues at coordinate 5,365 of CAYLZW010000345.1, read as the reverse complement.
CGGCGTCCCCGGCCGGCCCTGGGGTGAGCCGGAGATCGCACAATGGCGCGCGCGCCAATCGAAGCAGCGCAGCTACGAGCAGGACGTGCTGACGCGGCTTCTCGCGCTGCGGGACCGCTTCGACGTCGTCGAGTACGGCCGCCTCGACTACCGGCCGGACAGCTATCCGCTGATCGCCTTACAGAGCCGCGACTGGGACGACGCGAGGCCGCTCGCGCTGGTGACGGGCGGCGTGCACGGTTACGAGACCAGCGGCGTGCACGGCGCGCTGCTGGTCGCCGAGCAGCACGCTCGAGAGCTCACGTCTCGAGTCAACCTGCTCGTCGCGCCCTGTGTGAGCCCCTGGGCTTATGAGCGGGTGCACCGCTGGAACCCCGACGCCATCGATCCGAACCGCTCGTTCCGCGACGACAGCCCGGCTGAAGAGGCGGCGGCGCTGATGCACCTCGTCGAGCCCTGGCGCGATCGCTTCCTGTTGCACATCGATCTGCACGAGACCACCGACACGGACGAGTCCGAATTCCGCCCAGCCCTCGCCGCGCGCGACGGCGAGCCCTATGAGCCGGGGCAGATCCCGGACGGCTTCTATCTGGTCGACGACAGCGAGGACCCGCAGCCCACCTTTCAGCAGGCGATCATCGAGGCGGTGGCCAAGGTCACGCACATCGCACCCGCCGACGGCGACGGTCAGATCATCGGCTCGCCCGTGATCGCTCCCGGCGTGATCCGCTACCCGCTCAAGCAGCTCGGACTGTGCGCGGGTATGACGGACGCGCGCTTTGTGACGACGACCGAGGTGTACCCGGACAGTCCGCGCACGACGCCGTCGGCCTGCAACACCGCGCAGGCGGTGGCGGTGCGCGCGGCCATCGACTTTGCCGTAAAGCGCTAGGCCTGTCCCAAAGGGGACCCAAGCCCTAGCGCGCGGGCGCTGTTACCCGCCCATCAGGCAGCGGGCCCGCGCCGCTACAGGCACATCTCGAAGCAGTCGAACTGGGTGTCGGTGCGCAGGCACATCTCGCCTTCGCGCGCCTCGAGCACCATGTCCCATTCGCCCAGCGCCGGGACCCAGCGCTGCACGTCGTCGGTGGCGCCGCAGTCGGTCTTGCCCATGGCGACGATCAGCGACGGGCACTCCGCGTAGCTCGAATAGGTGGCGACGAACGAGTTCCGCCGCTCCGGGGCCTGCTGGTCGACCACGGTGAAGTCCGGCGGGAAGTCACAGAAGCCGTTGGCGGGCTTATTCCAGACGTCGCCCTGTCGAAGCTGCGTCCAGGTGTTGTCGCTCGGATCGAAGGCCCAGGTATCGTTCGAGTTGGCGAGCTCGGTGTCGTCGTGCCCGGCGAACAGCAGGTAGACGTCGTTCTCGACGTCGTGCACCCACTCCCCGCCATAGCGGCCCGCGGGCGCGGTGCCGTTGCCGGTGTGGAGCTGCGTCCAGGTGTTGCTGTCGACGTCGTAGGCCCAGACGTCGTTGAAGTAGTCGGTGGCGAACAGCGCGTTGTCGTCGGAGCCACCCATGACCACGAGGCGGTTCCGCTCCGCGTCGAACAGCGACGGCAGCCACTGACGCGCGAGCGGCGCGGGGCCGGTCGGCGTCAGCTCCCGCCAGGCCTTGGTCTCGAGGTCGAGCTCCCAGAGGTCGTTCTGCACGTTGTAGGCGAGGCCGCTCAAGCTGATGTTGCCGCCGAACAGATACGCCTTGGTGCCGTCGCCGTTGACCTCGAACGCGGCGTGGACGCGCGCGACGGGTGGGTTCGTTACCGCGATCTCGCTCCACTCGTCGGTCTCGAGATCGAGCTGCCAGAGATCGTTGAAGGTGACGTAGTCGCCCTGCGCCGCCGCGCGATAGCGACCGCCGGTGAGCAGCGCGCGATGACCCGCGGGGTCGTAGGCCATCATGTGACGCGTGCGCGCGCTCGGTCCGGGCCCGTCGATGCGCTTCCAGATGCCGCAGCGATCGTGAAAGGCCCAGGTCTCGTCGCTGAAGATGGGCGCCGGGAAGTCGCACTCGGTGGGCACCGCGGTCGTGCCGCCGAACATGATCATGCGCTGCCCGACGGGGTCATAGACGGCGTCGAGCTCGCTGCGGCGCGAAGGCCGCCCGTCGTCGCTCTCGCCGCAATCGCTCTGCAGCGCGCAGCCTACGTTCTGGGGTCCCGCGTCCGGTGTCGGGGTCGGGGGCGCACACGAGGCCGCCAGCAAGAGGGGCCAGAACCGCGTCAGTCGCTTCATGCTCGCTCCCATTCTTGAAGTCTCAACCTGCGTCCGACACGGAGGCGTCCATGCCGCCGGCGCCGTCTCCTGCGTCGTCCGCTCCCGCGTCGGTGGAGCCACCATCGGCCGCTCCTGCGTCGTCGTCAGCGCCGAGCTCGGCCCACACGAAGGTCGGGTAGCCGCTCTCGGCGCTGCCGGCGACGTCCTCGTAGTAGTCGATGAGCTCGAGCTTGTAGTGGTGTCCTTCGTCGGTCTCGACCACCCAGACGACGCCCGTCATGTTGATGACGTGCGTCTCGAGGTCGTACTCCCACCACGAGAGGTCCTGCCCGCTGATGACGTAGTCGTCATGTCCGTCGAGGTCGCTGTCGGGGAGATCCTGCAGCCAGCCTTCGCTCGGCGCCTCGTTGACGTCCTCGAATTCCACGCCGGTCAGCGGCGCTACCCGCACGCCCGCGGCACCGCTCACGCCACCGTTCGACTTCACGTGGAAGCGCTGGAAGGCGAGGTCCCAGGCGTCCGTCGCCGTCGCGTCCTCGACGAGGATCTCTTGCTTGCTCTCGAGGTCGATGCCGACCCAGCGCGCGTCGGAGCAGGCGGTGACCGTGGTCTCCGTGACGCCGCCGCCGACGTCGAGGTGCGCGAGGAAGGGCGCCTCGGTCGGGCAGTCACCCGTCGGCACAGGGGGCATGCCGCCGTCGCTGGATCCGGCGTCGGTCGGGTTGATGAGCGCGTCTTCGCCCGCGTCGGGCCCGGCGTCGAGCGTTGTCGTCGGCGTACACGCGAGGAGCGGCGCGAAGGCGAAGGAGAGCAGGGCGGTGCTGAGTCTCGTCACGCGTCCTCCAGGAACGCCCAGCGGACCTGCAGCAGCGCGGCGCCGGCGTGCGAGCTGCTCTCGGTCTCGTTGCACTCGGTCTGTGCGTCGTCCGCATAGTAGTGCGTGACGACGAGCTTCAAGAGGCGGCCATCGGCGAGGCGGATCACGAAGGGATCATACGTCGTCTGCAGGCAACCGACGTAGCGGTACCAGCCGCGCAGCGCGGCGCCGAAGTCCTGCTCGTTGGCGGGGTCTTGCGCCTCGCTGTCGGCGCGGAAGGCGCAGGCGTCGCTCATCTGCTCGTCGAGCTGGAGGTCAAGGTCCGCTGGAGCGCTCGTCAGCGCGTCGTAGTCCTCGCCCTCGAGGTGGGCCGCCGAGACGCACGACGGGCCGGAGCTGCCGCCGTTCAGGCGCACGATGTAGCGATGGAAGGCGATGTCCCAGTCCATGGACGAGAGCGCTTCGTCGTCGTCGAGCTCGACCTTCTCGAGGCCGCCGCCGCGAAAGCGCGCGTACAGATAGGGCTGCCGCGGGTCGGCGGTGAGGCCGCCGGCGCGCGCGTCGACGACCGACTTGATGCCGTCGCCGTCGCGCTCGTTGGTGATGCCCTGCGGCGAGACGGCGCCTGCCACGAGCGAGAGCGCCTCGCTGAGCTCGCTCGCGCACGCGACCTCGCTGGCCTCCGTGCAGACCGGGCCGCCGTCGGGTGCCTCGGGGCCCGGAGCACACGCGCAGGAGAGCACGACGACGCCGGCGCCGAGCCAGCGCGGAGAGAGCCTCGGGCGCGCGCGCGAGCGCTTCATGGCGTCGTCCTCTCCGGCAAAACGGCGTCCGTGAAGGTGGCTGCGCCGTCTCTCCTCGTGAGGTTGTACACGGCCGCGCCGGCGGAGACGACCAGCCGCACGACGCCGTCGTCCGCCCTGACGACGGCGAGGTCCCACTGGTTCTCGGCGGGCACGTCGTGCAGGCCGGCGCCTGCCTCGGTGACGAGGTCGTCTGCCTCGAAGGAAAGATACGTCCGCGCACCCACGCCAGGCACCGGCACGCTCACGTCGCGGCTCGCGGGCACCTCGAGCGGGATGGTGTCGTCGCTGATGTCGACCGCGACCTTGTTGAACGTGAACACGAGCCCGGCGTCCGGATCCCCGTCGCTGGCCGGTCGCACCTGGAAGCGCACCAGCGAGCGGCGCGCGTTCAGCAGCGCCCAGACATCGCCGTTGCCGACGAACCCGTCGTCGACGAAGCGCGCGCCGACGGCCATGCCCCTCTCGGGGAGGTCGGGCGCGTAGCGCGCGCGGTCCCACTCGCTGCTGCTCCACGAGGACTGCCGCCCGTCGTCGAGGTCTTCGATGGAGGTCGGCTGCGGCAGGCCCGACAGCGACGGGCGCTCCGCGAGCGTGGCGATGACGACGTCACCGGCGCCGGCGAGCCCGTGCGCGCTGCGCACCTGAAGGCTCGGCCGCGCCACCACGATGGGACCCTCGAGCGCGAGCCAACGAGTGGCCCGGAGCTGTACCTGCCAGAGCGCCGAGGCACAGTCGGGCTCGCTCTTGCTGAACAGATCGAGGCAGAGCGGTCCGCCGTCTTTCACGCTCCTCGACGTCAGCCACTCGGTCTCGGGCAGCCACGCTGCGCCGTCGTAGGCGCGCAAGGCGATGGTGAAGCGTCCCGAGTCCGCGGTGTCCGGATCGTAATAGGACACGACGCGCAGGGCGGCATAACGCGCGCCCTCGTCATGGCCCTCCCGCAGCACATAGACCTGCGGCAGCGGCGCGATGATGTGTCCGCCCGCCTCGTCGTAGTCGTACCAGTCGCCGCCCACGGCGGGGCGGTCGTGCACCATGCGCAGGAAGTCTATGGGGCCGGTGCGCGCCTCGCCCGGGCCGGCGTCGTCGGACGGCGGCGTCGGGACGCACGCGAGCGCGCCGCCGAGCACGACGACGACGACGCTGCTGCACACACGCGGCCAGCTCGGCACAGCACAGCCCCCAAGGCCGGTCGGCGCGAATCTCTACGAGAAGAGATGCGCTCAAAAGCGCAGGAAGAAGATGGCCTCGCCGCTCGTGACGGACACCATCCAGAAGAACACGAACACCCACGAGCCGACGGGGTGCCGCTGAAACCAGCTCGGGCGCCCGCTCTTCACGTCGATGACGGCGAAGATGTAGAGCACCACGAGGCCGAGGAACATCGCCAGCGAGAGGATGCCGTGCCCGGCGAAGAACAGCTTCATCCCCGTGCTCAGCGTCGTGTCGGTGTCAGCCTTGGCCGCGCGGCCGGCCATGTAGACGACGTTCACGCACAGCTCGAAGACGAGCACGGCGCCGAGCA
>CAYLZW010000344.1:0-5932 GCA_964388085.1 uncultured Myxococcales bacterium | reverse complement strand
ACAAGCCGGACCCGCTCGAGGGGCCCTACTTCGAGGAGACGCTGTACGTGACGCCATCCCGGCGCTCGGCCGACGAGCAGCGCGCGGTGACGACGTGCGTGCGGCAAGCGGCCGAGGCGCTCGGGCTCATTGACGGGCCGGTCCACGCCGAGGTCCGGCTCCACGAGGGCAAGGCGACCTTGGTCGAGGTGGCGGCGCGGACCATCGGCGGCCTGTGCGGGCGGACGTTGCGCTTTGGCACAGGCATGAGCCTCGAGGAGGTCGTGCTGCGCCACGCGGCGGGCATGTCGCTATTGCACGCCGAGCGGGAGCGGCGCGCCGCCGGCGTCATGATGCTGCCCATCCCGCGCGCCGGGGTGCTCGCGCGCGTGGACGGGCTCGAGGAGGCGCGGCGGATCCCCGGCGTGGAGGCCGTCACCATCACGGCGCCGCTCGGCCGCCCGGTCGTGCCGCTCCCCGAGGGCCGGCACTACCTCGGCTTTGCGTTCGCGCGCAGCGACGCGCCGGCGCAGGTCGAGGCCGCCCTGCGGGCCGCGCATCAGCACCTGCGCTTCGTCATCGAGGGCTGACGCAGGCGGCGACGTCAGGGGCCGACGACACGGGTGACGAGCCTCGGCGCGGTCGCTACAACGAAGCGGCCCCCGAGGGGCGGAGGACCTCATGGCGTTACAGGCGGAGCTGCGCGCTGAGCTCGACGGGCTCGTGAAGCAGAACAAGGTCGTGCTGTTCCTGAAGGGGACGAGGGGGCGGCCCCAGTGCGGTTTCTCCGCCAGCGTGGTGGACCTGCTCGATCAGGTGCTCGATGACTACGCCACGGTCGACGTGCTGGCGCGGCCCGATGTGCGCGACGGCATCAAGGAGTACTCCGACTGGCCGACCATCCCGCAGCTCTACATCGGCGGTGAATTCGTCGGCGGCGCCGACATCGTGAAAGAGATGTTCGAGAGCGGCGAGCTGAAAAAGCAGCTCGGCGTTCCCGAGGGCGCAGAGCCGAAGGGCCGCTCGTCGCCGCTGGTGGGCGCTCGGCCGACCGCCCCACGGCTCACGTTGACCGAGGCGGCGGTCGAGGCGGTGAGCGCGGCCCGCGGGGAGGACGACGGGCCGTACCTGCGCCTCGAGATCAGCGCCGACTTCGATCACGCGCTGTTCTTCGACGACAAGCACGCCGATGACCTCGAGGTCGCCAGCGCGGGCGTCACCGTCGTCGTCGACCCGGACACCGCCCGCCGCGCCAACGACGTCCACGTGGACTACGTGCGCGACGGCGAGCGCGAGGGCTTCAAGATCGACAACCCGAACCGCGGCAAGGCGCAGGCCGGGGCGCCGGCGGCGAGCACCCCGCCGGCCGCCCCCGCGAAGCCCCCGCGCCCGAGTAGGCCGCCGGAGGTCGTCGTCACCGACGCCGCGCAGCAGCAGTTCGCCGCCGCGCTCGAGGAAGAAGAGGGCGGTGAGCACGCGATCAAGGTCGGCGCCCGCCGCATGGGCGCCACCAAGGTGGACTATGACCTCGGCATCATCTCGCTCGACGAGAAGGGCGCGGAGGACTTCGAGCTCGACGTGGCGGGGCTGCGCTTCTTCATCGACCCCAACAGCGCGCGTACCCTCGACGGCGCCGTCATCGACTTCATCGACGGCGGTGGGGGCTCCGGCTTCAAGTTCACGAACGCGCGCATCGAGAAGGGCTGGGAGGATCCGCGCGCGGCCGAGCTGCAGAGCCTGATCGAGCGCGAGGTGAACCCGAGCATCGCCGCGCACGGCGGCTACGTGGAGCTGCTCGACCTCACGGGCGACAACGCCTACGTCGTCATGGGCGGCGGGTGTCAGGGCTGCGGCATGGCCGCGGTCACGATGCAGCAGGGCATCCAGGAGCGCGTCAGCCGCGCCATGCCGGGGCTGCACCTCATCGACACCACGGACCACGCCTCCGGCACGAACCCCTACTACCAGGCCGGCAAGTAGAGGTTCGCGCTCACACGTCCGGCTCGAGGCCCAACTGGGCCTCCGTGGGCTCCGCTCAGCAGTACCAGGGCTCGTTCAAGAACGGCACCGTGCAGCGGGCCGGCGCCGGGCTGTCCGCGGGAGTCACTTTCAGGGTTTCGAGAGTGTCGAGCTCGCCCGCGTGCAGCCGCTTTGCATAATTCTGAATGTGTCGAAACATCAGCGCGCGCGGGCTCGCGCCCCGGTCGTCCTCGACGAGCCGCGCGATCCGACGCTGCAGCAGATCCATGCGCGGGTCGGGATGCCGCCAGCTCCACGACAGCGCCTTCCCGTCGAAGCCGGTCACGTGCGGCTTCACCTCGGGCCGCTCGAGCAGGAGCGATCCGCGCGGCAGCAGCAGCCGGATGCTGAGCTGCACGGGGGCGGTGCTCTCGACGAGCTCCAGCGCCAGCAGCCCCTCGAGGAACGCGAGGTAGGTCTCGAGGGAGGACCACGGCGTGAACGGGAGCCAGGTCGGGGTAAGCGCCAGGCCCGCCGAGCGGCACAAGGCGACGGCTTGTTGCAGGCCCGCGCGCGTGTGGCCCTTGTCGAGCAGCAGCAGCGTGTCGTCGTCGAGGGCCTCGGCCGCCGTCGTCACGAGCGCGCAGCCGGTCCTTGCCAGCTCCGGCAATAGCGCGCGGCGCTCGAGCAAATGCTCGACCTTGATGGTGGCGTCGTAGCTGACGCTCGGAAAGCGTTCGTGCAGCGCGCGCACGATGCGGAGCGCGTGCGCGGGGCCGTTCAGGAAGTCGGGATCCCCGAACGTGATGTGCTCGGCGCCGGCGGCGACCTGTTGCTCGATGTCGGCGAGGACGACGTCCACCGGCACCGCGCGGAAGCGGCCGCCATAGACCGGCACCACGGGGCAGTGCCGGCACATGTGCTTGCAGCCACGCGTCGCCTCGACGTAGCCGGCGACGCGCGTGCTGCCGTCGGGCAGGTGCAGGTGCGCGTAGCGCTCGAGCGCGGGTAGCGTCTTCCGGGACGGCGTTCGGAACGTCTGTCGCGGCAGCGCCCGGGGATCGTCGTCGGGGGGGCGGTGACCGTCCCGGAGCGCGAGCGCCAGCTCCGTCAGCGCCGCCTCGCTCTCGGGACCGAGCACGTGCGCGGCGCCGCGCTCCCGCAAGTGCTCCTCGTTGAGCGGCGCATAGAGCCCGTAGCAGGCGAGCACGGCATCGGGCGCTCGCTGCCGAACGCGCGGCAGCAGCTCGACGGCGATACGCGTCGCCGTGTGCATCGGTAACGAGAAGGCGACGAGCCGCGCGCTCCCGAGATCGACGTCGTCGAGGCGCTGGCGGGACAGGTCGAGGCAGGTGACGTCGAAGCCGGCCGCCTCGAGGTGGGCCGCGGGGGAGGCGAGCCCGAAAGGCTGCCGTCCCATCTCATAGGCAGAGGCGAGCACGACGCGCATGCGGAGGCTTTACGAGGCGGGAGGTCCTCGTGCAAACGTCCCGGCTACAGCCGCGGCAGCGGCGCGCCCGAGCCGGCTCTGCTACACGATCGGGATCCCGAGGGAGGGCCAGATGGCACAGCGCGAACGTGTGATCCTCGTCGACGGCAGCTCGCTGCTGTACCGGGCGTTCTTCGCCATCCCGGCCAATTTCACGACCGCCAGCGGGCTGCACACGAACGCCATCTATGGCTTCGCGACCATGTTCCGGAAGCTCTTCGCCGGCCGTTTCCCGGCCTACGGCGCGGTGGTGTTCGACGCGCCGGGCGCCACCTTCCGCGACGAGAAGTTCCCGGCCTACAAGGCGCACCGGCCGGGCATGCCCGTCGAGCTGCGCGAGCAGACGCCCTGGATCGACAAGCTCGTCTCCTGCCAGCACTTCCCGACGCTGCGCGTGTTCGGGTACGAGGCCGACGACGTCATCGGGACGCTGACCAAGCGCGCGCTCGCGGACGGCATGGAGGTGCACATCATCTCCGCCGACAAGGACTTCGCGCAGCTCATCTCCGACGACGTGAAGATGATCGACACCTTGCGGGACGTCACCTACGACCCCGAGCTCGTGCGCAAGAAGTGGGGCGTGAAGCCCTCGCAGATCGTCGACCTGCTCGCGCTCTCGGGCGACAAGGTCGACAACGTCCCCGGTGTGGCCGGCATCGGCGGCAAGGGCGCCGCGCAGCTCCTCGAGCAGTACGGGTCGCTCGACGGCATCTATGAGCACATCGGTGAGCTGAAGGGGGCCAAGCGCAAAGCCCTCGAGGAGCATCGGGACGACGCCTACCTGAGCCGCGAGCTGGTCACCATCGACTGCGACGTGCCGCTCGACGAGCGCTGGGACGACCTCTCCATCACGCCCGCGGATCCGGCCGAGCTGAACGCGCTCTACAAGGAGCTGCAGTTCTATTCGCTGCTCACGGACGCCCAGGTCGCTGACGAGGGGGACATCCACGAGGACGCCGAGTACGTCGCCCTCACCAACGTGGACGAGGCGCGCGCAGCCCTCGCCGCGCTGCCGAACGACGTCCCCCTGGCCGTGCACGTGCTCTACGAGGCGCCCTCGCCGGTGGCGGGCGATCTCGTCGGCGTGGCGCTCTCGGCCGCGCTCGGCAAGGCGCTCTACTTCCCCCTCGCGGGCGAAGGCGCTTGCCTCGGCGATGCTGGCCTCGAGCTGCTCAAGCCCCTGCTCGAGGACCTCCAGCGCCCGAAGGTCGTGTACGGCTTCAAGGCCGCGTGGACGTCGCTGAAGCGCCGTGGCGTCGAGCTGAAGGGCATCGCCGGCGACGTGTTGCTCGCGTCCTTCCTCATCGACCCGACGAAGATCATCCCGCACGAGCTGCACCAGGTGGCGAAGGAGTACCTGCAGCGCACGGTGAAGCCGCTGAAGGCGGTGACGGGGAGCGGCAAGCAGCTGAAGCCGTTCGCGCTCTGCCAGCCCGCGCTCGTGGCCGAGTACGCCTGTCACCTCGTCGACACCGTCGGACAGCTCTGGCCCGTGCTGCTCGCGCGCCTCGAGCAAGAGGGGCAGGTCAAGAACCTGTTCGAGATGGAGCTGCCGCTCGCGCACGTGCTCGGGCAGATGGAGCTCGACGGCATCCTCGTCGACCCGGACGACCTCAAGCGCATGGGCGTGGAGTTTCAAGGCCGGCTCGAAGAGTACGAGCGGCAGATCCATGCGCTCGCCGGCCGCGCGTTCAACATCGCCTCGCACAAGCAGCTCGGCGAGGTGCTGTTCGACGAGCTGAAGCTGCCGGTGCAAAAGCGCACCAAGTCGGGCTACTCGACCGACGCCGAGGTGCTCGAGCGCTTGAAGCCGAAGCACGAGATCGCGCAGCTCCTGCTCGAGCACCGAAAGCTGGCGAAGCTCATCAACACCTACACGGACGTGCTGCAGAACGCGGTGAACCCGACCACGAAGCGCGTGCACGCGACCTTCCAGCAGACGGTCGGCGCGACGGGGCGCCTCATCACCACCGACCCCGACCTGCAGCGTACGCCGGTGAAGACGCCCGAAGGCAAGCGCATCCGGCACGCGTTCATCGCGCGACCCGGCAGCCGGCTGGTCGTCGCGGACTGGAGCCAGATTGAGCTACGCATCCTGGCGCACTTCTCGGAGGACGAGATCCTGCTCGAGGCCTTCCGGCACGACCTCGACATCCACCGGCGCACGGCCAGCGAGATCTTCGGCGTCCCCGTCGACGCGGTCACGAGCGAGCAGCGGGGCGTCGGCAAGACGGTGAACTTCGCCACCATCTACGGGCAGGGCGCGACCGCGCTCTCGCAGCAGCTCGGCGTGCCGCGCAAGGAGGCCAAGCGCTACATCGACGAGTACTTCCGCGTGTACAGCGGCGTGCGCCGCTGGCTCGACAGCACCATCGCGGACGCGCACGCGCGCGGCTACGTCGAGACCCTGCTCGGTCGTCGTCGCTACATCGCGGAGCTGTCCTCGAACAGCATCATGGACCGGCAGGCCGGCGAGCGCATCGCGGCCAACACGCCCATCCAGGG
>CAYLZW010000343.1:0-5939 GCA_964388085.1 uncultured Myxococcales bacterium | reverse complement strand
CCACCGGGAAGGTCGCGTAGCGCATGGCGTCGATGCCGGCCGGGCGCTGGTTGCCGGAGCGCCCGACGCCGCCAAAGGGCAGCTTGCCGGAGGCGCCGTTGGTCGAGCGGTTGTGGTTCAAGAGGCCGCTCTTGGTCTCGCGAAAGAAGCGCTCGAAGCGCTCGCGGCGCGCCGTGAAGACCGCGTTCGAGAGCCCGTACTGGCTCTCGTTCATGCGCGCGATGGCGTGGTCGTCGTCGTCGATGCGCTCGACGCACAGGTCCGGCCCGAACAGCTCCTCGTCGAGATAGCCGGTCGGATCCGGGTGCCCCGGCGGCAACAGGTGCACGCTCGGCGTCACGAAGGCGCCGCCCTCGAGGCTCTTGCCGGGGACGAGCGCCTCCATGCCGCTCGCCGAGGCCAGCGCCCGGAGGCGCAAGAAGCGCTCGAGCGCGGGCTGGTTCGCGAGCGGACCGAAGGCGGTGTCGTCGCGCCAGGGATCGCCGGGCGTGAGCTCGCGCGCGGCCGCCACGAGCGCATCGACGAAGCGATCGAAGATGCGCTGGTGCACGAGCACGCGGCTCGTCGCCGTACAGCGCTGTCCCGTCGTCAAGAAGGCGCCCTGCAGCACGCTCGAGAGCGCCTGCAGCGGATCGGCGTCGTCGAGCACGACGGCGATGTTCTTGCCGCCCATCTCGAGCGCCACCAGCTTGTGCGGGTGGTCGAGCGTGGCCTCGAGGATGGCGCGGCCGGTGCCCCAGCTGCCGGTGAACAGAATCGCGTCGACGTCCGGATGCACGACCAGCGCGCGGCCGACGTCCCCGCGCCCTTGCACGAGGTTGACGACGCCGGGCGGCAGCCCCGCCTCGCGGAAGCAGGCGGCGTACAGCTCGCCGGACCACGGCGTGTGCTCCGAGGGCTTCATCACGACGGTGTTGCCCGTGAGCAGCGCCGGGATGATGTGCGCGTTCATCAGGTGCGTCGGGTAGTTGTAGGGCCCGAGCACGACGACGACGCCCTGCGGATGCGCGCGCGCCTCGCCCTCGACACCGTCGGGCCGCAGCACCTCCACCCGGCGCAGGCCGTCGCCGATCATCAGATCGACGCGGGCCGCGAGCGAGCGCGCCTCGCCGATCGCCTCCCGGTGCGGCTTGCCGGTCTCGCGCGTGATGGCCTCGGCGATGCCCTCCACGTGCGCGGTGAAGATGCCGCGCAGGCGCTCGAGGTACGCCTTGCGCGTCTCGAGCCCGCACGCGTGCCACGCCCGCTGTGCCCGACGCGCGGCAGTGACGGCGGCGCCGGTGTGCGCGAGCTGCGAGGTGACGGTGAAGGTGACCTCGAAGTCGCGCGCGGGATCGCGGCTCTCGAGGAGGACGCCGCCCTCCGGCGCGCCGACGACGAAGCTGCCGTCGATGAGGTCGCCACGTCCGCGGATGGGGTCCATGAGTCCTCCGAACCTGCGCGCCCCCGAAGCCCCGGCCGCGCAAAAGAAGCCGCCGTCCCCCAAACGCCGCGGCAGCTTACAGCGTCTCAAAGGCGGCTCAAGGGCGGCGAGCACCGCGCCGCGCGCGCGATCCTCGTCGGAGCAGCCGCTTCTCTGGCCGGTGCGCACGCGCTAGCAGCGCGTATGCTGAAGCCCGCCCGCCCGCGTCGGTTCGCCGCCCTGATCGCGCTCCTCCTGCTCGGCTCGTGTGGCGGCTGCGAGCCGCCCGCGCCGCCCGCGCCGCTCGTGTGGCAGAGCGGGGAGACGCGGGTCATCGTGCACGAGTCGCCCTTCGCGCTCGAGATCGCGGGGGCCGCGAGCACGGCGCACGGCGAGCGCGACTGCGGGGCGCTCGCCGTGGCGCTGCGCCCGGCGGACGACGAAGGGACGCGCTACCACCGCCCGGACTCGCCCTCGGACGAGCTCGTGTGGCTGCGCGCGGGTGACGCCTCGCGCGTCGCGGCGGACGAGCTCAGCGTCGAGCTCCTCGCGGATGACGGCGAGCCCGCCGGCAGCGCCCGGCTGCGCTTGGCGGCGGGCGCCGAGGGCTTCGTCGACGTCGACGTGCAGCTCGCCTTCGACGACCGCGAGGTGGCGCTCGTCTCGCTCTGCTTCGGGCTCTCGGAGGGCGAGCACGTCGTCGGTGGCGGCGAGCGCTTCGGCGGCGTGGACCTGCTCGGGCACACAGTGCCGCTCACCTTCAACGCCCCCGGCCCTTACGCGTCGACGACGAACGAGAGCCACGCGCCGGTGCCCTTCTTCGCCACGAGCCGCGGCCTCGGCGCGCTCTTCGAGACCGAGCGGCCGGGCGCCTTCGACGTGGGGGACTCCCAGCCCGGCAAGCTCATCGCGCGCTTTCACGGCGCCCGTTTGCCGCTGCGGCTCCGCGCCGGCCCCGTGCTCGACAACGCCGCGGCGCACGCGCGCCGCATGGGCCTGCCGCCGATGCCCCCCCGCTGGGTGCTGGCGCCGCAGCAGTGGCGCAACGAGCACGACGTCACGGTCTCCGCGGGCGTCGTCACCTACAGCGGCCAGGAGCGCGTCCTCGAGGACGCCATCAAGCTGCGCGAGCTCGACATCCCGACCACGACGCTGTGGATCGACGCCCCCTGGAGCACCGGCCACAACACCTTCGAGTGGAACCGCGCGCAGTTCCCGGACCCGGAGGACATGATGCGGCAGCTCGAGCAGCTCGGCTTCCGCGTCATCGTCTGGGCCACCGAGCACCTGAACTTCAGCGACGACAGCGAGCAGATGTTCGGCATGCCGCCCTTCGGCTCGCTCGCGCTGTACGAGCGCTTCGCGGACGAGGGCTGGCTCGTCAAGGACGGCGCGGGACAAGCACCCTTCCGCTTCCCCTGGGGCCGCGGAAACGGCGGCTACGTCGATTTTACGAATGACGAAGCGGTGGCCGCCTACCAGGAGCTCATGCGGCCGCTCGTGCGCATGGGCGTGCGCGGCTTCAAGCTCGACTACGGCGAGATGATGCGGCCCGATCTGCTCGGCGCCGTGCACAACGACATCACGTCCTTCGCGGACGGCAGCACCAACGAGACCATGCACACGCGCTACGCGCGCCTCTACCACGAGGCGTACCTCGGCCTGCTCGAGGAGGAGCACCCCGGCGACTGGTTCGTCATCACGCGCACCGGCGGCATCTTCGACCAGCACAGCGGCGTCGCGCTCTGGCCGGGCGACCTCGACAACGATCTGCGGCGCCACGGAGAGGTCCTGGACGACGGCGCGCTGGCCGTCGGCGGCCTGCCGGCGGCGGTGTCGGCGGGGCTGTCGGCGTCGCTGAGCGGCTATCCGCTGTATGGCTCGGACATCGGCGGCTACCGCGGCGGTGTGCCGACGCGGGAGGTGCTCTTGCGCTGGGCCCAATTCGGCGCCGTGTCGACGGTGATGCAGCTCGGCGGCGGCGGCACGGGCGACGCCACGCACAACCCCTGGGACCCGCGCTACGGCGAGGGGGCGGCCGACATCTACCGTCGTTACGCTCGCCTACATATGGACCTGCTGCCGACCTTCGAGGCGCTCGTGCACGAGGCGGTCACCACCGGCCGGCCGCCGCTCGTGCCCGTCGGCGTGCACATGCGGGATGACGAGGAGGCGTGGGCAGACGAGGAGACCTTCCTGCTCGGCGGCGATCTGCTGGCGGCGCCCGTGGTGGACGGCAGCGTCGAACGTACGCTGCGGCTGCCCGAGGGCGTTTGGCTCGATTGGTGGCGGTCCGCCGAGCACGAGGGGCCGGCCACCCTCACCGTCGCCGCGCCGCTCGACGAGCTGCCCTTCTTTCAGCGCGCGGGATCGGTCGTCCTGCTCGGGCACCCCTGGCTCGACACCGCCGTGCCGGGCGCCGACCCGACCGTGGCCGTGGGTTGGGATCTGTACGACTCGAACCAGGACGCCGTGATCGCGCGCACCTCGGCCGGCCCCGACGGCGAGGCCCGCTCGCTGGACGGCGTCGTCGTCACGCAGCGCACGAGCGCCGACGAGGTGACCGTCTCCCTCGCCGCTCCAAACGAGCGGCTGCTCGGCGTCGAGCTGCGCCTGCGCGCGAGCACCGGCCCGCGCCAGGACGCCGAGGTGCGCGTCGAGGGCCGCGTCCCCGCCTTGGTGGGCAGCGAGGACGAAGCCCTCGGCTGCGAGGAGAGCTGTCTCTTGCGCGAACCGGATCGCTTGCTGGTCATCGCTCGGGCCAGCGCGCTGCACGTCGTGGTCGGGAGCGCGCCATGACGGGCCTGCTCGGCGCCGTGCTCGCCGGCGGCAGGAGCGAGCGCATGGGCAGGGTCAAGGCCGGCGTGCGCCGCGCGGACGGGATCACCTTCGCCGACGTGGCCTGCCGCGCGCTGCGCGAGGTCTGTGACGACGTCGTCGTGCTCGGGCACGGCGAAGGCTGCCCGGACGAGATCCCGCGCGTGCCCGACGTGGAGCTCGACGTGGGGCCGCTCGGCGGCCTGCGCTCGTTGGCGCTCACGAACGCGGGGCAGGCGTACCTCATCGTGCCCTGCGACCTGCCGCACCTACGCGGCGACGTGCTGCGGGAGCTCGTGGCCGCCGCCCGCGCGGCGAACGCCGGCGCCGCCGTGTTCAGCACCTCGGCCGCGGAGGGGCCGCGCCCGCTGCCGCTCTACGTCACCGCCGGTGCGCTCGCCGTCGTCGAAGATCGCTTTCGCGCGGGGGAGCGCAAGCTGACCCGCTTCGTCGCCTCGCTCGCGCCGCTCGTGGTCGACGTCAGCGCGGAGGCGGCGGCCGCGCTGCGCGGCGTCAACACACTCGCGGAGCTGCGCGCGCTCGAGGAGCAGCGCAGCGCGCGCGCCGTACGCGTCACGCGCTTCCAGGGCGGCGCCGCGCGAGAGGACAGCGACGTCGTGGCCGAAGAGGAGCCGCTCGAGCTGCGCGTGAACGGCGCCTCGCTGGCGGTCACCATGCGCACCCCGGGTCACGACGAGGAGCTCGCCACCGGCTTCCTCGTCAGCGAGCGGGTGGTTCGCGGCAGAGGCGAGATCGCCTCGCTGCGACACTGCTCGACCGTGCCGGACCCCGAGGCGGAGGAGAACGTCCTCGACGTGACCTTGCGCGAGGGCGTCGAGCTCGACGTCGAGCGCCTGAAGCGCAACCTGTTCGCGAGCTCGAGCTGCGGCGTCTGCGGCAAGGCCACGCTCGAGAGCGCCCTCGCCACCGCGCCGGCCCTCGACGACCCCTACGTCATCCACGCCGAGCAGCTCTACGCGCTGCCCGAGCGCCTGCGCGAGGCCCAGCGCGTGTTCGACAGCACCGGCGGCCTGCACGCGGCCGCGCTGTTCGACGACGCCGGCGTCCTCCTCGTCGTGCGCGAGGACGTCGGCCGGCACAACGCCGTCGACAAGGTCATCGGCTGGGCGCTGCAGCGCGACGCCCTCGCCAGCGCGCGCGTGCTGCTCGTCTCCGGCCGCGTCTCCTTCGAGATCGTGCAGAAGGCGGCCGCCGCGCGCGTCCCCGTGCTCGCCGCCATCTCCGCTCCCTCGTCGCTGGCCGTCCGCCTCGGCGAGGCCATGAACCTCACCGTGGTGGGCTTTTTGCGCGGCCGCGGCCTGAACGTCTACTCCGCCAAGCAGCGCGTACGCGGCGCTTGAGCGAGGCAGGCGTGGCGCACGTCGTCACACGTCGTAGTAGAGCTCGAACTCGATGGGCGTCGGCCGGACCTTCGACTGGCTGACCTCGCTGCCGCGCTTGTACGAGATCCACGCCTTCAGGATGTCCTCGGTGAAGACGTCGCCCTTCAGCAGGAACTCGTAGTTGCGCTCGAGCTCGCTCAGCGACTCGTCGAGCGAGCCCGGCAGGTGCGGCACGTCCTTCAGCTCCTCGGGGGAGAGGCCGTAGATGTCTTTGTCGAGCGGGTCGCCGGGGTGGATCTTGTTCTCGATGCCGTCGAGGCCGGCCATCATCATGGCCGCGAACGCGAGGTAGGGGTTCGCCGACGGATCGGGGAAGC
>CAYLZW010000342.1:0-5946 GCA_964388085.1 uncultured Myxococcales bacterium | reverse complement strand
CGATGTTCGCCTGCGAGCTGAGCGCGTCCATGGACTGCGCCCTCGTCGTGCGCGGCACGGTCTCCATGCCGAAGGCGGTCACCTTGCGCTCGGCCAGCGCCTTCATGCGCTTCGGCTCGAACAAGGGGTTCAGGAAGCTCACGTAGATCGAGCCCTCGCGCAGCAGGGAGAGCTCGTCGCTGCCGTCGGGCCGCTCGGTGGGCTTGGCCACCTTCAGCACGACGTCCGAGTGCCACACGGCCTGGTGGTCGGGCTCGATCTTGGCGCCGGCCGCCTCGAGCTCCTCGTCGCGGAAGCCCGCGTGCAAGCCGGCCCCCCTCTCGACGACGACCTCGTTGCCACCCTTGACGAGCTTCTTGACGACGTCGGGCGCGATGGCGACGCGCCTCTCGCCGGGGGTGACCTCTGCCGGAACGCCGATGCGCATCACTTGCTCCTTGTCGGATGGGCGCGAGCCTCGCACGTCCTAGCACGATGCTGAGCGCGCTGGGGGGCTCGGGAGTATGGTCCCGGCCATGGCCAAGGGACAACAGACGCCGCCCGCCCGCCCGCGCCCGCGAACCTTCAAGAAGCCGCCGCTTCAGCCCATGGTGACGACGCTGTGGGAGTACCCCTCGCAGCACTACGGGGAGGGCGAGCAAGGCAGCCAGGCCTATCGCGGCGCGACGCCGAGCTGGGTCATCTGGCAGGTCCTGCAGCGCTTCACCAAGGCCGGTGACGTCGTGCTCGACCCCTTCTGCGGCTCCGGCACCACCCTCGACGTGTGCAAGGACACCGAGCGCCGCGGCGTCGGCTTCGACATCGCCCCCTCGCGCGCGGACATCCGCCAAGGAGACGCGCGCAAGCTCCCGCTCGAGGCCGGCAGCGTCGAGGTGGCCTTCCTCGATCCGCCCTACGCCGACAACCTGACCTACTCCGACGACCCGGCCTGCATCGGCCGCCTGCGCGCCGACGACGGCAGCTGGCACGACGCCATGGAGCAGGTGCTCGCCGAGATGTCCCGCGTGGTGAGGCCGGGCGGGCACATGGCCATCTACATCTCGGACATCCGCAAGCGGAACAGCTTCTACTCGCTCGGCGTCGACATGGCGGCCATGGGCCAGGCCTACTTCAAGCTCCTCGACCACGTCTCGGTGGTGCGGCACAACAAGGACCTCGAGAAGGGCAACTACCGGAAGGCCGCCGCCGAGGGCGGCTTCATGCTGCGCGGCTTCAATCACCTGCTGCTGTTCGAGCGCCCGCCGCTCGAGCGCCCCCGACAGGAGCGCCCCCGAAAGGAGCGCCCGCGGAAGGAGCGGCCGAGGTCGGGTGCGCCGAAGGGGGGCGGGCCGCGTGCGGGCGGGCGGCGGCGCGGCGGCACCTGAGCGAGCCCCAAGGACGCGGCGGCGTCGGCGCCACTGGCACCCTTCTTGGGATGCCGGAGCGTGGAGGTCTCTCATGTCCCGTCCGCTCAGGCTCGTCGTCCTCGGCTCGTTCGCGCTCGTCGGCGTCATCGTGGCGGGCTGCGCCTCGAGCGCTCGCGGTCGGTCCACGGCGCCGCCGCTCGAGACCGTGCCCCACGTCGATCTCGAGCGCTACACCGGCACCTGGTACGAGATCGCGCGCTTTCCGCAGCGCTTCCAGCGCGGGTGCACGGCGACCACGGCGACCTACTCGCTGCGCGACGACGGCAAGATCGCCGTCGAGAACCGCTGCCGCAAGGGCACGCCCGAAGGGGAGCTCGACCGCAGCGAGGGCGTCGCGCGCGTGGTCGACGCCGAGAGCAACGCCAAGCTCGAGGTCAGCTTCTTCGGCCCCTTCTGGGGCGACTACTGGATCATCGATCTCGGGGACGACTACGAGTACGCCGTCGTCGGCCACCCGAGCCGCGACTATCTCTGGATCCTGAGCCGCACGCCGACGCTCGATCCCGACGTCTACCGGGGCATTTTGCGGCGGCTCGAGCAGCAGGGGTACGACACGGGCAAGCTCGTCCGTACGGTCCAGGACACGCCCATGACCGCGGCGCGCGGGCGCTGACGAACGCGCCCCCCGCTTCAGCCCTTGCGGCGCTCGAGCCGCTCCTTCAGCGCCGACAGCGCCTCGGTCAGCCCGTCGATGAAGCGCACGCCTTCCTGCAAGACGTCGGCGCGGCTGTCGCGCATGCGGGTCTTCAGCTCGTCGGCGGCCTGCTCGAGCTTGCTCTCCACCTCGAGGCGCGCGAGGTGCGCTTGCACCTTCGAGCGGTCGACGGCGCGCTTGGGCGCCCGCGTCTTGTCGACCACCGACTCCAGCACGCTCTCGACCACGTCGGACATGCTCTCCTGGAGCGCTGCCCAGCGGTCCTTGGCGTCGAGCGCCGCGAGGTGCGCCTGGACCTCGCTCTCCTCGGTGGCCTGCTTCAAACGGTAGCTGACCTCCTCGAGGCGCGACTCCATCCGGCGCAATTGGGGCTCGAGGTCTTCCCACGCGCCCTTCGCCTCCATGCTGCCAAGGCGCATCTGGAGGCGCATCTCATCGACGAGCGTGCGCAGGACGTCGCGCGCGCCCTCGCTCTTCTCCCGGAGGCCCTGGGAGTCGTCCTGCTGTGCGGGTGTGGCCATGGTTCGCTCCTGCTGCGTTACGGAGGTTGTGCAAACGCTCTGCCACGCCGGCGCCGCGCCGCATCGCGTGCGCGGAAGACCTGCGTGGCGGAACGCGACAGGGCGTGCGCGAGGGCGCACAGGGCGGTATCTCCCGCGCCATGCAGCACGTGCAGCACCTCGTCATCGGCGCCGGCGTGAGCGGCCTCTCCTACGCGAGCTGGCTCCAACACGCGTCCCGGGAGCAGCAGCGAGCGCTCCCCGAGATCCTCGTCCTCGAGAAGGACGACGAGCCCGGCGGCTATTGCAAGACCGTCCAGCAGGACGGCTTCGTCTGGGACTACTCGGGTCACTTCTTCCACTTCAAGCACGAGCACATCGAGGCCTGGATGCGCGCGCACATGCCGCCCGGGGAAGAGGTCCGCAGCGTCGAGAAGCGCTCGTTCATCTCGTTCAAAGGCGAGCGCGTCGACTTCCCCTTCCAGAAGAACATCCACCAGCTCCCGCGCGAAGACTTCATCGAGTGCCTGGTCGACCTCTATTTTCGGCAGGAGCAGGCGGCGGTGGCCGGAGAGCCCTCGTTCCAGGACATGCTCTACGCGCGCTTTGGCCGCGGCATCGCCGAGCGCTTTCTCATCCCCTACAACGAGAAGCTCTACGCCACGGACCTCGGCAGCCTCGACAAAGACGCCATGGGCCGCTTCTTTCCGCACGCCGACATCGCGGACATCATCCGCAACATGTCGGTGGCCGACAACGCCAGCTACAACGCGACCTTCACCTACCCGCGCGGCGGCGCCATCCAATACATCTACGCGCTGCTGTCGGCCCTCGAGGAGGACGTCGTCAGCTATGGCGAGTCGCTCGTCGGCATCGACCTCTCGCGGCGCGTGGCCACGACGAACAAGCGCGAGATCGAGTACGAGCACCTCATCACGTCCGCGCCCTTCCCCGCGCTCGTGAAGAGCGCCGGGCTCGCGCACGACGAAGGCGCCTTCAGTTGGAACAAGGTGCTGTGCTTCAACCTGGGCTTCGACACGAAGGGCCCGGACGACGTGCACTGGATGTACTTCCCCGAGCGCGAGCTGCGCTTTTACCGGGTAGGGTTTTACGACAACATCCTCGGCGACCCGCGCATGAGCCTCTACGTCGAGATCGGCGCCGCTCCCAGCGAGCGCTTCGACATCGCGGCCGAGCAGGAGCGCGTGCTGCGAGACCTCGCGCGCGCCGGCATCGTCGGCACGCAGCGGCTCGTGAGCTCGCACCACGTCGTGCTCGATCCCGCGTACGTGCACATCACCAAGCGCTCGCTCGCCGAGCACGCGCGCCTCTCGCGCGTCCTGAACGCGGGCGGCGTCTACCCCGTCGGGCGCTACGGCGGCTGGACCTACTGCTCCATCGAGGACAACATCGTCGAGACGCGGGCGCTCGCGGAGACGCTCTTGCAAGTGTCCTGAGCGCGCCGTCCTGAGCGCCGTCCTGAGCGCTGTCCGGCTCAGCGCTCGCCGAGCCCGCGGAGCCACGACGACACGTCGGCGACCATGGCGTCGAAGCTCTCTGCGACGAAGAGCACGCCCTGGTAGTCGGTCGGATCGAAGGGCGTCGCGGCGGCCTCCTCGAGGTCGAGCGGGCGCTTGTCCGGGTGCGCGCGGATGGCGCCGAGCTCGCCGAACGACGAGAGCAGCCCCGCGCCGTAGGCCTTGAGCGCCCCGCCCTCCTTGAGCACGCCGAACTCGACGGTCCACCAGTACACGCGGATGAGCGCGAGCTCCGTGGCCGCGTCCGCGCCGCGCACGGCCTCGCCGAACAGGCGGTTCAGCGTCACGAAGTCGTCGTCGAGCAGCGTGGCCGCGTGCCCGATGAGCTCGTGCACGACGTCCGGCTCCGGCGTGTACAGCGGCCGGGAGAAGTGACGCATGTACTGGGTCGAGAGGAACACGTCGCGGCCGAGGTACTCGAGGAAGGTGCGCGGATCGACGAGGCCGGCCACCGGCGTCATGGAGAAGCCGGTCTCGTGCGCGAGGCGCTCGTTCACGTCGACGAGCTGCGGCACGCGCTCCCGATCGAGCGAGAGGCGTCGGGACGCGTCCCGATACGAAGCGCAGGCGAGCTCCTCGTGCAGCGGCGTCAATTGGCGCCACACCTCGCGCCAGACGAGCTGCTCCTCCTCGCTGTAGTGCACGCGCGGGACGGGCTCTCCGTCACGGTACGCGCGCGCCACCGTCGCGATCTCGTCTCGCCGGCGCCGGTAGTCGGGGTCCCGGAAGCCGGGATGATCTCGGTCCAGCTCAACGAGGTGCTTGGTCTTCGGGCCCGCGCTGGTCGTCAAAGAGCACCCTGTTCGCTCGAAGGAGCCCTTCGATAGCGTCCGCGCGCGCCGCGGGCCGGAGGGATCCGTCGCCGAGCGGTCTGTTACAGCTCCGCCTCGGCCGGCACCTCGCGCACCACGTCCTGCTTCACCTCCTCGGCCGCCGCGACGGCGTTGTAGACGAAGTGACCGATGGAGAGCACGAACGCGAGGACGATGCCGACGACGGCGTACTTCCGCGCGTTGATGCTCGCCACCTGGGACGCGGGGACGTCCCGCGCCTTCAGGTGGGCCTCGACGCTCAACGCCTGCTTCACCGCGTAGAGCCCCACGGGCAGCGCGAGCAGGGCGAAGCCTCCGCCGGTGGCGCACAAAAGCGGGAGCGCCGCCGAGAGGATGGCGAGCACGAGGTTCGTGGGCACCTCGTCATCGCTCGGCTTGTCCATCGAGAGCGTGGGCCCGAGGAAGGTGCCACACGAAGCGCACTTCTTTGCGTCTGCGGCGTTCGTGGTGCTGCAGCTTGGGCACTGCATGGTCGTCCCCTTTCGCTCATCGCGAGCGACTACAGCGAGGGTAACGCGCTGTGTGCACAGGGTTCACCTGAGCCACAGGGTGTACCGGGCTGCAGCGCAGCGATTGCGCAGCGGACATTCAATCGCGGGAGCGCTTCAACTGCACGATGCCCCAGACCACCAGCCCGGCGCCGACGGCGGCGAGCGCCCCGCTGCTGTTCGTGCCGAGGAGCGCGAGCTTCCCGCTCAGGCCGCCCGCGATGAAGATGCCGCCGATGATGATGTTGTACACGTGTCCCCCTGGGGTCTTTGTGTCCCCAGTATGACGGATCTCGGCGCCCGTTGCGATGCCGCGCGTCACCCGGCGTTCAGTTCTTCGTTGTCAGCCCGCGGCGCTCGAGCAGCGGCTCGATGGCCGGCTCCTTGCCGCGGAACTCGACGAACAGCTTCATCGCCTCGGCGCTGCCGCCGCGAGAGAGCAGCGTCTTGCGGAAGTGGTCGCCGTTCTCACGCTTGAGGCCGCCGTTCTCCTTGAACCACTCGACCGTGTCGGCGTCGAGCACCT
>CAYLZW010000341.1:0-5948 GCA_964388085.1 uncultured Myxococcales bacterium | reverse complement strand
GACCTCGACGGCATGTACCGCCGCCTGCAAGAGGCGGAGGAGCGCATCGCCACGCTCGAGGAGCGCCTTCGCTCGAGAGAGAACGACGATGACTGACAGCAGAGAGAGTACGGCCAGCACGACGACGAACGCGCCCGCGAGCAAGGTGCTTGGCTACCGCGAGATCACGAAGATCCTGCCGCACCGCTACCCCTTCCTGCTGGTCGACCGCGTCGTCGAGGTCGAGCCGGGCAAGCGGGTGCGCGCGTACAAGAACGTGAGCGCGAACGAGCCGTTCTTTGCCGGCCACTTTCCCGGGCTGCCGGTGATGCCGGGCGTGCTGCAGATCGAGGCCCTCGCGCAGACCGCGGCCATGTTGGTGCAGGACGTCGAGGGCTTCGACCTCGAGAAGCAGGTCGCGTACCTGATGAGCGTCGACGGCGTGAAGTTCCGCCGCCTCGTGCAGCCGGGCGATCGCCTGGACCTCGAGGTGGAGATGGAGACCTTCCGCCGCGGCATCATGAAGGTGAAGGGCAAGGCTACCGTGGACGGCGAGCGTGCCTGCGAGGCCACCATCACCGCCGCGATCCGTGATCGGCCCAAGTAGCGCGGAGTAGGGCGTGCTGCGGCCGTGGCGGGGGGGTAGGGGCGGGAACACGGCGCCCTCTGCGCTCCTTTGCCAAAGGCCCCTCACGCCACGGAGATCCAGTGCTCGCGCGCACGCCGGGAAGCGCGCGCCGCGCTGTATCGTTGCACTCCTATGGACGCATCACGCCTCCTCGCCCTCGGGGTCCTCCTCTGCGCGGCGCCGCCGTCGTGGGCAGAGCGACCGGCGCGCGCGGCTCCCGCGCTGATCGAGCTGGACGGACTCCGCAGCGACCTCGCGCACCCGCTGCCGCAGCGCCTCGAGGTGCGACTCCCCGAGGCCGCAGCGCCCACCGAGGTGCACCTCTGTGAGGCGTGGGAGTGCGACCTCTACCGCACGCACCTCTTCGATCCGGCCGCGGGCGCGCTGCTCCTCGACGTGAACCCGCCGAGCGGCCCGGCGTGGCTCGGTGAGCACTACGTGCCCCGGACGGCCACGAGCCCGACGAGGACCTACGCGTCGCACCAGACGCACGCCATCGCGTTGTACGGAACGTTTCCGGGCGGGGCGCTGCTGTCCTCGACGCTGCAGCGCGGAGCGCGGGACTCCGGCTTGCAGGGCGGCGTCGCTCCCATCGAGGCGACCGCGCTCCTCTTCGAGCAGCCGGAGCAAGCGCTCTCGTTCGCGGGCGTGGTGATCGCGCCCGACGCCGTGGTGGGCGACGCGCTGCTCGCGTCCTTGCGGCGCCTCCTCGGCATGGGAGGCGTCGTGGCCGCGCCCCGCGCGCTGGCCGCGCGGCTCGCTGACCTCGGGACGACCCCCGAGAGAGAGCTGCTCGTCGACGACAGCACCCGCCTCGTCCAGCTCGGCAGCAACCGCGTGCTGGCCGAGGGCGCGCGCTCGCTCGACGCCACCGCGGTGAAGAGCCAGGGCGGCGTCATCGTGCTCTACGAGCCGCGCGCGCTCTCCGAGACGTTCCTGGCGGACGCGCTGCTCGCCGCCGTCCCCCGCTTCTCCGCCGCGCCGCGGCTCAGCTACAGCGACGCACGCGAGACGCCGGCTTCGCGCGCCGCCGGCATCGCCGCGTCGCGTCCGGCGCACGCCTTGCTGCTCACGCTCCCGCTGCTCGTCGCGTCCGGACTGTTGCTCATCGCCCTCCGCTCGCGTCGTCGCGGCGCGGGCCTGCTGACGCGCTCCTTCGTCGTCGTCGCCCTCGGCTCCGCGGTCGCCCTCGTCGTGGTACCCCGCGCGCTGGACGACGACGGCGCGCGCGTGGAGGTGCGCAGCTATGTCAGCTTCGGGGACGCGCTCATGGCGCTCGAGGAGGGCGCGCTCGCCGAGCGCCCCGCGTCGTCGGGAGGTGAGGTGACCTTCAGCGCTCCGCTGGGGGCGCTCCCCATCGCCGACCTGCGCGGCATCGAGGTGTCGCGGCCCGTGCCTGTCTCGGTCAGCGACGAGGGACGCACCTTACGCTTCCCCGTCCACGGCGACGGCATCGGGGTCGCCTCCTGGCTGCGCCCGGTCCCCCTGGAGGGGCTGCGCGTAGAGCCCGTGGACGGCGCCTGGCCGAGGGGGGCGTCCGCCGTGGGGGTCGAGAACCGGCTGCCGTTCCCGCTCGACGTCGTGCTGCGCGTGGGGCCGGACGGGGCGGCGTTCGCGGCCCCGCCGCTCGCGCCCGGTGCGCGTACGAGCACCTGGAGCACCGCCGAGCCGTGGACCGACGTCGAGGACGCGGGCAGCGACCCCTTGCTGCTGGCGAGGACGCACCTCCTCGAGGCCTTGCGCCAACGCTGCCGCACCTGGGGGGGCACCGGGACGGCGACGTCTTGTGTCCTCGGCATCGGCACGGCGCCGGACGGCGCGCTCATCGGCGTGCAGGTGCTCTCGCCATGATGACGCAAGCGACACAAGCGGCCTCCGAACCGGCGAGCGGCCGCGCGCTCGAGCGGCCCGACACGCCCGCCATCGAGGTGCGGGGGCTCGCGCGGCGCTACGGCTCCCTCGTCGCGCTGAACCACGTCAGCTTCACGGTCCCGCGCGGCGTCATCTGCGGGCTCGTCGGCCCGAACGGCGCCGGCAAGACGACGCTGTTTGCCGTGCTCGCCACGCTCGACGAGGGCTACACCGGCGCCGTGTTCGTCGGCGGCATGAGCGCGCGCGGAGATGCCATGGCGGTCCGCGCGCGCGTCGGCTTCGTGCCGGACCACGCGGCCGTCTACGAGGCCCTGCGCGTCGACGAGTACCTGCGCTTCTTCGCGAGCGCCTACGGGCTGCCGCGGGCCGATCGCGACGCCGCCGTCTCGGGCGCGCTGCGACTCTCCGGCCTGCTCCCCGTCCGGGATCGGCCGGCCAACGGCCTCTCGAAGGGCATGACGCAACGCCTCTGCGTGGCGCGCGCGCTGCTGCACGATCCCGAGGTGCTCCTCCTCGACGAGCCGGCGTCGGGCCTCGACCCACGGGCGCGCATCGAGCTGAAGCAGCTGCTCAAGTCCCTCGCGAAGCGCGGCAAGACCGTGCTCGTGTCGTCGCACATCCTCAGCGAGCTCGGCGATGTGTGTGACCGGCTCCTCGTCCTCGAGCGCGGGCGCGTCGTCGCGGACGGCGGCGTGTCGGAGCTGTGGGAGCGCCACGCGCGCGAGGCGGGCGCGCAGCGACGGGTGCTGCTCGAGGTGGAGGGTGATCTGGAGCGCGCGGCCGCGTGTCTCGAGCGCGAGGCGGACGTCGATGAGGTGCTGCGCGACGGCGCCGTGCTGACCTGTCTGTTTCGCGGCGAGCGCCGGCGCGTGGGAGGGCTCGTGCGCGCGCTCGTCAGCGAGGGCGTCGACGTCCTTCGCGTGCAGCCCGAGCGCGCGGACCTCGAGGCGCTCTTCCTCACGGTGACCAAAGGGGAGCTGCAATGAGGCGTTCGCTCTCGCTCCTGTTCGCGCGTCTCGCGTCCGCGCTCGTCGACAACGCCGTGGCCCACAAGGACGCGCTCCTCTTCGCCCGGCACCGCGGCGCGCTGTGGGGGCTCGGCGGCGTGCTCGTGGTCGCGCTGCTCACGACGGGGTTCGTCGCCGCGCTCGTGCAGGAGGCCGTCGATGCGGTGCTGTACGCGCCCGAGCTGAGCTCGCACGGTCGCACGCTCACGGCGGCCGTCACCGTCGTCGCGCTCGCGCTCTCGTCGCTGCTGATCCCGCCGCTCGCGTCGACGAGCCTCAGCGGGGAGCGCGAGTCGGGCACGCTCCGCCTCTTGCAGACGACCGCGCTGACGCCGGCTGACATCGTCGCCGGAAAGCTGCTGGCGCTCTTGTATGCGTCGGCGCTGCCGCTGCTGGTCGCCGTGCCGCTCCTCGCCGGCGGGGCGCTGCTCAGCGCGGTCTCGCTCGTCGACGTGCTGTACTGCTGCGCGCTGCTTGGCGCGAACGTCGTCGCGCTCACGAGCGTCGGCGTGGCGGTGAGCGCCGTGAGCGAGCGAAGCCGAAGCGCCGCCGCGCGCGCGCTGGGCACGGCGGCGCTCCTCGTCTGGCTCCCCGTCGGGATCCCGAGCGTCGCCCTCGTCGTGCTCTGGGCGGCCGGGGGGTACCGGCCGGAGATGCTCTCGGCCGGCGCCTTTGTCGCGACCTGGAGCGCCCTCCTCAGCGCGGGCTCGTTCCTGCTCGCCCGCGACGCGCTCGCTCCCGCCTCCGCGCCGCAGCGGCGGTCCCGGCGTCCGCTCGTCGTCGCCGCGCTCGCCGGCGGGCCCGTCATCGCGGCCCTCTCGCTCGTGGGCCTCCGCTCCCCCGTGGACGTCGAAGCGTGGAGCAGCCTCTACCTCGGAGCCTGGGGCCTCCTGCTGCTGACCGTCACCATCGTCGACGTCGCGTTGACCGAGCCCCGCCGCTGCATCTGGGGAGCGGCGGCGAGGTGCGCGCTGCTGGCGTCGCTTGGCCTGCTCCTCGCCGCGCCCATCGCCATGGTGACGCTCGACGGTCACGTCTCGGGGAGCGGGGCGCGGGCCGAGGCCCTGGCGCAGCCGATCTTCGGGAGCCTCCTCGTCGCCGCGCTCTGGATCGCCCTCGCTGCCGTGCTCGGCGCGGTGGTGTCGAGGCGTCTCGAGAGCCCCCTGCGCCGGGTCGTCGTGACCCTCCTCGCGCTCGCCGGCCTCTGGTTCGTGCCGGCGTTCCTCAGCAACGTGCCGCTGTTGCGTGGCTGGCTACCGCTCGTGGACCCCTGCAGCCTCATCTACGTCGTCACGGGGGGGATGGTGCAGCCCTACGATACGCCGTGGGGCGACGGGCCCCTCACCAGCGTCACGTCCGTGGGCCTGCTGCTCGTCGTCTGGGTCGCCGTGCTCGGGTCGCTGCTCGCGCTCGCCAAGCTCGAAGCTCGCCGGCTCGGGGACGCAAGCGCGACGCGAAAAGTTGGCGCTCGCCGCTGATCCCTCGTCCCTGACGTGCTACGACCCACCGCGTCATCGTGGAGGCTTCATGGCCGAGGACGCGGCGCTGGCGGACGACACCGTCGTGTATGGCAAGAACGGCATGGAGGCGAAGAACGCCGCCGTCGTCTGCCTGCCGACCTACAACGAGCGCGAGAACCTGAGCTCCATCATCGAGGAGCTGCTGCGCGCGGCGCCGGTGGACATCCTCGTCATCGACGACAACAGCCCCGACGGCACCGGAGCGGTCGCGGACGGCATCGCCGAGCGCGAGCCGCGCGTGCGCGTCATGCACCGGCCGGGCAAGCAGGGCCTCGGCAAGGCGTATCTCGCGGGCTTCAAGTGGGCCCTCGAGCGGCCGTACAAGTACATCTTCGAGATGGACGCCGACTTCTCGCACCAGCCCCGCTACGTCCCCGAGTTCCTGCGCGCCATCGAGCACTACGACGTCGTGCTCGGCAGCCGCTGGACGGACGGCGGCGGCACCGAGAACTGGGGCGCGCTGCGCAAGGTGATCAGCCGAGGCGGCTCGCTCTACGCGCGCAGCATCCTCGGCGTCGACGTGCGCGACCTCACGGGTGGCTTCAAGTGCTTCCGCCGCGAGGTGCTGGAGGCGCTCGATCTCGACGGTGTGCAGAGCACCGGCTACGCGTTCCAGATCGAGCTGACCTACCGCGCGCTGCAGCAGGGCTTTCGCGTGAAGGAGATCCCGATCATCTTCTACGAGCGCACCGCGGGGCAGTCGAAGATGAGCTCTCGCATCGTCGCCGAGGCGGTGCGCGGCGTGTGGGGCATGCGCTTCACGCGCTGAGCGGAAATCCACCCGGCTGACGTCGAGGGGCCAGGCCGGGCCCGCGGCGGAACCCGTTGACGACACGGCCGGCTCCTCGTACCCGAGAGGGGAACGGAAGCGCCATGACCAAGCCCGACGACCTCGACGAGACCCATCGCCTGGTGAAGCAGCGCATCGAGAAGGTCGAGCGC
>CAYLZW010000340.1:0-5955 GCA_964388085.1 uncultured Myxococcales bacterium | reverse complement strand
CGCCGTTCGACATCAGGTCGCCGGCGCTGCGCTTGCCGGTCACCTGGATGCCCTGGATGGTCTCGACGACGTTCCGGTAGGCGTCGAGCTTCGCCGCGCGCTCGGCGTTCAAGCGCGCGACCGCCACGGAGGCGTCCTTCAGGTTCGCGGCGCCGGAGCCGGTGGCGGTCACCGTCTTCGCGCTCCAGTTCACTTCGCCATGTCCGATTTTTTGCACGACGGCGTCGTCGTCCGCAGCGTGCGCTTGCGCGCCCAGCCCGAGGACGAGCGCGGCCACCAGAGCCTTCGTGGGTGCCTTGAACATCTTGGTTCCTCCAACCCGAATCTGCCGTGTGTACGAGAAGGACAACAGTGGCGGCCTTCTAGGGGGTGCGCCGGGAGCGTTGCTGCTCGGGGCACGGTGCGAGATGAGCCTTCGTTCCTTCGGGCAAGCCCTACGGGAATTCGTGGACCAGCCGGTCCGCTCACAGAAGTCGGGCGAAGCTAGCGCCATCCCGTGTGCGGAAAAAAGGGAAGCTCTCTGTAAGCCTCCCGATGAGACCCTGCGTGCGCGCGATGATCCTTCGTCGAGCTGTTCATTGGATGACAAAGGACCACGAAGGCGTGAGGAGCAGCCAGTGTCTGGGATCACCGGTGCGCGGCTCGTCACGACTTCCTCCTCGCTCCAGCCTGGCCCGACGGTTTGGCGGGGACGCTGCAGCAGGGCACGGACGCGGGCGCGCTGGTGCGTATTCACCGGCCGAGCGGATCGGTGGATTCTTTCGGATCCGTGAGCGGTTGGCGGCGCTTGTTGACCGGCCGCCGGGCTGAGGCTAGCTGTCCGTGTGCGCCTTCTGACAGCCCTTCTGGTCGCGCTGTGCCTCACGGTGAGCGGCGGGGCTGTCGCCCTCACCGGGGGGGCGCCCGGTACGCCCGTCCTGTCGAGCGGCAAGCACACGCTCGGCGACGTCGCCCTCGTCAAGCCATCGCTCTTGAAGCTGCAGGCGGGGCTGTCGCCGGACACGCCCGCCGATCGATCGCGGGACGCCCTACACCTCGCGCCCGCCACGCCGATCACCTCGGTCCCGCGCGACTCGGCCGGTGCGCCCCTTGGCTCCGTGCTCCCGGCCGCGCTCTTGTGCTTCCCGAGCCACCCGACGCGCGCGGGTCCCTGTCCGAGGGGCTGAGCCCCTCTCCCCACCCGACTCAAAGGCTTCGAAACGCTTTCGAGGACGCTGCCAAAGCGCCCTCTGGGGACTCGTATGGACACAACGCCGGAATCGAAGGGACCGCTCTCGGACGATACGCAGAAGAAGCCGCTCATCACCATGCCGGTGATGCTCGGCGTCTTCGCCGTGGGGCTGTTCGTGCTGCTCATCCTCCTCGGGCAGAACTGACGCCCCGGCTCTCGCGGCGAGCGAAGGTCGCCTCTCGAGGCGCCTCTCGCTCGCCGCGCGGGCTCACTCCCACTCGATGGTGGCGGGTGGCTTCGAGGAGATGTCGTAGACGCAGCGGTTTACGCCGCGGACCTCATTGATCACGCGATTGGCGACGCGCCCGAGCACGCCCTCGGGCAGATAGGCCCAGTCGGCCGTCATGCCGTCCACGCTCTCTACACAGCGGACACAGATGGTGTCCTCGTACGTGCGCGCGTCGCCCATGACGCCCACCGACTGCACCGGCAACAGCACCGCGAACCACTGCCAGAGCGGTCGATCGATGCGGCCGTCGGCGAGGGCGGCGTCGATCTCGTCGCGCACGATCGCGTCCGCCTTGCGCAGCACCGTGAGGCGCTCGCCGGTGACGTCGCCGATGATGCGGATGGCGAGGCCCGGCCCGGGGAACGGCTGCCGGTGAATGACATTGTAAGGTAAATCGAGCTCTTCGCCGAGCTTCCTCACCTCATCCTTGAACAGCTCGCGGAGGGGCTCGACCAGCTCGAGGTTCATGCGCTCGGGCAGGCCGCCCACGTTGTGGTGGCTCTTGATGACCGCGCTCGGGCCGCCGTGGAAGGAGACGCTCTCGATGACGTCGGGGTAGAGCGTGCCCTGCCCCAAGAAGCGGGCGCCCTCGATCTTCTTCGCCTCCTCCTCGAACACCTCGATGAAGGTGCGGCCGATGGCCTTTCGCTTCAGCTCCGGATCCTTCACGCCGGCGAGCGCGGCGAGGAAGCGCGCGGACGCGTCCGCTACGTGAAGATCGATGTGGAAGGCGCCGGCGAACAACGCCTCCACCTGCTCTCGCTCGCCCGCGCGTCCGAGCCCGTGGTCGACGTACACGCAGTGCAATTGATCGCCGATGGCGCGGTGGATGAGCGCCGCCGCCACCGAGGAGTCGACCCCGCCGCTGAGGCCCATGATGACGTGCCCGTCGCCGACCTGCTGGCGGATGGCCGCGGTCTTCTCGTCGACGTAGGAGCCCATGCGCCAGTCCGCCTCGAGCCCCGCCATGCCGAAGAGGAAGTTGCCGAGAAAGCGCGTCCCCTCTTTGGTGTGGACGACCTCCGGATGGAATTGCACGCCGCACCACGAGCGCTCGGTGGACTGCACGACGGCCTCGGGACAGGTCTCGGACGAGGCCACGCGCTCGAACGTGCTCGGCAGCGCTTCGACCTGGTCGCCGTGGCTCATCCACACGGTCGAGGGATCGCTGATGCCGTCGAGGAGCGCCGTGGGCTTTTGGTGGCGCAGGAGCGCGTGGCCGAACTCGCGCTTCTCGGCCGGACGGACGCGGCCGCCCGCGCGCTCGACCATGAGCTGCATGCCGTAGCAGATGCCGAGCACGGGCACGTCGAGCTCCCAGACGGCGTCGTCGGCCTTGGGCGGGGAGACGCCGTGTACGCTCGCGGGGCCGCCGGAGAGGATGACGGCGCCCGGATCGAACGCGCGGATGCGCTCGGCGCTCGCCGTGCACGGCAGGATCTCGCAATACACGGCGAGCTCGCGCACGCGGCGGGCGATGAGCTGCGTCGTCTGGCTGCCGAAGTCGAGGATGAGGACGCGGCCGTTGCGCTCGGTCATGCAGTTGCCCCTGACGCCTTCGCGCCGAGAAGAACCGATGACTTAACGTCGTCAGGGGCGCACGGAAAGGGAATCTCCCGAGGGCCGATCGCGTCGCGCTCGCGCGAGCGACAGGTCAGGGCTCCGTGCAGAACACCACGTGGCGCGACGTGCTCTTCGGACAGAGGGTGAAGGGGAAGCGCAGGCGCTTCGCTTTGTCGGGCAGCACGTCGCCGAGGAACCACTGGCTGGCCTGCTCCTCGACGCAGGTGGCCACGGGATCGAGCCCGCGGCCATCGACGGTGGCCTCGACGTCGGTGACGTGCCCGTTCGGCAGCAGGGTGAGCTCGAGGACGAGCCGGCCGCTCCGCGTCGGATCCGCCGCCAGGCCGAAGGTCTCGTAGCAGTAGCGGATGCTGTTTTTGTGCTCGCGCACCCTGAGGGCGAGGAAGTCCTTCACGATGGGGTCGATGTTCTCGCCGGCGTTGACGTCGCCTTCGGGCACGCTCGTCGTCTGCACCGGGAAGAGCCGCTGCTGTTTCGGCAGCGGGCGCTTCAACCGCGGCTTCGCCTTCGCCTCCAGCTTCTTCTCCAGGCGGCGGTCGTTGGCGTCGAGGATCTTCTGCGTCTGGGACTCGCCGATGCCCACGGTGCCGTTGCCGGCGCCCGGCTCGATGAGCGGCCGGGGGCTGAGCAGCCCGCCGACGCCGGCCGAGGCCTGCTCGCTGCGGGCGGTGGCGAGGGCGTCCTCGCCGAGGGTGCGCGCGAGCTCGCTGCGGGCGCCCCGGTCGCCGAGCAGCGTCGTCAGGGAGTCCGTGAGAAACGCGGGCGTCGTGCTCCAGGTGACGGTCGGGACGTCGTGTGCCGCGACCTCGAGCGGCGGCCGCTCGTGCGAGATGCGCTCGCCCTCGAGCGGGCGCTCTCCCGTCGGCGCGAAGGTCGCCCTCCCCTCGCGCGGCGCTCCCCCGGCGGGGACGGCCAGGAAGCGCTCGACGTCCGCCATGGTGAGGCCGGCACCCGGCTCCGGATCGCGGACCGGCGCGGGCGCGAGCAGGAGCGCGCTGACGAGGCAGAACTGGAACGCCGCCGCGGCCACCAGCGCGTGCACCCAGCGGCCGTCGAAGAACAGCGGCCGGATCGCTCGCGGCTGGATCTCGTCGTACCGGCAGCGGACCCAAAAGCCGCCGAGCTCGGCCTCGCCCCCGGGGGCGACCTCGACGATGTCAGCGCCGTCGAGCGTGAGGACCAGCAGCCCGTCGCCCGCGTCCCACTCGGCCTTCAGGCTGCCGCCGCCACGAAGCTCCTGCGTCGCCACCTGCCCGATGCGGACGGCGAACGAGTCGACCACGACCTGCCGCCACAGCACCGTGAGGCGCAGGACAGGAGCGTCGGGGGCCGCGTGGCTGACCATGCCGGTCCAGTATGACAGCGGCCCTGGGGCGATTGTTCCGGGCGGTGGAGATCCGCGTCACGGCGGGGTCCGTGGCCTCTTTCACGCAAAGGCCGCGCACGGCGCGAGCGCGTCAATCCGCCCGGTAGTTCGGCGCTTCCTTCGTGATGATGACGTCGTGCACGTGGCTCTCCCGGAGGCCCGCGGCCGTGACCCGCACGAAGCGCGCGCGCTCGCGCAGGTCCTTCAGGGTCGGCGCCCCGAGGTACCCCATGCCGGAGCGGAGGCCGCCGGCGAGCTGGTAGAGGGTGGCCGCGAGGGGACCGCGGTAGGGGACGCGGCCCTCGATGCCTTCGGGGACGAGCTTGCGCGTGTCGTTCACGCCCGCCTGGCCGTAGCGGTCGGCGCTGCCTTGCTCCATGGCGCCGAGGCTGCCCATGCCGCGGTAGACCTTGAACGAGCGCCCCTGGAAGAGCACGACCTCGCCCGGCGCCTCGTGCGTCCCCGCGAGCAGGGAGCCGACCATCACCATGTCGGCGCCGGCGGCGAGCGCCTTGACGACGTCACCGGAGTACTTGACGCCGCCGTCGGCGATGCTGGTGAGGCCGAGCTTGCGGGCGGCCGCGCTCACCTCCATGACGGCGCTGATCTGCGGGACACCGACGCCGGCGACGACGCGCGTGGTGCAGATGGAGCCCGGGCCGATGCCCACCTTCACGCAGTCGGCGCCGGCCGCGGCGAGGTCCTGCGCCGCCTCCGCCGAGGCGATGTTGCCCGCCACGATGACGACCTCGGGCCAGGACTTGCGCAGCCAGCGCACGGCGTCGAGCACGCCCTTCGAGTGGCCGTGCGCGGTGTCGACGACGATGACGTCGACCCCGGCGCCGACCAGCGCCTCCGCACGCGCCACGAGATCCGCGCCGGGCCCGACGGCTGCCGCGGTGAGCAGGCGCCCGAGGCTGTCGCGCGCCGCGTTCGGGTAGTCGTCGACGTTCTGCAGGTCCTTGATGGTGATGAGGCCGCGCAGCCGTCCGCTCTGGTCGACGAGCAGCAGCTTCTCGATGCGGTGCTCGTGCAGGAGGCGCAGGCTCTCCTCGCGCGAGACGTCGTCGCCGGCGGTGACCAGCTCTTTGGTCATCAGCGTCGACACCGGCGCCGCGCGATCGCTCGCGAGGCGGAGATCGCGCTGGGTGACGATGCCGACGAGGCGGTCCCCCTCGACGACGGGGAAGCCGCTGACGCCGTGGCGCTCCATGAGCGCGAAGGCCTCGGCCACGGGCGCGTTCGGCGGCAGCGTGAACGGGTCGCGCACGACGCCGGCCTCGTACTTCTTGACGCGCTTCACCATGTCGGCCTGCGCGGCCGGCGGCATGTTCTTGTGCAGCACGCCGAGCCCGCCGGCCTGCGCCATGGCGATGGCGGTCTCCGCCTCGGTGACGGTGTCCATGGCGGCGGACAGCATCGGCACCTTCAGCACCACGCCGCGGCCGAGCGTCGTCGTCGTGTCCACCTCGTGCGGCAACACCTCGGAGTGGCGCGGCACGAGGGAGACGTCGTCGAACGTGAGGGCCTCGGGAAACCTGTCAG
>CAYLZW010000339.1:0-5959 GCA_964388085.1 uncultured Myxococcales bacterium | reverse complement strand
CGGCGGCGGCCTCGACGTCGCCCTCGAGCTCGTACAGCTCCCCGAGCGCGGTGAAGGCGAAGGCGGCGTGCTCCTCGTGGGCGCTCAGGGGCTCGAGCAGCGCGCGCGCCTCCGCCCGCTCCCCGCGGTGCAAGAGGCGCTCGGCGAGCCGGCGCCGGAGCGCCAGGGACGGCGTCACGAGCAGGGCGTCGGCGAGCAGCGCGTCCGCGGCGCGAGAGCGACCGGCGGCGTCGAGGCCGCTCAGCTCGGCGAGGAAGTCCGCCCCCTCCGCGTAGCGGCGCCCGCCCTCGTCGAGCGTGAGGCGGGCCCTGGCCAAGCGCAGGGCGCGATCGCTCGTGTCCTCGGGCCCTTGCCGTGTCCGCGCGGGCTCGGCAAAGACGGCAGCGACGTCGGCCACGCCCGCCGGCGGACGCTCGTCCGCGGCCTCGTCCGTTTCGTCGTCATCCGGCGTGAGAAAGCGGTTCAGCCAGCGATCGAGCAGCCCCATGCCGGGAGAATGCCGATCCCCGCGCGCGCGCGCGAGCAAACACCAGCGCTCGAAGGAGCCCCCGCGCTCGGCCGCGCAGACGGTGTATGCGAGACACTCCCTTCTCCCCAGGTCCGCCCCACAAGTAGGCAGGTTGAGACATATCGCGCGACACAGGTTGTGCCCCACTTCTGTACAGCAGCACCGCCCGTCTTCTAAGCTGAGATCACCAGGTACGGCGCGCACACGAGCGGGGGACGTCGATGAAGAACACGCTGCTGTCCATTCTGTTGCTCGGAAGCCTCACGGCCGGCTGCATGAGCGAGCGGGAGCTGTCCCCGAACGCGGCCAACCTCCTGTCCCGAGACGAGATGACGCCAGTCGATGATCCGCGCACGCCGGCGCCCCCTTCGAGCGACTATCGCCCCCTCGTGGGACAGTTGCCGGTTCAAAACGGCGAGCTCACCGGCTCCGTGGGCACCGTGTCGGGTCTCGTTCCGGACGCCGACTACGACACCAGCGGCTGGGGGGAGCCGAGCTTCGCCTCGATCTACACCGTCGGCTTCGGGCGAGACGGCGCCGCCATGACCATCGTCGAGCTCGAGGGCGGCCTGAACCACCCCGACCTGCACCCGGGCGCGCACCTCGAGTACGACATCTACGCGCCGAGCGGCGCGAGCGACGCGCTGTTCGCCTACGTCGTCGGCTGCGCGGGCGAGGAGGAGAACGCCTGGACCTTCGATCAGGTAGCAGACAAGACCATCGTCGACGTCAGCGCCCACCCGAGCGACCCCGACGTGCTCATCCTCGATTATGAGGCGAGCTTTACCGACTGGCAGACGGGCGAGCCCTCGAGCGTCGTCGGCAGCGTCGAGGTCGTGCGCACGCCGAGCTGAGCCGCGCCGTCGTCCGCCGCGCGCCGAGCCCGCTTGCGGAACGCGCGCGCTCTACCCGAGACTCGGCGGGTCATGACCGGCACCGAACCCTCCGCCGCCGCCCTGCGCGACGATGTCGTCTACCGCGTGCGCTCGACCGATCCGACGGTGTCCCTGGCCCTGAAGCCGCACCTGTTCGAGGACGAGCTGCGCTGGTTCGACACCGTGCGCGGGCGCGTGAAGCCCGGCCGGCTCCTCGAGAGCTCGCCGCGCGGGTTCGTCTGGGAGACCCCCGAGGCCGTTCGCTACGAGTTCTCCGTGCTCGGCCTCGACGAGTATCGGCGCGATCTGCGCGAGCAGGTCGAGGGTGGCCTCGACTTCCCCGACGAGGCGGCGATGCACGCCTTCTTCGTCACGGAGCGGAGCTTCTGAGGCCGCGGCCCGGCCACGGATCGCCCGAGATGGCGCAAAAGGTCGTTCTTTTGGCCAAGTTGCGGCGCTCGGCGCTAGCTAAGGGGAGAGCCGAGCCGCGCCCAGGGCGCCGCGAGAGGGTGGAGGGCGCGTGCCCGTCAAGATCAACCAGCCGAGCCCGCTGATCCCGAAGCCGGTCAGCGGCGCCACCCCCGCCGCGGGCACGCCAGCGACGACGAGCGCGCCCTCCGCCAAGGGAGCCGCGGCGAGCGATCAGGCCGCCCCCGCCGCGAACGCGGGCGCTCCCGCGCTGCACACGCTCGCGGAGAAGAACGCCATCGCGGCCGCGACGGGCGGCGACGTCCTTGCGCGCAAGACGCTGTCGAGCACGCCGGTCGCCGGGAACCACCTCGCCATGCAGCTCGCCGCGCGCGGCGTCGGGCAAAAGGCGGTCCGGCTCGAGAAGCTCTACGAGCGCTTCCTGCAGCGGGCGGGGAGCGGCACCGGCCTCACCTCCGCCGACTACGCGGAGCTCGCCGCCCTCGTGGTGCCGCACCGAAAGGCGCTCGAGGCGGGCGGCGTCGACGTGGGCGCGATCCTGGCGGCCAGCGGCAAGGGGCACGGCCTCGCGCAGGCGGACCTCGACGGCCTGCTCGCGCAATTGCACGCGGTCTCGCTGGCCGGCTCGCTCTTGCAGGCGAAGAACGTCGCCACCGCGCTCCCGCTGGACGAGCTCTCGCGCATCAACACGCGCGGCGCGGTGGGCGCCGTGTTCCAGCTCGACGCCGACAAGCTGAGCGCGCAGCGCATGAACCTGAAGCGCATCGTCGATCCCGAGCGCGGCGAAGGCTATGAGCTGACGTTCTCGCTGCGCAACGAAGCGGACATCCGCGCGCTCAAGGACGCGCTCACGAAGCTCGGCGCCAAGGAGTCCCGCTACCAGCTCTTCCCGAGCGAGGTCGACGACGAAGGGCGCGTGGTCCGCAAGAAGGGCGGCGGTGTCTTCGACGCGGCCAAGCGCGGCACGCTCAGCAGCGAGCACGTCGTGAACCTCGAGGGCAAGGCGCTCGTGCTCGCCGGGGAGCACTACGCCGTCGACGCGCTCGGCACCGACGTGCCCTACAGCTCCTACGGTATGACGCGCCTGACCGTCTATGGCGCGGACGACGCCGAGGTGGCCGCGCGGCTCGGCGAGCTGCTCGACAAGACCGGCCTCGCGGACGCGCTCGCGCCGTCCGATCCCGCGAGCCGGCTGAAGGCCACCGTGGCGCGCCTCATGTGGCAGTCGGCGCCGGCCAAGGTGGACGAGCTCGGCAGCGGCGGCGCCGAGCTGAAGCTGAGCCGCAGCGTCGAGATGCTCACCGCCTCGGGCATCGAGCCGGCGGCGCTCAAGCACGCCGAGCTGAAGGAGGTCTTCCCCGGCTACGTCACCACCGTGCTGCCCGCGGCCGCCGAGAAGTACAAGGAGCTCGGCGCGCAGTACGTGTTCGCCGGCGTGGGCACGCTCGAGGGGACGCTCGGCATCCTCGCGAGCGGCGGCATCATGTCGAGCCAGGAGCGCCTCGCGCGCGGCATCATCGTGGCGGGCGCTTCCACCTGGCAGGACTTCAAGACCGGCGGCGCCGCCAACGTGTTCACGCGCATGGTCACCGACGACGCCGCGGGCGTGAAGCTGAAGAGCGCGCCCTTCGCGGGCGACTATCAGGTCGCCTTCAAGCCCGAGGTGCTCGGGCGCACCGACTGGTTCGCGTACAACTCGGACCGCTACGGCAACATGAAGGACGACAACCTCTTCGGCGCGCGCAAGTACGGCGCGGCGCTGCTCGAGTCGCTGCGCGCGAACGGCCGCTTCGCGACGTCGAACGAGGTGATGTTTCGCACGGGCCTGTCCACCGACGACCTGCAGGCGGTCTACACGCAGAGCGAGGACAAGCGGCAGAAGCTGCTCGACGCGCTGAAGGAGCGCGGCATCGTCGACATCGGCGGCCGCCCCATCGAGGACGTCGTCGTCGTGCGCGAGTACATGGTCGAGCTCAGCGCCGAGCGCGCCACGCGGCTCATCCAGGGCCACCTCGACGACAGCGGGCTCGCGTTCAGCCCCGAGCTCGCGACCTGGGCGAGCGAGGCCTTCGCGAGCCGGGAGGGCCTCGACGCGCTCTCGGCCAACGTGTCGAACGTCGGCTACCGCGGCATCGCCAGCGTGCTCGAGACGGTGGCCACGGCGAGCAAGGTCGAGCTGCCCAAGCTCCGCTACGACGAGGCCGCGCTGAGGCGGCGCCTCGAGGCGGCGCTCACCGAGGTCGACCTCCAGGCGGGCGATGACATCCAGGCCTTCGTGCACGCCTTCGACGTCGACAAGGTGCCGCCGGCGACGCTCAAGCAGACGCTCTCGAACCTGAAGTGGGACGATCCCGCGGCGAAGCTCGCGGCGCTCGCGAAGAAGCTCGGCACGCCGCCGCCGAAGCTCACGGCCAGCCTCGCCAAGATCGTGGGCGAGCTGCCCGCGACCTTCGAGCAGGGCTGGATCGACAAAGAGCAGCAGGGCGTGCTGGTCGCCTACCTCGAGAAGGCGGCCGCGGCGGGCGTGAGCCCGAAGGAGATCCGCGGCGCGCTGCAGAACCTCGCCTGGGGGCAAACGAACGCGTTCGAGACGATCGAGAAGAAGGCCGGCAAGGCGCCCTCGCTGGCCATCGACAAGAAGCAATTCGACGAGGCCGTGACCACGGTGCTCGAGAGCCGCGCGATCGCGCGGACAGCCGAGCTGAGTCAGCTGCTCGACGCCATCGCCGCGAGGCTCCCCGTCGCCGAGGCGCGCGCGTTCACGCGCAACCTGGGCGACCTCAAGTCCCTGCCGAAGCACCTCGAGGCGCACGCCAAGAAGCTCGGCGTCCCCGCGCCGAAGCTCGCGCCGGAGTGGGGCAAGCTCGACGAGCAGCTCGGGAGCGCGATCTCGGCGGGCGGTCTCGCCTACACGCCGGCGCTGCGGCAGCTCATGCGCGACCTGGTGGCGCAGGAGGGCGAGTGGCGCACGCTGCTCGACGTCACGAACGACCTCCGCTTCCACTCGCTGCCGGACTCCCTCAAGAAGGCTGGGCTCCTGAAGAGCGGCGTGGCGCTGCCGCCGCTTACGGCAGAGCCGGCGGCCGTGCGCGAGCTCGAGGAAGCGCTGCGGCAGCGGTATGTCGAGGTGACGCCGGCCGTGAGCACGTTCCTGAGCGCGCTCCTCGAGGGCGGCGTCAGCATCCAGACCGCCAGCAGCGTCGTCCAGGCGCTCGGCGACGACGCGCAGGTGACCTCGCTGCTGAAGTGGAGCGGCACCGCCACAGCTGCCCTGAGCCTGCCTGTCGTCGGGCCAGACCTGCCCTTGATCGCCTCGAGCGCGGCGAAGATGGCCGCGCACGCCGGCTTCGTGTGGGACCCAAAGATGGGCGACGCCATCCTCGCCCTCGCCAAGCAGGGGGCCGATCCGCTGCAGCTCATGGGCTCCATCGGCCACTGCAAGGACGGCGACGTCGCGGCCATGTTGAAGCGCTACGGCATCGACGCGGGCGGCGTCACCGTGCCGCGGCTCGCGTTCGACGTCCCGCGCGCGCACCTCGCCATCGAGGAGAAGCTGAAGAGCTACAGCAAGAGCTACACGACGGAGGCGCGCCAGTTCACCGAGAAGATGCTGGCGGGCGGCGCCGCCCTCGAGGCGCTCACGAAGTATTTCGCCTACCGCTGCTCGAGCTACTCGCACGAGCAGGCGGCGTCCTACGCGCAGCTCGAGCTGCCGGCCGGCGGGAAGGCGCCCGCCGTGTGAGCGCACGCGCGCGAGTCATCAAGCGAGGTCGATCTGCTTGGCGAGATAGACGTCCTGGATGGCGTTCAGGATCTCGACGCCCTCCTTCATGGGACGCTGGAACGCCTTGCGGCCGGAGATGAGCCCGGTGCCGCCCGCGCGCTTGTTGATGACCGCGGTGCGCACGGCGTCCTGCAGGTCGTTCTTGCCCGAGGCGCCGCCCGAGTTGATGAGGCCGGCGCGCCCCATGTAGCAGTTCGCCAGCTGGTAGCGCGTCATGTCGATGGGGTTGTCGCTCGAGAGCTCCTCGTAGACCTTCGCGTTCGTCTTGCCGAACTTGAGCGCCTTGAAGCCGGCGGCGTTCGTCTCGGGCAGCTTCTGCTTGATGATGTCCGCCTCGAGGGTGACGCCGAGGTGGTTGGCCTG
>CAYLZW010000338.1:0-5967 GCA_964388085.1 uncultured Myxococcales bacterium | reverse complement strand
ACCGGCACGTGCGAGTCCGAGTCGTTCATCGAGCCGCGCACGTTGTCGTCGTCGACCGCCTCGGCGACGCCGGACAGGCAGGCCTCGAGAAGCTTCTGCTGGCGCTCGCGCACGTCCTTGAAGAGCCGATCCATCAGATCGCGCACCTCGGTCTGGCGGAAGTGCCGGCCGCGGTGCAACGCCTCGTCGATGGCGTAGCGGAACTCCTCCGCCGACGAGTAGCGGTCGCCGGGCTTCTTCTGCAGGGCCTTCAGCACCACCTTCGAGAGCTCGGCGTCGCACTCGGGGTTCACCCGCTGCGGCGGGATGGGCGGCTCCGTCATGATGCGCTCGACGCTCTTGACGATGCTGTCGGCCTTGTAGAGCCGGCGGCCGGCGAGCATCTCCCAGAACACGATGCCGGCGCTGAACACGTCCGAGCGCGGGTCGAGCGGCTGCGACTGACACTGCTCGGGGCTCATGTAGGAGTACTTGCCCTTGAGCACGCCCGCGTCGGTCTCGCTGATGCGCAGCGCCGCCTTGGCGATGCCGAAGTCAACGAGCTGCGCCTGGCCGTCGTAGGTGACCAGCACGTTCTGGGGGCTGACGTCGCGGTGGATGATGTGCAGCTCACGCCCGCGCGCGTCCTTGGCGGTGTGCGCGGCGTGCAGCGCGTCGAGCACGCCGAGGAAGAGGCCGGACCAGAGCGTCCCGTCCGGGTAGTTGCCCGAGCGCTTGGCGGTGCGCAGCAGCACGCCGAGGTTCTGTCCGTCGATGTACTCCATGACGATGAAGTAGCGGCCGTCCACCTCGCCCACGTCGTAGGTGTGCACGATGTTCGGGTGCTGCAGCACCATCGACAGGCGCGCCTCGTCGAGGAAGTTCGCGACCAGCACCGGATCGCTCGTCAGGTGGCTGTGCAGGCGCTTGATGACGAGGAGCTTCTCGATGCCGCCGGGGCCGGGCGCGAACGCGAGGTAGATCTTCCCCATGCCGCCGTGGCCGAGCCGGCCGAGCAGCACGTACTTGCCGAGCCGCTTGCGCGCGGTCGGCTTCATCAGCAGGCGTTCGACTTCCGCTTTCTGCAAAGCGCTACATCCCCACGCGGCGGCCGGGCTCTGAGAGCCGGGCGATCTCGTCACCTGCACCCAAACGGTCGAGGCAGGATATCGTTCTTCGGCTCCCGTCCGCCCTTCGCTAAGGTCTCGCACGATGACGCGCTTTCGTCTGCTTTCCAGTCTCCTGTGTACCTCTGTCGTCGTGCTGGTCCCCTTGCGGGCCGAGGCCGCCGCGCTCGACGCAGCGCGCAAGGCCTATGCGGATCTGGCCTACGAGGTGTGTCGGACCCAGGCGGCGGAGGCCCTCGAGGACCCAGCGACGCTCCCCGAGCGCGTGGACGCCTACCGCCTGTTGGGTCTGTGTCAGGCCGCCGTCGGCGACACCGACGCCGCGCGGGAGGCGTTCGTCAAGATGGTCGCCATCCAGCCGGACGCCGAGCTGCCGAAGGGGCTGAGCCCGCGCTTTACCTCATCCTACCTCGAGGCCAAGGGTTTCTGG
This sequence comes from uncultured Myxococcales bacterium, assembly GCA_964388085.1. GTDB lineage: Bacteria > Myxococcota > UBA727 > UBA727 > CAYLZW01 > CAYLZW01. The sequence goes on along the minus strand of CAYLZW010000338.1, from coordinate 4,431 downwards.
CTCGGCAAGAAGCCGCTCGAGCTGGTCATCGAAGAGGACCGCAGCGAGGGCAAGAACCGGATCGTTCGGATCGCGCTCAAAGACGCCGCCGGCCTCATCGACAAGATCACCTGGCAAGACGACGAGGGGGAGCGCGGGCCGAGCCTCAAGGCCGCTGAGCGCATGGAGCTCGAGCTGCCGGCCGAGGTCGCCGTCGCGCTCGTCGCGCTCGACGCGAGCGGCGGCGTCGTGCTCGAGCGCTCGCTGACCGGGCCGGAGCTGGCCGCGCTGCCGGATCCGGCCGTCGGATCGCAGGGGAGCGTGAGCGGCGGCGCCGGCGCGGGGGGAGAGGAAGAGCCAGGCGCGGGGCCGTGGTTGTGGGTAGGAGTCGCCGCTGGCGCGGGAGCCCTCCTCGCCGGCGGCGCGGCGGCCGCGGTGACCGGCTACCTGCTGACGCCACCGCAGAGCGCCACCCTCGAGAGCCAGGTCGTGTTCGGAAACCCCTGACCCCTTGGATCGTGACATGTTCTGCCGTCGTGCTCCGCTGCTGTTCGCCGTCGTCGTCGCCCTGACTCCGCTGGCCGTCACGGGCTGCAAGAGCGAGGAGAACGAGGCAGCCAAAGAGCGCCTCAGTAAGCCCGAGCCTCCTGACCCCCTCATCGGACGTAGCCAGGAGGTCATCCCGAGCGGCGAGCTCGCCGACGACCGCGCGGTCCGGGATCGCGTGAACCGCATGACGTTCGCGGAGGTGGCACGCCGCCTCGGCTCCTTGAAGCTCGTGACCCAGGGAGACCTCAGCTTCGAGCGCAGCGACCTCAAGGTGAAGTCGGGCGAGGACGTCTCCATCGTGCAGTCGGAGACGGGCGACTTCTCGGTGTCGACGACGACGAGCGACGGCAGCACGCAGGAGCTCGTGTTCGCGAACGGCGTGCTGTTCTTGAAGAACAACAACGGCAAGTGGCGCGCGAGCCGCGATCCCGTCGGCGAGCGCAACGAGCTGCGCGAGGACGGGGCGGGCATCTGGCGCTCCTTCTACGACCTGTTCGCGCACGCGCTCACCCTCGAGGCGCGCGGCACGACGACGCACAAGGGACGCACCGCCGTGCGCTACGCGCTGCACGTCCCCAACGAGGAGGCCGCCGCGCGCTCGCTCGCGAGCGCTGCCAAGGGGCCGCCGCGCGTGGAGGGCGATGAAGACGACGGCGGCGTGCCCGACGCGGGCCCCGTGGTCTCGGAGCGGGAGATGCAGGCGTGGGTCTCCGAGCGCGTGCGTACCTGGCGGAAGAAGGCCAAGCCGGGCGGCGGTGAGGGCGAGCTGCTCGTCGACCAGGAGACCGGCGCGCTGCTCAAGGTCAGCTTCGATGGCCGCCTCGTCGTCGGCGACCAACAGCCGCCCGCGGTGCTGCGCGTGAAGCTGCGGCACGAGGTCAGCGCCGTGGGCAAGCAGCACGAGATCGTCGTCCCGAAGGACGCCATCGAGGAGGTCGTGCGCAAGAAGTGGCCGGTGAAGCCGCGCGCGTTCCTCGAGCAGGAGGGGCTGGTCGCGCCGCTGCCCAAGGAAGGCGCGGAGGGCGCGGCGCCGTCGGGAGGCGGAGCGGAGCCTGAAGCGGCGGACGCTCCGTGAGCGAGGCCCTGGCCCGCCGTGCGCTCAGCCGCGCGCGCCGGGTCGTCGTCAAGGTCGGTTCGCAATTGCTCGCCAGCGACCCCGGCACGTTCGGGCGCGTCGCCGACGACATCGCCGCGCTGGTCGGCGCGCAACGTCAGGTCGTCCTCGTCACGAGCGGGGCCATCGCGCTCGGCCTCGAGCCCCTCGGCCTCCGCGCGCGCCCTCGCGATCTCGTCGGCCTGCAGGCGGCGGCGGCGGCGGGGCAGTCGCGCTTGATGCGGCGCTGGATGGACGTGCTCGAAGGCGTTCATGAGCGGCCCTGTGCGCAGGTGCTGCTCACGCACGCGGACCTGGCCGATCGACGACGCTACCTGAACGCGCGCTCGGCGCTCGCTCGCTTGCTCGAGGCCGGCGTGCTGCCCATCGTGAACGAGAACGACACGGTCTCGGTCGAGGAGATCAAGCTCGGCGACAACGACCTGCTGGCCGCCGAGGTGTGCGGGCTCGTCGACGCCGCCGCGGTGGTGTTGCTCACGAGCGCGGATGGGCTGATGAGCGGCGACCCCGCGCGCGATCCCTCGGCCACGCGGGTGCCCTTCATCGAGGACGTGGGCGCGGCGGAGAAGCTGGCGGGGAAGCCCTCGAAGCTCGGCACCGGCGGCATGGCCACCAAGCTGCGCGCGGCCGAGGTGGCACGACGACACGGCGCCGTCACCGTGATCGCGCCGGGCGGCCGCGCGGGTGTCTTGGCGGCCGCGCTGCGCGGTGACGACGTGGGCAGCGTGTTCGCGACGCCGCCGGAGACACCGGCGCGCGCGCGCAAGCGCTGGATCGCGCACACGCTTCGGCCGGCGGGCACCCTGCTCGTCGACGACGGCGCGGTGGAAGCGCTGCGGCGCAACGCGAGCCTGCTGTTCGCCGGCGTGCGCGAGGTGAGCGGCCGCTTCTCCGAGGGAGAGTGCGTCGACATCGCGGCGGCGTCGGACGGCGCCGTGTTCGCGCGCGGGCTCGTCACCCTCGACGCCACGCGCGCGCGCAAGGTGGCGGGGAAGAAGAGCAGCGACGCGCGGCTCGCGCTCGGCGAGCTCTTGCCCGAGGAGCTCGTGCACCGTGACGATCTCGTGCTGTTGTTGGAGTGACGACGACCGCGCCGCGGGTGACGCCACGTCCGCGGCACACTTTGGCTGAGCACCGACCTCGCCGTCCGCGACGCGAGCGCAGCGCGAGCTCTTCGCTCCGCGTCGCGCGGCGCTGCGCGAATTTTGCTCTCGGCTGCAAGCGATTGCGCCCCCCAAGGCACGTCGTCAGTGTGTAGAACTTCCTCTCCACGCGGAGGGAGCGAGCATGATCGCTGAGGCTGTGCATAAGCGAGCGCCGCTGGTCTTGGTCGTCGACGACTACCCGGACGGGCGCGCCATCGTGCGCGACATTCTGGCGCTCGACGGCTACGCCGTCGTCGAGGCCGCGACGGGACCGGAGGCGCTGAGGCGCGCGCGCGAGTGGCGCCCGGACATCATCTTGATGGATCTCTCGCTGCCGGGGCTCGACGGCACCGAGGTGACGCGGCGGCTCCGCCGGGATCCGCATCTGCACGCGACGCCGGTCATCGCGCTGACGGCGCACGCGCTCGACGACGACAGGCGACGCGCGCTCGACGCCGGCTGCCAAGAGGTCATCGTGAAGCCCTGTCTGCCGCAAGACATCACCGACGGCGTGCGAGCCGTGCTCGCGAGCTCGCCGCTGAATCTCGAGGAGGACCGCTGAAGTGCTCTACCTGTACGCCATCGTCGCCCGACCTCCGTCGCTCGCCGGCATGCGCGGCGTCCGTGCCGAGCCGCTGTTCGTGATCCACGCGGCCGAGCTGTACGCCGTCGTCGGAGAGGCGGACGGCCCACCGGAGTCGACACGCGATCGGCTCGTCGCGCACCACGAGGTGGTGACGCGCCTGGCCGCGACGCAGGCGGCCTTGCCCGCGCGCTTCGGGCAGCTCGCCAAAGAGGACGCCATCGCCGCGGATCTACGAACGCGCGCGCCCATGTTGCGCGAGGCGCTCGCCCTCATTGACGGCTGCGTGCAGATGACCCTGCGCATCGGCGTCGACGGTGCCGTCGCCGCCGGCCACGACAGCGCCCCCGCCTTCGCGAGCGACGAGGGCCTCGCGACGAGCGCGGCGCACTTGCCCCCGTCGGTGCAGGACCTTCGTCGCGCGTTGTCCTCGACGGTGCGGGCAGAGAAGGTGCGCCTTCACGAGGGCGAGGCGCCCTTCGCGTCGCTGTATCACCTCGTCCCGAAGGCGCTCGTGGACGAGTGGGCGAGGGCGCTCGAGAAGGAGCGTGCGCGCACGGGAGCCAAGATCGCCGCCACTGGGCCGTGGCCCGTGTACGCGTTCGCGCCGGTCGCGGCTTGATCCCTGGTCCGTGCGCACCAGCCGATCGGCGGCAGATATTGCACCGCGTGGCACGCAAAGATTGCATTGACGTCGTCAGCGTTCGCCGCGCGTGGTGGTGGTCGCCAATCGTGCTTCGCTTGCGCGAGTCGAGCGAGCCACCGCGCGCGTGACGCTCCCGCGAACCAAGCGACGAATTCTTGTGCCTCGGGCTCGTGAGGCGGCCGCCGTTGTGCGACAACGGAGACCCCATGTCTTCTGATCTGCAGCCTCGCCGTCAGAACAGCACCAGCCTCGTCGATGTGCTCGATCGCGTGCTCGACAAGGGCCTCGTGGTGGCCGGCGACATCAAGGTCTCCGTCGCCGAGGTAGAGCTGCTGACGATCCGCGTGCGGCTGGTCGTGTGCTCCATCGACAAGGCGCAAGAGATCGGGCTCGACTGGTGGCGTCGTGATCCGTA
>CAYLZW010000337.1:0-5979 GCA_964388085.1 uncultured Myxococcales bacterium | reverse complement strand
TGATCCACGACTTCGACACCGCGCGCTGGCTGCTCGGCGAGGAGCCCGTGGAGCTGTACGCGAGCGCTAGCTGCCTGGTCGATCCCGCCATCGGCGAGCTCGGTGACGTCGACACCGCCGTCGTGGTGCTGAAGACCGCGAGCGGCCGCCTGTGCACCATCGACAACAGCCGGCGCGCCGCTTACGGCTATGACCAGCGCATCGAGGCGCTCGGCTCCGAGGGCATGTTGCTGGCCGACAACCCGCGCCCGACCACGGTGCGGCGCGCGAACAAGGCGGACGTCTCCGAAGACAAGCCGCCCTTCTTCTTCCTCGAGCGCTACGCCGACGCCTACCGCGCCGAGCTCGACGCCTTCCTCGACGTCCTCGAGGGCACGGCCGCCGCGCCGGTCACGGGCGAGGACGGCCGCCGCGCGCTCCTGCTTGCCAACGCCGCGAACGAGTCGCTGGCGAAGCGGGCCGCCGTCGCGCTCGACCTCGGAGCGCAGCCATGACGACGACGATGACCCAACCGGCAGGTGCCCACGGGCTCGCCCCCGACGCGCTCTCGGGCACGGTGCAGCTCGTCACCGGCTCCACGCAGGGCCTCGGCGCCGAGATCGCGCGCACCTGCGCCGCGCTCGGCGCGAAGGGCGTCGTGCTCTGCGGGCGCAATGAGGAGAAGGGCCGTAAGGTCGCCGGCGAGATCCGCGCGCTCGGCGCCGAGCCGCTCTTCGTCAGCGCCGATCTGCTCGAGGTGGAGTCGTGCCGCCGTGTCGTGCGCGCCGCCGACGAGAGGTTCGGCCGTCTCGACGGGCTCGTGAACGCGGCCGCCAGCACCGAGCGCGGCAGCGTCGACAGCACCGACGAGGCGCTGTGGGATCGCATCTTCGACCTGAACGTGAAGGCGCCTTTCTTCCTCTTGCAGGAGGCCGCGCGGGTCATGCGACGGGAAGGGCGCGGCGGGCGCGTCATCAACGTGCTCAGCATCTCGGCCCATGGCGGGCAGCCCTTCATCACGCCCTACAGCGCGTCCAAGGGGGCGCTCGCGACGCTGACGAAGAACGCGGCCTTCGCGCTGCGTGACGACGGAATTCGCGTCTACGGCGTCAACATGGGCTGGTGCGCCACCGACGCCGAGCACGAGGTGCAGCTCAAAGAAGGCAAGCCGGCCGATTGGCTAAAGCACGCCGACGAGGGAGCACCGTTCGGTCGCATCCAACGGCCGGCGGACGTCGCGCGCTTCTGCGCGTTCCTGCTCGGTCCCGGCGGCGAGATGATGACCGGCGCCATCCTCGACTTCAACGCGATGGTCGTGGGCGCGTTCGCGTAACGAACCCGTCACGAGGGCGGGTACTTCACCTCATCGGCGAGCTCGTCCACCTCGCGGGTGAGCATCTCGACCTCGATCTCGAGCTCGTGCCAGTCCGCGACGTCTTCGGGTGAGCCGGTGTCGGCGATCTTGAGCAGCGCGTGCGCGCGCTGCCGGTAGTAGGCGCGCTTCTTCTTGAGCTCTCGAAGCGGCCCAAAGCAGCGGCCCTCCACTTCCTTGCCCTCGCCGCGACAGAGCTGCTCGACCGCGGACAACTTCGCGTCGACGATGCCAACCTGCGTCTGCACGCGCTCGGCGACAGGCCCTTGCCCCGTCATGAGGATGGCCGGCCCACGCTCATGTTGCGTTGCACAGGAGCTCGCAAACAGCAGGACGAAGCTTCCGAGTGTGACGACGTGGAGCTGCTTGTTCATGGTGTGCTCCGAAGTGCAAGGCGCTCGCCAGCGTCGTCGTCGTGCTGCCGCTATGCGTCTCGTTCTGCGCGCCTCGGCGTGTGCGCGTCGCGTATGCTCCTGCGTGTCCGGTAGGCACCCGCATCCAGAGACCTCTCCTCCCATGTCGTACCGCTTCCTGCTCTTCGACCTCGACGGCACGCTGCTCGACAGCCAGCGCAACATCCGCGCGCGCTCGCTGCAGGTCCTCCAGGGGCTCATGGCGCGCGGCCTCGGCGTCGGCTTCGCCACCGGCCGGCCGCTGCGCGCCGTGCGGCCCTACACCGACGCGCTGCGCCCCACGGGGCCGCTCGTGTGCTTCAACGGCGCGCTCGTCTGGGACCTCGCGCGAGGCGAGGTCATCGCCGCGCACAATCTCGGGCGCGACCTCGCCATCCGCGCGCTCGAGCTCGCGCGCACGCAGCACGTCCACGCGAACCTCTACCTCGGCGACGACATCTACATCGAGCGCGTCAGCGACGTCTCGCAGGCGTCCGCGCGCAAGGACGGCGTCGAGCAGATCCCGGTCGGCCCGCTCGACGAGTGGCTACGCGCACGCACGGACGCGCCCGTGAAGGTGCTGTTCATCGCCGAGCCGGCCAAGCTCCCCGCGCTCGCGGCGGCCGTTCGCGCGACGCAGGCCGGCGCCGTGCTGGTCAACTCCGAGCCCGATTACCTCGAGCTCTTGCCGAGCGGCGTGAACAAGGCGGTCGGCCTCGAGGCGCTCTGTCGCCACCAGGGCATCGCGCCCGACGACGTCATCGCCTTCGGAGACAACCTGAACGACAGAGAGCTCCTTGCGCGCGCGGGCCTCGGCGTCGCCATGGGCAACGCGCACGCGGACCTGAAGGCCGTGGCGGACGTCGTCATCGGCAACCACGACGCGGACGCCATCGCGGACTTTCTCGTCGAGAGGTTTCAGCTCTGAGCGGCGGTGCTCGGCAGCAACGCCGCGAGCCTGTCGTACAGCGCCGCGTTGCTGACCAGCAGCGCGTTTCCCTTGGCGAGCCCGTCGTCGTCGAGAAACGCGTTCCCCCGGCCGCCGGCCTCCTGCACGATGTGCCAGGCGGCGAGCGCGTCCCAGGGGTTCAGGTGCAGCTCGAAGAAGGCGTCGAGGCGGCCCGTCGCGACCCACACGGCGCTGAGGGCGCCGGCGCCCATCTTGCGCAGCTCCACGTTCGCGTCGACGAGCGTAGAGACCACGCGGCGCGGGAGCTCCTTCGCCACCCGCTGTGACTCGCCGAAGCCGATGACGGCCTCCTCGAAGCGATCCGTCGTCGAGGAGTGAATGGCGGCGCCGTTCAAGCGCGCGCCGCCGCCCTCCTGGGCGCTGAACATCTCGTCGGCCATGGGATCGTAGATGGCCCCGGCCCGCACGCGCCCCTCGTGCAGGAGCGCGATCGACACGCACCAGTGCGGGATGCCGCGCAAGAAGTTGAGCGTGCCGTCGATCGGATCGACGACCCAGAGCGGGGCGGCGGTGTCCTCGCTCCCCCGCGCGCCGCCGCCCTCCTCGCCGAGCACGCGGCTGCCGGGGCAGCGCTCGAGCAGGGCGCTCGCGATGAGCTCCTCGACCTCGCGGTCGGCGCGGGAGACGAGGTCCTGGACGCCCTTCTTCTCGACGCTGAGGTCCTCCCGCCGCTCGAAGAAGCCTCGCGCGAGCTGACCGGCCGCCCGGCACACCTCAAGCGCGATCGCCTCATAGCGGGCGGCCGCCGGAGAAACAGAGCCTGTCTTCCAATCGTCGCCCGAGACCGACAAACCGCACCTCCTGCAGTGCTCCGTCTATCGCACAGCCGCGAGCTGTGTCTTACTCCGCAAACGATGCAGCGTCGGCACCTGGGCACCAGCGGCCTCCCCATGACCCCGATCGCGCTTGGTTTGGCGGCGCTCGGCAGACCTGGGTACCTGAACCTGGGGCACGGCGACGACCTCGCCGGCAGCCGCTCGCTGCCGATGCTGGAGGTCCGCGCCCACGAGGTCCTCGACGCCGCCTGGGCCGCGGGCATCCGCTCCTTCGACGTCGCGCGCAGCTACGGTGAGGCCGAGCGCTTCCTGGGCTCATGGCTGCGCGCGCGCAACGTCGCTCCCGGCGACGTCACCATCAGCTCCAAGTGGGGGTACACGTACACCGCCGGCTGGAGCGTGTCGGCCGACGTGCACGAGGTGAAAGATCACTCGCTCGCGGTGCTGCAGCGCCAGCTCGGCGAGTCGCAGGATCTGCTGGGAGACCACCTCGCGCTGTACCAGATCCACTCGGCGACCCTCGAGAGCGGCGTCCTCGACGACCAGCGCGTGCTCGATCGCCTGCACGCGCTGCGCGAGGAGCGCTCCCTCACCATCGGCCTCACGCTCTCGGGCCCCGGACAGCGCGACACGCTGCTGCGCGCGCTCGACGTCACCCGAGGCGGCAAGCCGCTGTTCGGCGCGGTGCAGGCGACCTGGAACCTGCTCGAGCGCTCGGTGGGCGACGCGCTCCGCTTCGCGCACGCGCAAGGCCTCGTCGTCATCATCAAGGAGGCCGTGGCGAACGGCCGCCTGACCGCCCGGAACCAGGATCCGGCCTTCGCGCGCTCCCGCCGGCTGCTCGAGGTGCTGGCCACGCAGGCGGGCGTGGGCATCGACGCGCTCGCCATCGCCGCCGTGCTGGCCCGACCGTTCTGCGACGTGGTGCTGCTCGGCTCGACCACGGTCCAGCAGTTGCGCGCGAACCTCGGCGCGCAGCGCGTGCGCTGGGACGAGGAGCTCGAGATGTCCGTCCTGCCCCTCCTGGAGGAGCCCGAGCGCTACTGGAGCACCCGGGCCGTCCTGCCCTGGACCTGAGGCGCCGAAACGCAGACGCGGAAGACGCGGAAGACGCGGAAGACGCTCAAGAACGTGTCGAAAAGCCACGCGGAAACGGCATCCGCGCCTTGACACCCCTATAGCCCCCCACTAGATCCGACCTTACCCTTACGTAAGGGTGAAGGTTGTCGTACCGTAGCGTACCCTGGGGCGAGAGCGCTCCGGCGCCGGGCGGAGGAGGTGGGAGATGGCGTCGCTGCCAACGATCCAGGACGGAGGGACGCGCGGGGAGCGATCCGACGCCCCGGCCCCAGGCCTTCGCATCGGTGACCTCGCCAAGGCGACCGGCAAGAGCGCGCGCGCGCTGCGGCTGTACGAGGAGATGGGCCTGCTGACGCCCGGCGAGCGCAGCGCCGGCGGCTTTCGGCTGTACGGCGCCGATGCCATCGAGCGCGTGCGCTGGATCTCCCAGCTGCAGGACCTCGGCCTCTCCCTGAACGACATCCACGACGCCGTGAAGGACGCGGCCGGCTACGGCGTGCCGCGCGAGGCCATGGCCCGCGTGCGTGAGCTGTTCGAGGCGCGCCTCGCGGAGCTCACCCAGCAGATCGCGCGTTTGTCCTCGCTGAAGCAGGACGTGGGCGCCGCCCTTCGTTACCTCGACGGCTGCACGCCCTGCCGCGTCACGGACCAGGGTCCGCTGGCGTGCGCGAGCTGCAGTGAGCACGGCGACGACGAGGCGCCCGCCCTCGTGCGCGGCGTCGCGGAGACCGCCGCCCAGACCCACCACGACGTCCTCGAGAGCGCCAAGCCCCGTCCTCGGGAGAGCGCGCGTTCGGAGAAGCATGCATGAGTAACCCGAACGTCCAGGACCTCGTCCAGCAGGAGTACCGCTACGGCTTCGTCACCGACATCGAGGCCGACAGCGCCCCGCCCGGTATCAACGAGGACATCATCCGCTTCATCTCGGCGAAGAAGGGCGAGCCCGCCTGGATGCTCGACTGGCGCCTCAAGGCCTTCCGCCTCTGGCAGACGATGGACGAGCCCGAGTGGCAGAACGTCCACTTCCCGAAGATCGACTACCAGGACATCATCTACTACTCGGCGCCCAAGTCGAAGGCGGACGGCCCCCAGTCCCTCGACGAGGTCGACCCGGAGCTGCTCGCCACCTACGAGAAGCTCGGCATCCCGCTGCACGAGCGCGCGGCGCTGGCCGGCGTCGCCGTCGACGCCGGGTTCGACAGCGTCAGCGTCGCCACCACCTTCAAGGACACGCTGGCCGAGGCGGGCGTCATCTTCTGCCCCATGAGCGAGGCGGTCCAAGAGCACCCCGAGCTCGTGCAGAAGTACCTCGGCAGCGTCGTGCCCGCCGGCGACAACTACTTCGCGGCGCTCAACTCCGCGGTCTTCACCGACGGCACCTTCTGTTATGTGCCGAAGGGCGTGCGCTGC
>CAYLZW010000336.1:0-6015 GCA_964388085.1 uncultured Myxococcales bacterium | reverse complement strand
AGATCTCCTACATGTCGCCCGAGCAGGCGCGCGGCGAGAGCGTCGACGGCGCCTGCGATCAGTTCGCCGCCGCCATCATGCTCTACGAGCTCGCGAGCGGAGAGCGCTTCTACGGCACGCGCAACAACTCCGAGATCTGGGCCGTCGTCGGCTTCGGCGGCTTCCGGCCCGCGCGCTTCGCGGCGCTGCCGGACGAGCTGCGCGCCATCCTCGACCGCGCCCTCGCCGCCAACGCGAGCGATCGCTTCCGCGACTGCGGCGAATTCCGCGCGGCCCTCGAGGCGCTGCACGCGAAGCGCTACCCGGGCGCGACCCGCTCTCGCTTGCGCGCGTTCATGCAACAGGCCTTCGCCGAGGACCAACAGCAGCAGCAGCAGGCCCTCGTGCACTCCGCGGCCGTCGCCAGCGAGGTGCAGCAGTTCACCCAGAGCGTGAGCGCGTCCCGGCCGAGCGCGCCCTCCGGTACGCGAGCGCTGGCTCGCGAGACAGCCGCCTCCGACATCGGCGTCCACGAGCCGTCGCTCGAGCGGAGCGCAGAGGCGCCGTCCGAGAGCCTGCGCTTGCCCGCGTCCCCGGCCCGTCCCGCGCTCGCCGCGCTGGCGCTCATCGTCGTCGCCCTGCTCGGCGCGTTCTTCCTGCTGCGCTCGCCCGCGCAGCCCGCTCCCGCCGGTGACGACGTGAAGGTGCTCGAGGCCGTCGCACAACCGCGCCTGCCGGACGCACCGGTGACGATGGAACCGGAGACGAGCGAGCCCGACACCGGAGCGCCTGACGTTGCGGAAGCGAGCGTGCCCACACCAGCTCCTCCGCCGGCGACGACCGCGGAGAAGGCGCCTCGCAAGCAGCCGCGCAAGCAGCCGCCCTCTGCGTCACCGCGCCAAGCCGCCGTCGCGCAGGACATCGACGAGCCGGCGGAGCCGGCGCGAGCGGCCGTGACGACGACGCCGACGCAGGTGACGCCGGTGCAGGACCCCGGGCCCATGTCGAACGCGGAGGCGCTCGAGATCGTGAAGCGCTGTCAAAGGGGCTGCGCGCCCGCCGTGCTGAAGTTGTCAGCCGTGAAGGACGGCAGCGTCGTCAAGGAGAAGCCCAACGCGCTGCTGATCAACTGTGCGCGGAAGTGCTTGTGACTCTTTGAACGCCGCGTTCATTCGGCCGTTCACGATCACGGATCGAAGACCGAGCAGTCGCCCGTGCAATTGCCGGGGGGGAACGTGACGCAGGCCGGGGTCAGGATCTCTCCGCCGTCCTCGATGACCAGCGTGTTGGCCGTGATGGTCTGGTTGAGCCCGCACTCGAGCGGGCGATCGACGACGAGCGAGTTGGTGGTCAGGTGCGTGTTGACGACGACCTTTCCCGGCCCGGTGCGCAGCTCGAGCGAGGTCGCCCGCGGGATCGAGATCGATTGCTGGGCGCTGCCGTCGAGGAGGATCGCCGTCTGGCCGGTCAGGTCATAGACGCTCGCGTTGCCGGTGATCTCGAGGCGAGCGGTGCCCGGGTTGAGGCTCTCCACCGAGAGGGCGCCGCCGACGTCGACGACCGCGGGCTTGCCATTGTTGGTCAGCGTCAGTCCCATCGAGGACACGTTGGACGAGACGGTGAGGCGCCGGCCGGGCAGCGTCAGCTGACAGGTGCCCATGTAGTAGCTGATGTCTTTCACCGTCGTCGACGCCCCTAGCGTCGCGGTGGAGCAATACTGGCTCACGTTCAGAGAGCCGCCCATCTCGATGCTCGCCTGGAACGATCCGGCGCCGGTGACCGCGCCTCCCGAGAGCAGCGTGTCGGCGGACAGATCCGCCGTGTACATCTGCTGCGCGTCGGTGACCGTGATGAGCAACGACGCCTGCGTGGCGATGTAGAGCGTGTCGAGGGACGTCATCTCGAACACCGTCGCCGCGCGGCCGGGCGGCAAGAAGCCGATGCCGTTCGTCGGCACCCCATTCGACCAATTGTTCTCGTCCCGGAGCGAGCCATCGGCGGTCATGACGCTGACCGCGCTCGTGTCGACGGTGATGACCCGGACGCACGCGGTCGCCGCTCCGCTCGGCCCGCTGAGCGCGACGGCCACGCCAATGTCACCGTGCGAGCCGTTGGCCGTGAACATGAAGTCGCCATTGGTGCTGAGATCGAGGTCACCGAGCGCGGTCGCGTAGCTCACCGGCGCGAACGACGTCGTCGCCGACGCGAGCGGGAAGGTCCCGTTGACGCTCTGTCCGTTGCCGGACGGCGCGATGACGAGATCATGCTTCAGCAGCGGGCTCCATTGGCTGGGGTCCGGGCAGGTCGAGCCCGTGACGGGGGGGCCAGCGTCGTCGAGCGGCCCTGCGTCGATCTCGCCCTCACCCTCACCCTCACCCTCGCCCTCGCCCTCGCCCTCGCCCTCGCCCTCGCCCTCGCCCTCGCCCTCGCCTTCTCCCTCGCCTTCTCCCTCACCTTCGCCCTCGCCCTCGCCTTCACCCTCGCCCTCGCCCTCGCCTTCGCCCTCGCCCTCGCCTTCACCCTCGCCCTCACCCTCTCCCTCGCCTTCACCTTCGCCCTCGCCCTCGCCTTCCCCCTCCCCCTCGCTGCCAGCGTCGAGGTCGATCGGACCGGCGTCGACGGACGGCCGCGGTCCCACGCCGCTGTCGGGGACGTCCACGTCGTCTTCCGGACAGTGCACCCAGGAGGGCTTTTCGAAGTGCTGCGGCAGCAGACAAGCGGTCGCGTACAGGTGGCCGTGCGGTCCGGGCCCAGCGGCGAACGAGGGCCGCAGCTCGAGGGTACCCTCGACGACGACGACGGAGCCCTCGCTGACCGAGACGGTGCCGCCGAGCACGGCGTCGCCCGCGACGGCGGTGCTGCGGGCGAAGCGAGCTTGCGCGCCGGCCGCGACCTTGAGCGGGCCGAGCCAGGGCGCCTCGAGCTCGCTGTCGCCGTTCTCGACGATGAGGGAGACGTCCTCGGGGAGGCCGAGTGAGGCGTCGATGTCCGCGGCCACGCGCAGCGCGCCGGGCCCCTCTACGCCGCCCGGGAGCTCGAGCGAGCCAGAGGCGATGATGACGCCGGCGCCGAGCTCGAGCGGCGCCAGGGCGCGCAGCGCGCCACGCACGCTCAGGTTGAACCCCTCGAGGCGGAAGACCCGCTCGCTCACCTCGAAGGATCCGTCGACGACGACGTGAGCGGCGGCGTGTCCGCCCAGGACCTTGAGGTGCGTGAAGTGCCCGGCCACGCTGCTCGAGGCGCCGGGCGCGGACGACACGACGACGCTGTCATCGATGCGGCCGGCCGCGAACACGTCGCCGCCCACGGAGAGCGTGCTGAGCTTCACGGAGGCGTTGTTGGCGACGAACGCGCTCGCCACGGCGGCGTCGAGCGTCGGCGACGCGGGCTGCTGCGCGACGGGGGGCACGAATACGAGCTCGTCGGCCGTCGGCGCGGTGCCGCCTTCCCAGCTCGAGCCGTCCTCCCACGCGCTCGAGCCCGCGCCGGTCCAGACCTTGGTGCCCTCCTTCGGCAGCACGACGATGAGGCCGCTGGCCTCGGTGACGTTGTCGTCCCGATCCGTCACGCTGAACTGGAAGGATGACTTCGCCACCGAGAGCGCGTCCTCGGCGATGAAGCTGAAGGAGCCGCTCTTCGTGAGCACGAACAGGCCGAGCTCGGCCGGTGGAGCCTGCACGATGGCGTACACGAGGCCGCTGCGATCGGCCTTGGCCTCCGGATCGAGGGCGAGCAGCTCGCCGCTGACCTCCTCTCCTGCCAGCGCGACGACGAGGGCGTCCTGCACGACGGGCGGCGCGTTCTCGAGCGGCGGCAGCGCGCTCTCGCCCGGGATGCAGACGGGCGTGCTGAGCTCGAGCTCGCAGTAGTACTCACCCTCGTCGTCATCGCAGTCCGCCTCTGCGTTGCAGGGCTGGCCGGCGACGGGACGCTCGAGGGTGCAGCCGGCGAGGGCTGCCAGGGGGACGGCGAGGAGAAGGGCGCGCATCGTCGCCATGCTACCCGTCGTCCCGCCGCGGGCGCGAGCCGCGACACCTCTGCTACCCTGGCGCGGGGAGGCGCTCTTGACCTACGCGTCCGCTTCGAAATCCATCCTCGGGGTAGTCGTCGTGGCCTGCGTCACAGCGGCCCTGTCGGCGTGCCCCCTCGATCCACCAGCGGCGGAGTTCCGTTGCCAAGACGACGACGACTGCAACGTCGCGCGCGGCTTCGTGTGCGCGGCCGCCAGCCAGACGTGTACGCGCGTCGACGGGGGCGGCGTGCCGAGCGAGGGGGAGGGCGAGGGCGAGGGTGAAGGCGAGGGCGAAGGCGAAGGCGAGGGCGAAGGCGAAGGCGAGGGAGAGGGAGAGGGCGAAGGAGAGGGAGAGGGCGAGGGGGAGGGGGAAGACTCCGGCGTCATCGACAGCGGCGTCGACGCTGGAGTGGACGCGGGCGTGGACGCCGGACCTCCCATGTGTCCGAGCGGCGTGACGGCGCTCGACGTCGCCTGTGACGATGGCGAGGCCTCGTGCGAGATCGGGCTCGTCGAGGGTGACGGGGGCGTCACCGACGGGGGCTTCGCGAGCTGCCTGCGCTGCACGGCGCACGTCGAGCGCGTCGAGATCCACGCGACGGACTTCGGAGACGCGAGCGCGTGTGATGAGAGCGGCTGGTTCTTCCCGGGCGCCGGCTGTCGGGACACCTTCAACGCCAACTCCTGCCGCGCGGAGGGCGCCGAGCGGGACTGCTGTGGCGACGCGCGGCGCTGCCCGCTCGTCGACGGCGACCGGGTCATCGCGGCCGATCAGAGCTGCGCCGAAGAGACCCGGCTGAAGCGCATCTTCAATCTGAGCGGGTACAGCGGCGCCGTCTTGTGCTTCGACCATGGCGAGAAGGACGCGACCGGGAGCGAAGGGCTCCGCGTCGTCGCGCGCGACGCGTTGACGGACCAGGAGGTCACCTTGGCCTGCCGCGCAGGCGATCAGCGGCCCGGTCAGGAGCTGGTCTCGAGCTGCGTCGCGTTGCCGCGCTTCACCGACCACAACGCGCACGTCGAGATCGAATTCGTGCTCCACTCCGAAGGAGGGAGTCGGCAGATCTACCTCGACGACGTGCGCCTCAGCGCGGTGCCGGAGACGCTGTGCGCGGGGCCGTTCGAGATCGTCGATGACTCCATGGCTGGCTGCGACGACAGCGAGGACGGCCTCCCCGGCTGGACCGTCGACGGAAACCTCACCTGCCCAACGGACTGGAGCTGCTCGACGGAGGGCGACCCGGCCGCTGTGCTGCGCAACGTGGGCAGCCTCGAACGCACCGTGGATCTCACCGGCATCGAGCGCTCGCCGATGATCTGCGTCGAGATCGGGCACGCCGGCGCCATCGGCGGCGACGGCTACCGCTTGCTCGTGAACGCCGGTGACGGCCCCGTCGTCCTCGAGGAGGTGAGCGACGTACGCGCCATCACCCATGACGCGAAGACCTGCGTGCCGCGCTGCTTCGATCTCGCCGGCGTGCCCCGCGTAGCCGGCAACGACGCCGTGACGGTCCGCCTCGAGTCCATCGGTGACCAGTACATCGGCCTCGGCCGCTTCTGGATGTTCGCGCGCGAGCTGTGCGACGCCGAGACCGCCGGCCTCGTGTCCGTCGGCCCGCCGGTAGGCAGTGGTGCGGGGAGGTACGACATCGCGCTCGACGCCGCCGCCGGGCTCGATCTCGCGCTGCAGTGCAGCCTCGCGGACGACGGCGCCGTGCGCGGCGGCGACGTCGTCACACTCTCGCCCTGACCTGTTCGGAGACAGGAACGCGCGAGGCGAGGGAGGTGATCGCCGCCTGCTACCGTGAGCTGCGCTCACCGCGCGGAGGGACGCCACATGACCACCTCTCGAGCCCTGGCCTTGGCCGCTTCGCTCACGCTCGCGCTCGCGTTCGGCGGCTCCCCCGCGCTCGCCAAACGAGCGCCCAAGAAGCCGCCCATCTCGCTCGACGTGTACCAGGCCGATCTGCAGAACGTGATCCGCCTGCTCGCCGACGTGAGCGGCAAGAACGTCGTCATCCCCG
>CAYLZW010000335.1:0-6028 GCA_964388085.1 uncultured Myxococcales bacterium | reverse complement strand
GCGGCGCGGAACGACGTCAGCGCGCCGAAGCTGTGGCCGGTGACGCCCACGCGCTCGAGGTTCATGATGGCGACGAGCGGATCGTCCTCGAGCGCCTCGAGCTCGCTGAGCAGGAAGGAGACGTCGCCCGGCCGCAACACGAAGCTGTCCACCGTCGAGGTGACGTCGACCTCGCCGGCCTCGAGCAGCTCCACGATGGTGTCGCCCTCGTGGTCGGGCGACACGACGACGTAGCCGTGGCTGGCGAGCAGCACCGTGTAGAAGGTCGACTGCTGGCGCAGGCCGCCCTTGCCGTGGCTGAAGACGACGACCGGGAAGCGTGGCCCCGCATACACCGGCGCGTCCCGGACGGCCTCGGTCTCGAGCGTGCCGAGGTTCTCCTCGGTGAGCCCTGCGCGCAGGCTCTCGGGCAGGGCGTCGAAGATGACGATGTCTTCTTTCTCGTCGTCACGCGCGCTGCCGGCGGCCGGGTACCAGATCTCGGTGACGAGCTTGCGGGGCTGCCCTTCCTTGCCCGGCGTCTCGCGCTCGTCGTCGAAAAACGTCATCGTGCGCACGCCCACCGCGTAAGGTCCGTAGGTGCTCGGGTCCGGCGCCTCGGCGGGGCCCGCAGGCGCGAAGGGCAGGGGATCGCGCGGCTCCTTTGGCGTTGGCGCGCAAGCCGAGAGCGTCACCAGCGCGACGGCGGCGAGGGCGGCGGCCACGACCGGCCGGATCCGCGGAGAGAGGCGGCAGTGCATCAGGCCTTCTAACGGATTCAGGGAGCGAGAGAACGGGGACACGCCCGCGCGCTCGCGTGAACGAACCAGGATATTTCCCTTCCTTACAACTCAGCCTTCTCCTATACGCGACTCGATACTTGAGGCTTTAAGGAGCCAGACATGACCCAGAAGAAGGCCCTCGACCGCAATCTGGTGTCCTTCAAGGACGTCCAGATCGCCTATCTCATGGAAGGCGTGGACGGAGTCGAGAAGCTGATGCACGCGGGGCAGGTCTCGAAGCCGACCATCCGGCGTGCGCTGCGCAAGTTCCACGAGACCGGCACCGCGCCGGCGGAGTTCGAGCGCTGGGTCGCCGAGCGCGTGGGACCCATCGGCCGTGGCCGCAGCGCGCCGAGCATCGGCGAGACCCGCAGCTACAAGGTGCAGCAGATCAAGAACACCGGCCCGTTCCTGCGCCTGCCCCTCGACTCGCTCGCCATCAACAAGGGCGGCGTCGTGCGCGTGCGCTTCGAAGACAACAAGATCGTCGTCACCCGCTGAGGGCGTCACGCCGCGCCAAGCTACTTCTGAAAGAAGTTCACGGTCAGCGTCGTGTCGAGGCCCGCGCGGATGGGGACGGTGTGCCGGTATTGGGCGCTGCCGTTTTTGACCAGCACCTTGTGGCGGCCCTCGTAGAGCTCGATGAGGCCGCCTGCCGCGCCTGCCTTCTTGCCGTTGATGAACACCACCGAGCCCGCGGGCGCGTCGATGATGAGGCCGCCCTTGTTGGCCTTCAGCATGACGTTGGACGTCTTGCCGGCGCCCACCTTCACCTTCTTGACGACGCTGACGTTGAGCGCGGCGTTGCGACCCTTGACGACGTGGCTGCCCGCCTTGACCTCGGCGTTCGCGCTGCCTTCTCCGATCTTCTTGCCGTCGACGTAGATCGTCATCTCCGGTGAGCTCGACACGACGATCTTTCCGGGGCCGGCGGGCGCCTGCTTGCGTTGCTGCTGCCGGCGCTGCTTTGGCTGCCGTGACGCCTGTGCCGCGCGCTCGTCTTCCTTTGGCTCCGTGTCGTTCGCGACGGGCTCCGGCGTGGGCACAGGCGTGGGCCGAGGCGCCGGCGGTGCCGCCGGCAGCGCTGCCGCGGCGACGGCGGGCGGCGCGGGCGCGGCCGCCGGATCCTTCAGCACGAACAGCGCGATGATGACGAGGACGCCGCCGCCGAGCAGCCCGAGCACCGCGTACACGGCCGGGTGCGTGCGGTAGACCACCTGCCCCGGCGACGACGGCGGATACGGCGAAGGATACGGCGGCTGCGCGGACGTCTGCTGCGCGGAGAGCTGCTGCGGCGCGGCAGCCAGCGGCAGCGCCGGCGTCTCGGGCGACGACGGTGGCGGGCGCCGCGTCGCGGGCACGATGGGCTGCCCACGGCTCGCCTCGCTGGGGACGTCGAAGGGCAGCGCGGGCGGCGGCGCCTGCCGGCTCTCGTCGACGGGGGCGGCGAGCGGGTTGCCGTCCTCGTCGAGGATGCGCAGCGCGAAGCTCGAGGTCGCGGCGTCGAACTCGTCGAGCGAGGCGCGCGGCGGGATGGAGTCGTTCGTGCGCAGGCCCGGCCGTGGCGAGAGCATCAGCGAGGGGACGGGGACCGCGTTCGGCACGTTCTCGAGGAGCTTCCGGCGCGCGCTCCGCGACGGAAAATTCGCGCCGAACAGGTTCTCCATGAAGGCGCGCAGCTCGGCCTCCGAGGCCGCGAGCTCGAGCTCGAGCAGCGCGTGGCGCATCTCGAGCACGGTCTGAAAGCGCTCCACCGCCCGACGCCGCATGGCGCGCACGACGACGGCCCGGAGCCCCTCGGGCACCCGCTCGGCCACGCCCTCGGCCCGCAGCTCGTCCTCGACCTGGCGATCGAAGTTCGGCCAGTCGCTGGCGGGCGGCGGCTGTCCGACGAGCAGCTCGTAGAGCACCGCCCCGAGGCTGTAGACGTCCGTCTGGCCCGTCGCCGCGTTCCGCCCGCCGAGGACCTGCTCCGGCGCCGTGTACGGGTCCGAGCGGGTCTGTGTCTCGCCGCGCTGCTGGCGCATACCCTCGGCGAGCATGGCCGCGCCATAGCCCGTCACCTTCGCGTGGCCGCGGTAGCTGACGAGCAGCGTCGACGGACGGATGGCCGCGTGGATGAGCGGCGAGCCCATCTCCGCGCGGCCGAGCTCGTGCGCGTAATGAACGCCGGCGCAGGCGCCGCTGATGATCGTGCACGCCACGGCCGTCGGCATCTTGTGCGCGGCGACGCGCAGGCGCTCGGCGACGGCCATGAGCGACTCGGCGTCGGCGTACTCGACGATGCGCGCGTAGCCCTCGTCGATGCGCGCGAGCCCGATGACGCTCATGACGTTCTGGTGATCGATGCAGGCCGCGACCTCGGTCTCTTGCAGGATGGACTCGAAGAGGTCCCGGTTCTCGACGATCTCGTCGGGCAAGAAGACCATCACGGCGGGCCGCGCGGCGCCGCTCTCATGATCACAACCGAGAAAGGCCTGCGAGCCGAAGCCGCCCATGAGCGGTCCGAGCACCGAGAAGCGGCGAGGCCACGAGGAGATGTCAGGGCCGATTGTCACCGGGGCATCTTACGCGCGGCTGTCCGACGACCGCCAGTTGTGTCCGTGATGGTGCCGCGCGCAGCTCTCGACACATGGGGCGCTGTCGAAGGAGCTCTCACAGAGCGCCGCAGGGCCGCAAAGAGAACCTGAAACTCGTTCTTCTTTGCGGCGTTGCGGCTTTGCGTGAGACGGTTCTCTTCGACGCTCGGCTGTCGCAACGCCGGCAATGGGGACGCTGGTGTCCCTGCTTCAGCCGACGCCGAGATCGCCCTTGGCGTCGGTCATGCGCGCGAGCTCGGGGAAGAAGCGCCGTCGAGCGTTGGCCTTGCGCTTGCCGTCGGCGTGCCCCTCGCGGATGGCCTCCGCGCGGATGTGCGCCGGAAAATATTGCGGGTGCGGGTGCGCGCTGATGGCCTCGAGGAAGCGCACCAGCGGGTCGGGGCTCATGCCGAGCTCCGCGAGCGCGCGTCCGGCGAAGTAGTCCGCCCGGGTCTCCTCGACGCGGCAGAGGCGGTCGAGGTCCGCCTTGTTGAGCGGCCGCTCCTGCTTGTATTCGGACCAGCGCTTTGGCCGGTGGCCGATCTCGTGCGCGAGCACGCCGACCTGCACCTCGAGCTGCGCCGACAGCTCGAGCAGGAAGCCCTTGCCGACGTAGATGAGGCCGGCGTCGTCGATCATGGCGATGGTGCCGTCGGCCAGCACGAGGTCGTAGTCGTCCTCGTCGTCACCGGCCAGGCGAGCGAGCTTCTTGCGATAGGCGTGCAAGCGGCCCATGAGCGCGGCGGTGTCGGCGTCGTCGTCGTCGAGCACGCGCGGCTTCGGCTTGCCGAACAGGTTGCCCTGCACCTGCTCGCCGATGGTCTTGCCCTCGCTGCGTCCGGCCTTGCTCGAGCCCCAGGAGGGACCGAACGGGTTGTGCGTCACGCCGCCGCTGTTGATGCGAGTCACCCGACGAGCATAGCAACGCGTGCGTGGGCCACAGCGACGCCGGCTTGTGCTCGTGCGCCGGAGGTGCGAGCTGTGGCTACATGACGACGTCACGCCGCTCGCTTCCGCTGCAGCTCTGCCTCTCGTGGGCGCTGCTCTCGTGCACACCGACCGGCCAGCCCGGCCTCGACGCCGGCGCCGCCGACGACGCCGGCAGCGCCGAGGCGCCCGGCGCCGACGAGTACTGCGAGACCATCGAGGCCTTCTTCTGTGACTTCTACCTGCGCTGTGATCGCATGGCGGGGGTGACGACGACGGAAGAGTGCCGCGCGGTGTTCGAGGAGCAGTGCAACGCGCGCTACGAGCCGCGCTACGCCGCCCTCGAGGCCGCCTCGCTGTTGCGCCTCGACGCGGACGGCGTCGAAGCCTGCCGCGCGCACCTCGCCGACGTCCCCTGCGAGGAGCAGATCCATGACCTCGACGGACCTTGCGGCGCCATGTGGGTCGGCGAGCAGCCCGAGGGCGGCGCCTGCGGCTTCGACGTCGAGAGCCTCGTGTGCGCGCCCGGCAGCGAGTGCACCCTCGGCCTCGACCTCTGCGGCGAGTGCCGCCCTCTCGCTGCCGCCGACGGCGCCTGCGGCGACGCCGCCGAGACCCACGTCACCTGCGGCGCGGGAGCCTCCTGCGAGGACGGCCGCTGCGTCGCTCGCGTCGCCGTGGGAGACCCGTGCACGCCCGATGACCGCTGCGTCATCGGCGCGCGCTGTGATGAGGCCCTCGGCCTCTGCGTCGGCCCTCAGTACGTCGGCCTCGGCGAGAGCTGCGATCAGACCCGCCGCTGCCCCTACAAGTCACACTGTGCGGGTGTCTGCGTCGAGGACGCCATGCTCGATGAGGGCTGCGCCACCACGAGCTGCGCCTCCGGCTGGTGCGGCGCCGCCGAGACCTGCGAGGTGCTGCTCGTGTCGGGCGCCACCTGCGCGTCGTCGGCGCAGTGCTCGAGCGGGCTGTGCCTCGACGGCTTGTGCCGGGACCTTCCCGGGCCTTGCTTTGAATGAGGTGCTGGAGAGCGTCGCTAGCGGTCGGCGTTCAGCGCCCACAGCACGAACGCATACCGATCGGCCACCTCCTCGATGAGCTTCGTCGTCGACTTGCCGGCCCCGTGCCCCGCCTTCGTGTCGATGCGAATCAGCACCGGCGGTCCGTCGGCCGCTTGCGCCTTCTGGATCGCCGCCGCGAACTTGAACGAGTGCGCCGGCACGACGCGGTCGTCGTGGTCCGCGGTCGTGATGAGCGTCGCCGGGTAGCGCGTGCCCGCCTCGAGGTTGTGCAGCGGCGAGTACTTGTAGAGCACCGGGAACATCGCCGCGTCGTCGGCGGAGCCGTACTCGCTCACCCAGGCGTGGCCGATGGTGAAGCGGTGGTAGCGCAGCATGTCGAGCACGCCCACCTGGCAGACGGCGGCGCCGAACAGCTCGGGACGCTGCGTGATGCTGGCGCCGACGAGGAGGCCGCCGTTGCTGCCGCCGCCGATGGCGAGGCGCTCGGGCTTCGTGATGTCGTTCGCGATGAGCCACTCGGCGGCCGCGGCGAAGTCGTCGAAGACGTTCTGCTTCTTCTCGAGCATGCCCGCCTCGTGCCACTCCTCACCGAGCTCGCCGCCGCCGCGCAGCGTGGGCTGCGCGTACACGCCGCCTTGCTCGAGCCAGGCGACGATGGACACGGAGAAGGTCGGCTGCAGGCTGACGTTGAAGCCGCCGTAGCCGTAGAGGTCGGTCGGGTGATCGCCCGTCGGCTCGA
>CAYLZW010000334.1:0-6035 GCA_964388085.1 uncultured Myxococcales bacterium | reverse complement strand
CGCGCATGGTGGAGCAGGGCCGCTTTCGCGCGGACCTCTACTACCGCCTCGGCGTGATCCCCCTCGAGCTGCCGCCGCTACGCACGCGTGGCGACGACGTGCTCGTCATCGCGCGCGCCTGGCTCGAGCGCCTCGGCCGAGGAGAGCACCGCTTCCAGCTCGCGCCCGCGGCGGAGCAGCGCCTGCTCGGCTACTCGTTCCCGGGCAACGTGCGCGAGCTCATCAACCTCATGAAGCGCGCCGCCATCTTCGCGAAGGGCGACGTCATCTCGCTGGAGCTCCTCGACGAGCTCTTGCGGAACAGCCCGTTCGCGAGCGTCGAGGTGGAGACGGCCCCCGCGGGTCCTGCCGCCGGCCAGCGCATTACGCTCGAGGAGCTCGAGCGCGCGCACATCACGCGGCTCCTCGACGAGGTGAAGAACGTCAGCGAGGTGGCCCGCATCGTCGGCATCGACCGCCGCACATTGCAGCGCAAGATGGTCGCCTGGGGTCTCCGCGACGAGGGCACGTGACCCCAGGCCACCGCTGACGCCGTGAAGCGCCGGTCTCTCTAGTCCCGGTGCTTCTCGAGCACGCGGCCGTCCTCGGCGAAGTCCACCTCGTACTCGATGCCGCCGCGCTCGTACTCGACCTCGTAGACCGTCTGCCCCTGCTCGCGATCCAGCTCGATGTCCTCGACGCGGCCGTCGCCCACCTCGGACTGCAGCGCGCTCCGCACCGCGGGCGGAAGCTGGTTCACCTGCAGCTCCGTCGTCGTCGGCGCTTGTTGCTGCTGCTGCTGCTGCACCGGCGGCTGCGCCTCGGCCGGCTGCGTCTCCTGTTGCGCCGGCTGCTGTTGCGCCGGCTGCTGCTGCTCCTCGGCCGGCTGCGTCATCGGCTGCTCCTGTGCGGGCTGCTGCTCCACCTCGATCTCCTGCGCCGTGGCAGTCGACGAGACGGCGAACGCGAGCGCGACAGGCATCCCCCAAAGCACACGTGTCACGGGTGCACCTCCTGTACGACGAGGCTGTGCAACCGATGTACCGCGCATCTCGCGCGCGGAAGCGAGGGCTCACCCGTCGACGAGCGTCACGCCGGGCGGCGGACGGCCACGCGCCCGAGCCCGACGCCGAACGCGACGCCGCCGAGCGCGCCGAGCCCGGTGCCGAGGCCGAACACCTGGCAGCCGACGAGCGTGGCGACGAGCCCCGTCGTGATCGCCGCGAGCACGCAGTCGAGCCGCCCGAAGCCGAGCCGCGCGACGCGGGTGGTGAGCCACGCGCCGACCGCCACTCCGACGATTGCGCAAGCGACGGCGCAAGGAGCCAGGCAGGCGCCGAACGCGCCCATCTCGAGGTGCCACGAGGCGGGCAGCGCCAGGCCCACGACGAGCGGCGCGGCGCCGAGCAGCACGCCCGCGACCGCGCCATGCAGCCCCGCGCGGCTCCGGAACGCCGCCACCGCCGTCACCAGCACGAGCAGCGCGGCGGCGAGCGCGGCCTCCCTCGCGCTGTGCCCGCTCGAGAGCACGAGCGCGCCGAACGCCGCCACGGGGAGCGCGCGCACGAGGGCGTAGCGTGCCCTGCCCCGCCGGTGGGCGCGCCACAGCGCGCGCTCGAAGCCTTCGCTCGTCGTCATCCTTCGCTCCTGAGCCAGCCGCGCAGGCGCTCCACGAGGCGCTGCTTACGCTTGCGGAAGGCGGCGTCGCGGGGGCCGCCGTCGTCGTCGAGCACGGCCGCGAGCGTGGCGCGCTCCGCGCCGCTGAGCTGCGCGGTGGCGCTCACCAGGCGACGGGCGAGGTCGCGCTGCACCACCCGCTGCTCGGGCGCCTGCCGCTCGTCGACGGCGTCCACGAAGGCGGAGTGCTCGCGGCGCCGCTCCCGCTTCCTGGCGGTCGTCCTCGCCTCCCAGTCGGTGAGCGCGAGCGCCCAGCCGATGGCCGAGCGCTCGCGATCGAAGGACGCGGCCTGCGCGAACAGCTTGAGCAGCGCGCCCTGGGCGGCGTCCTCCGCCTCGGCGTCGTCGAGCGAGCGGCCGGCGCGCGCGAGCACGAGCGGCCACAGCGCTCGATAGAGCGGCGTGATCGCGCGGCGGTCGCCGTCGGCGAGCCTCGTCATGAGGCGCTGCACGTCGTCGTCGTCGTCGCTTTCGGGCAAGCCCGCTCCCCTCGCTCGTGGTCCGAGCTGCGCCCCTCGTCGTCAGTCGCAGCAAGGACCGTCGGGGCAGGCGGGGCAGCCCGCGTCACAGCAGTCCCCGGCGGCGAACGCCGCGGTCGGGACCGTAACGAGGGCGAGGAGCGCGAGCATCTGGGCGAGCTTCTTCGTCATCGGGTTCTCCTTCGGGGCGCGAGCGCGCCCTGTCTCCTCTCTGGGCGCGAGCGCGGGAAACGTGACCGCCAGATCCGCGGCTCGGCCGGGCCCGCGTGCCCCTTTTCTGAAAATGAAGTTGACTACCAGTCTCAAAGTGGGCGATGGATCCCGGGTCACCTGCCCAACGGTTCTTTCTCGCGCGACCGACCGCGCGTGCACCTGTCCGGAGACCCCCCATGAAGCGAATCCTGCCCTTCGTCCTCCTCGCTGCCGTCGTCGGCTGCACCGGCACGGGGGAGATCCCCATGACCGACTGCACCGTGACGCCGCCCGACGCGTGGGACTCGCCCGACCGGGACGCCAACGCCGCGAAGGCCCTCGCCCTGCGCGCGCAGCTCGACGCGCTGGTGTCCGACACCATGCGCGCCGCCGAGCAGAGCACCGCCACGGTCGACGACATCGCCGATCTCACGGGGCCGTTCGAGGCCGGAGCGCCGTCGCTCGCCGACGTCACGAACCCGAAGTGGCAGGACATCGCCGCCGACGCGTTCGCCGAGTTCGTCGACGTGATCGGCGCCGGCGCGCAGGACCTCGTCGACGACAGCGGCGCCTGGGCGCCGGGCGCGGCGGGCGGCCTCTTCGGCCCCGACTTGCGCGGCATCAACGAGGGCGGCCTCGAGGTGCGCCAGCTCATCGACAAGGGCCTGTTCGCGGGCGGCTCCCTCTACGCGTACGCGGTCAGCCTGACCGAGGGTGAGATCACCGAGGCCACCGTCGACGAGCTCTCGGCGGCGTGGGGCGGCAACGCGACGCTCGACCCCGCGGGCGAGCTGACCGACTCCGCCAACTACAGCCAGAGCATGGGCTACCACGGCGCCATCGCGACGGCCCTCACCGAGGCGCGCGCCTACGCCGCCGACGACGCGTGCGTGGTCGAGCGCGACGCCGCCATCGTCGACTTCTTCCGGCTGTGGGAGGAGTCGATGTTCGCGCGCTTCACGCACTACGCGAACGTGGGCGCCGAGGAGTCCGCCGCGGCGCTCGACGACGAGGCGTACGCTCACGCGCTGCACGAGCTCTCCGAGGGCGTCGGCCTCGGGCTCGGCTTCTACGGCGTCGCCGACCCCGCGAAGGGACCGCTCTCCGCGGGCGCCCGCGTGGTCAGCGACGAGATGATCGAGGCCATGGCGGAGAGCATCGGGGTCGATCTCGGCGCGCTCGGCAGCTCGACGACCGGCGAGCTCATCACCGACCCGGCCGCCATGGCGACCGCCGTCGAGGACCTCGAAGCCACCATCGCCGAGGCGCTGGGGCTCGACGCGTCCGAGGTCGCGGCCTGGCGCGAGCCCAGCGAAGGCTGAGGGCTCAGGCGACGAGCGGGGGGACGTCGCCGTACCAGGGAGCGGCGAGGCGCGGGTTGAACGTGCCGAAGCGCAGCTTCGGGTGCCGCCGGTGCAGCTCGAGCGTGAACGGACGCATGCCGAGCAGCATGCCGCGCCGCTCGCGCCCGGGCAGCACCGTGCGGAAGTGGCCCGCGTCGACGCACAGGTTCCGGAGCTGGATCATGTGCAGGCAGCCGTCGTCGACCATCGCGCTGA
Source organism: uncultured Myxococcales bacterium (assembly GCA_964388085.1). GTDB lineage: Bacteria > Myxococcota > UBA727 > UBA727 > CAYLZW01 > CAYLZW01. The sequence goes on along the minus strand of CAYLZW010000334.1, from coordinate 2,149 downwards.
TGGCGTCGACCTCGGCCATGCGATCGGTCCAGCCCGGCCAGATGAGCAGGTTGATGGAGATGTGCATGCCCTCGTCGCGCCCGACGCGGAGCGTCTCCATCACAGTTTCAAAAGTGTAGTCAGCCGGCCGGTAGTAGGCCGTGTACACCTCGGGATCGAAGGTGTTGAGGCTGACCCGGAGCGCCGTCGCGCCCGCCTTCGCCGCCTGCCGCACGACCTCGGGCCGCGAGCCGTTCGTGTTGATGTTGATGACGCCGCGCTTCGTCCGCGCGCGTGTCTGCCGCACGGCCTCGACGAGGACCGGCCCGTTCATGGTGGGCTCGCCCTCGCAGCCCTGCCCGAAGCTGATCATCGGCTCGTCGGCGCGCTCGAGGTGCGTCGCCATCACGCGCGCGATCTCGTCGGGCGTCGGCGAGAACTTGAGCCGCTTCTGCGGCACCGGCGTGTTCCACTCCGGGTCCTTCGAGAGGCAGCCGAGGCACGCGGCCGTACACGCGGGCGCGATGGGTACCGCGCCCTCCCAGCGCCCGTAGAACACGTTCTGCGCGCAACAGCAGAGGTAGTCGGTCGCGCACTGCGCGAGCTGCTTGAGCACGCGGTTGTCCGGGTCCTCCGCGACGCGCTCGTCGACGAGCGAGCGCAGGTCCGGCTGGTAGTAGAGGTCCGGCGACCAGCGGCTCGTCTCGTCGCCCTGGAACAGCGCCGCGACCGGACCGCGCTTGCCGAAGCCCACCGCGGTGTACGCCCAGAGCGGCAGCCCCGGCCGCGAGTCGCCGTCGCCGCCTGGCGCGCTCGTCTCCGGTCCGATGACGTCGTGCTGCTCCTGGTAGATGCTCAGCCGCCCGGCCCCCGCGCGCTTCAGCTTCTCGTCGGGGTGCGTCGTGTCCGTGTACTCGGCGGCCGGGTGGTGGGTGCGCACGTAGCCCGGCGGCGGGTGGACGCCAACCGCGCACGGCGTGAACGTGCGCGGTCCGTCCTCGTCGTCGACGGTGAGCGTGTCGACGGGGGCGAAGCGCCCGCTCGCGGGGTCGTAGCCGACGGGCCGCGTGCCCGGCATGGCCATGAGGTCCCAGCCGGCCGGGATGTCGATGAGGTCCTTCTTGCCGGGCCTGACGACGTCGAGGCCGGTGTCGAGCGCGAGCTCGAAGGTGGGGTGCTCGTAGACGCGGCCCGTCGAGGGGTCGGCGAGCAGCATCATCGGGCGCGCGCGGGACGACGACGGAGCGCCGCGGCGCAGGGGGCGCAAGCTCTTTGGCATGAGGGGAGCGGTAGCTTCCCCACAGTTCGTCGTCATCCCCCCTCGAGATCACGTGACCGTGACCGTGACCGTGACCGCGACCGTGGGAAACGGAAGGCGGCTGCTCTCCCGTCACTCGTCGTCGTCGGACAGCGCCGGACAGCCCAGCTCCTCCTGCCCGTGGCTCGAGACCCACCCGCCGGTCACCGCGACGTCGGAAAGGTCGATCTCGACGTCCTCCTCGCCGGGCGCCTGCAGCGTGATCCGCCCCGTCGGCTGCAGCGCCGGGGCCTCGACGCAGGCCTCCTCTTTGTTGTCGGGCGCCTGGATCGGGATCGAGAGGCTCGCGCCCTCGCCCTGTCCGTCCCACTCGTAGGCGGCCTCCACGTCGTCGAGCCAGCCGGGGCAGTCGCTGTTCGCGGTGAAGACCGCGGAGTCGAGCTTCAGCGCCGTCTCGCCCTCCCGAGCGCTGAACTCGAGCTCGAGCAGGCACTCGAGCGAGGCGTTCATGACGCGCAGCCGCGCCTCGCCGATGCAGCCGTCCTCGATGGGGTCCACGTCCCGTTTGTGGTCGAAGGTCACGAACGCGTAGCCGTTCGCGTAGTCGATGTCGGAGACCGCGTTCCGCAGCGTGCCCTGGGCTTCGGGGCGGTCGCCTGTCTCGTAGCAGGGCTCCGTGCAGCCGATGGTCACGACGATGGTGAGCAGGGTGAGCGATCGAAGGAACATGTCTACTCCTATGGAAAGACCGCTCTCCTACTCGCGGACTCTCTGCTCGAGCAACGAAGCGAAACCTTAAAAATCCGAATCAATCGAATGCATTTGTTGCCCGACTGCTCTCGACGCACACGGGCTCGCCTCGGTCACGGTCACGGTCACGGTCACGTTCGAACGCAGCGGGGATCCCTTGCG
>CAYLZW010000333.1:0-6051 GCA_964388085.1 uncultured Myxococcales bacterium | reverse complement strand
GGGCTCGGGCTCGCCACCGTCTACGGCATCGTGAAGCAGTCGGGCGGGCACATCAGCGTCGAGAGCACCCCGGGGCTCGGCTCACGCTTCGTCATCTTGCTGCCCGCGGTGGCCGCGCCCGCGCTCGCGGAGCCCGCCGGCGTCGACGCGACCGCGGCCGCGCTCCCGAGCAGCAAGAGCGCCACCGTCCTGCTGGTCGACGACGACGATCTGGTGCGCAAGGTCGCGGGGCTCATGCTGCGCAGCCAGGGGCATCGGGTGCTGGACGCGCGCGACGGTGAAGCAGCGCTGCGCTTGTCGGCCGCCCACGAGGGGATCATCGACGTGCTGCTCACCGACGTGTTGATGCCCGGCATGGGCGGCGACGCGCTCGCCGTCGAGCTGCAGTCTCGACGCCCCGAGCTGCGCGTGCTCTTCATGTCCGGCTCGACGAACAACACCGTGTTGCCGCGCCACACCCTCGGCGGGCATGTCGGCTTTTTGCAGAAGCCGCTGACGCCCTCGGCGTTGGCCGCCGCCGTGCAAAAGCTCCTGCCCGACGAGGCGTGAGCGGCGCGCCCGTTCGCTGCGCCGGCGGCGCGCGAAGGCGACCCCGCCGCTATTCGCCGTGCACCCGCACCGTGCCGCTGCGCTCGCCCGCGAGCGTAATCCACACGACATCGCGCTCGTCGTCGAGGGAGACGTAGACCTCCCCGGGCGCGCTCACGACGGGCGGCGTCGCGCCGGTGTAGCCGCGCACGCGCACGAGCGGAGACGTCACGGGGCTGTCGCCGAGATCGAGCGTGCAATCGAAGCCGTCGAGCGCCGCCCGGATCTCGTGCGAGCCGAACACCGGGTGATAGCCGAGGGGCGAGGAGGGGACGAGGTCATCGCGGCCGGCGCCCGCCTCTACCTCCGTGACCACGCTGCCTGCAGCGCACGCGAGCGCGGCGTCGAGCTGCCCCTGTACGTCCGCCGTGACGTCGTCAATGAGGCCTCGCGCACCGAGCGCGACGTAGACCGCGTAGCTCTGGAACGGATAGCCGCTGAGCTGCGGCGCACCCCCGTAGGCCGGGTACGAGGTCTGCCCCACCGCGCCGTAATTGGTGCCCCAGGCCATTCGATGGCTCCTCGTCGTATAGGGCAGCTCGTATTGGTTCAATTGGAACGGCCAGCTCCAGTCGACGGGCAAGGGACCAGCCGAGGCGGTGCCCCAGCTCGTGTAGAACGACATGCCGCCCGCGTCCTTCCTCTGCCAGTCGAGCGTCTGCACGAGCCCCATCTCGGCGTCGGCGGCGTTCGACCACGCGAGCACGTGCGGCACCCGGTTCGGCTGCACATAGCTCCAAGCGCTCCCCATGGTCACCGGCCCGGCGCCGGTCGTGCGGAAGCGATAGCGGTCGCCCCAGCCGACGCCGTCGACGGGCAGGTTCTGATCATTGTCGAAGTTCAGGTCCCCGTAGGGGGCGCGGCTGTCTCCCTTGACGACGTTCGGACCCGCCGGGCTCGCGTCATAGGTGATGGCGTAGAGCGGGTGGTCGCGGCCGCTCGCGAAGATCCACCACACCGTGACATCGACCGGACCGCTGCCGATGGTCATCCGCCAGGTGTACTCGTGCACCGCGTGGTGCTGCCCCTCGAAGAGCACGCGATGCTCGCCGGCGCCGTGCCGCGTCGAGGCGACGCCGCCCGCGAAGTGGCTGGTGGCGTAGCCAAAGACGGGGTGCTTCTGCGTGTGTCCCGTCGCCGTGCGCGACTCTCCGCCGACGTCATAGACGATGCGACGCATGCCGCCGCCATAGTTTCCGGTCGGATCCGGCGCGTCATTGCGCACGAGGGACGCGCTGCGCGGACGTCCGCTCGCGTCCTCCCAGGAGTAGACGTCGCTGAGGAAGCCGCCGACGTCGACGCCGCGGGTGATGTCGAGCGTCGCCGGTCGCGGCGGCACCCCTGAGGGCTCGCCCTCGCCTTCCCCTTCGCCTTCCCCTTCCCCTTCGCCTTCCCCTTCACCTTCGCCTTCACCTTCGCCTTCGCCTTCGCCCGCGGCATCGACCGCCTCGCCGGCGTCAGCGTGGCCGTCTCCGCCTGCGTCGATGTCGGCGCCGGCGTCGCTACCGCGCTTCTCCCCGGCGTCGACGTCGCTGCCGGCGTCGCGGTCGGGGGGACCAGGCTTCCGGATGGGGAGAGTCCTCGGCGGTGTCCCTGCGTCCGGCTCCACCATCCCCGCGTCGGTCCGGGCGCGCGGGCCCTTCTCGGGATCCCGCGGCGCGGCGCTCTCGGGTGGCGTGCAGGCAACGACGACGAAGGCGAACGACAACACCGCGACGGCGCGCGACATGAGCATCCTCGAGTGCGGGGGAGCTCAGACGCTAACGTCGCTCGTCGAGGGCCGCGCCGTGCGGATGCATCGCAGCTACGCTTTCGCGCCCGCACCGGGGCGCACGACCCTGGCTACCGGAGCGCGGCCGGCGCTGCGCGCCTGCGCCTCCACGAAGGAGACAACCCGGCGACGCTCGCGGCGACGAGAAGGTGCGCGGGCACGAGATGGGCGCGAACCACCCGGTGCACGGAGCCTCCCGCCTCTGAAAGCAGCTCGCCCCGAGATCACGGCCGCGCAGCTCGGCAGCGCGGTCACGGAGGCGGCGACGCCTGGGCCTGTTCGCCGGCCGAGGGCTGTGCTTGCTTGACCGCCTGCACCTCGAGCTCGATGCGAATGTTGTTCGCTACCAGGACGCCGCCGGTCTCGAGGGCCTGGTTCCAGCGCAGCCCCCAGTCCCGGCGGTCGATCTCGGCCTTGGCCGCGAAGCCGGCGCGCGTGCCTCCCCACGGGTCCGTGCCGGTACCCTCGAAGGTGGCGTCGAGCACGACCTCCATGCTCGTGCCGCGAATCGTCAGGTCACCCACGATGCGGAAATCGTCGCCCGGCTGAAAGGAAGCGTGCTCAATGCGCGTGCTCTTGAAGTGGATGGTGGGGTGGTTGTCGACGTCGAGGAAGTCGGCGGAGCGCAGGTGCTCGTCGCGCGGCGCCTGGCCGGTGTCGATGCTGGCCGCCGCGATCTCGGCCTCCACCCAGGACTGGCTCGGCTCCGCTTCGTCCAGGTGAATCGTCGCGCTCACCTCCTTGAAGCGGCCGCGCACCGTCGTGAACATCATGTGCTTGACCGCGAACTCGACCGCGCTGTGCGCCGGGTCGATCGCCCAGCTGGACTTCTCGGCCATGGTCTCGACCTCCGTGGTGTCACGATCGACGTCACGACTCCTGGTCGCCTCGGCAAGCCCAGGGGCCGGAGGACCTTGGAGCGTCAAGAATCTGTCGCGCGCTCCGCGCGCGGCGCCCGCCCGACCGTCAGTCGGCGAGCCCGCCGTCGCCTGCGTCGAGGTGCTCGCCCACGCCGCCGTCGAGCGAAGCCCCGCCGTCGGGCGCGGGAGGGATCGCCGAGCACACCCCGTCGTCGCAACGCAGGCCGTCCGCGCAGCGAAGCAGCGCCGGATCGCACGCCTCGCCCTCGACGACGCCGCTACAGGCCCCGCCCTCGCAGGTGGTGCCGAAGGAAGGGCAGTCGAGCACATGAGGCTGCACGACATTGCACTCCACAATGAGCTGATCACCTTGGCAGCGCCGCTCGTCGAGCGGGGTGCACGCCTCGTAACCCTCTTCGCAGCGCGCGCCCTCCGCTGACTTCACGCAGGCACCTTGCTGCCCGGCGCAGAACGCCGGGCCGTGCACCTCGTCGAGGCACGGCGCACCGGGCGGGGCGGCGCAGTCGTACCCGTAGCTCGAGTGGATCTCGGCGCAGGTGAACGCGACCTCGTCGGCGACGGTCGCGCAGTCCACCGTGACCAGCTCGCCATAGCTGCAATAGGCCAGCACGTCGTCGTCGCAGGAGCCCGCGAAGGTGTAGCCGCGGCAGGGATCCGTCGCCGGCGGGTCGGCCGGCTCGGACTCCGAGGGCGGTGCTACCGGCGGCGGCGTCGTAGCGGGGAGACAAGCGAGCTCACAGCCGCCGAGAAAGAGCAGCGGGAGCGCGGCCAAGCACCGGTACAGCGCGCTCATGCCGTCGGGAGTATTCCATTTGGCCACATCTCCCTCCCGTCGCCCTCACGGTACCAGGCGAGGATGGCGCTCGCCACGGCGAGATCAAACAGGCCGCTGAAGACGCCACAAGGGTCTTCAGCAGCCTGACGAGGGCCTCTTCTTCGCATCGATGGGCTCGACTCGTGCGCGTCTCTCGACGAGAGCTGCCAGCTCTCGCGGGTTTCGTAGCGGCCCTCGCGTCATGGGGCTTCGCACCGCGCGGCGAGCGAGGCCGCGTGTTCTCAGCATGCTGCGAGTGCGGCGGACGGGCAGGGCGCCGCGCCTCTGGTACCCTGAGGTCGTGCGCCGCTCTTTTGCCTTCTCCTCCGTGCTCGTCGTCGTCGTCGGCTGCGCTCCCGGCGGGTACGGTGGCGGCGCCGGCGAGCAGGACACGAGCCCGGGCAGCGAGATCGACCTCTCCCGCGGTGACGTGGCGGTGGATCCGCGCACCGGCGCCGTCTTCGCGCTGCGCAGCGTCATTCACGAGGACTGCTCCACCGACGTCTACGTCGACGCCATTCGCGCCGGAGCCGAGCGATACGTCCCGCTGGCGACGCTCGGGGACCAACGACTCTCGCGAATGTTCTTTCCCGAGGGCCACGTCGCGCTGCTCGGCGGGCGCCGCGACGGCGAGCGCTCGGATCTCCGCTTCTATGACCCGGGCTCGCTCGAGCTGACGGCCCGCTACGAGCTCGATATGTGGCCGTCCTCCTTCGCGCTCGACGACGGTGGGCGCTACCTCGCGGCGTCCATCCCCACGGACCCTGTGGCTGCGCCACCTCTCGACGTCGCTGACCCGCTGCAGGAGGACGACGACGCCGCGCGCGCCGGCGACGATGACGACGCGCTCGACCTCGGCGAGGAGGGCGCGGGAGACGCCGGCCCCGGCTCGCGCTGTCCGTCGCCCGAGGCGCTGCCCGTCGGGGCCCAGCGGGCGCTCTATCTGCTCGATACGCAGCGGCTCGAGCGCGTTCACCTCGAGGTGAACGCCGACGGCCTGCGCCTCGGCTGGCGCACCGGGCGCGCCGAGCTCGTCGTCGTCGCGGAGGACGCGCCGCTTACGCCCGGCGAGGCCCGCCTCCGGGTGATGTCGTACGCCATCACGGCCGCAGCGCCGCCGCCCGAGGACGAGCCGCCGCCGGCCGCGCTCTCCTCCACGTCGCTGCCGGCTCGCGTTCAATTGTCGCTCGTGCTCGAGGGCGTGCGCATCGCGCGCAGCACGCTCTCAGCGAGTCGCGCCAAGCTCGTCAGCGACCCGAGCGGCCGCTTCTCGGCGCTGCCCGTCGACCGCGTGCTCTCGGGCCGGGAGAAATGCCCTCGCTCGGGGGCGCCCCACTGCGCGGCCCCCGCCGTGCTCGTCGTCGATCACGAGCAGCGCACGGCGACCGTGTTGCGCGACCTGCGCGGCCCGGTCGGCTTCGCGGCCACCGGCGAGCTGGTGGCGTGGCAGACGCGCCCGACCGACGACCCACGCGCGAAGCGGCGGCCCGCGCTCCAGCTCGTCGTCATGGACCTCGCCCGCGGGGAGTCGCGCGGCCTCGAGCTCTTCGTCGTCACGGCGCCGTCGTTCGCCTTCATCCCGGGCACCGCCATGGTGCTCGTGGGCAGCAGCGGATGGCCGGCGCCTCTCTCGATCGTCGACGTGCACGCAGGCCGGGTCACGCGCGTGGCCGGCCCCTACGGGAGCCTCGCGCCCTTCGTGCTCGATCCCGCGCGCGGCGCCGTCTGGCTGCTCACGAGCGGGCTGCTGCGCGTGGATCTCGACGACGCGCGAGCGAGCGAGACGCCTTTGCCGTTCACGCCGAGCGCGCTCTCCCTCGTCCCCGGCCGCGCGGAGCTGGTGCTGCGGCGGGGCCTCGAGCCGGCCGTCCACTTCGTCTCCCTCGACGACGGGGTGTGGGGTAGCCAGCGCGGCGCGCTCCGCCTGCGCAGCGTTCGGCTCGGCGCGGCGGGCGAGGAGCCTTGAGGTCTCAGCGCCCGACGTAGGCCGCGAGGTG
>CAYLZW010000332.1:0-6094 GCA_964388085.1 uncultured Myxococcales bacterium | reverse complement strand
ATCCGCGCGCCGAGCTGGGTGGTGAAGAACGTCATCGACGACAAGGCTCGCTACAAGGAGTTCATGCCGTACACGAAGGCGAGCACCGTCATCAAGGCGGAGCGTGACAGCGTCGTCACCTACCAGCGCCTCGACGCGCCCATCATCTCGAACCGCGACTACACCATCCGCGTGAAGGACGAGTCGCGCCGCCTCCCCGACGGGCGCATCGTCTACAAGAGCGCCTGGTCGAGCGCGAACCACCTCGGCCCGAAGGAGGTCGACGGCGTCGTGCGCGTGAAGGTCAACGAGGGCTACTGGCTGCTCGAGGAGCAGGGGCCGAACACGACCAAGGCGACCTACTACCTCTACACCGATCCCGGCGGCAGCCTGCCGTCGTTCATCGTGAACGCCGCCAACTCGCAAGCGATCCCCGACCTGTTCAAGGCCATCGAGGGGCAGGCGCAGGGCGACCGCTATCGAAAGGCGCGCCCCCAGCTACCCGCCGACGAGGACGTGGCTCCGCCCGCGAAGCTCGAAGCCGTGAAGCAGTAGTCGCTGCACGCGCCGGAGACTCCGCGCGCAGGACGTGCGCACACGTTTGCGCCGCTCGGACGCCGCGGTGCGACACGACGCCACGCTCGATGTGGCGCGTCGTTTGGATTGGCGCCCCCGCCGAAACACGAACCGGGGGCCGAATGACAGACCAGTTGCCGAACCCGACGGGCCCCGCCCGTCGTGGCATCCGTGATCTTCTGCTCGATGCGGGGGCCAAGCTGTTGCAGCGTAAGCGCGCGCTGCTGGGCTTCGACGCCTACCTCGTCGGCTTTCACTGCGCGAAGGACGAGCCAAACCTGCAGCGGGAGGTCCACTACTTCTGCAAGCAGGTGAACGAAGACTTTCTGCAGTGCCTGCTCTTCGACGACAACACCGAGCACGGCAAGCTCGTCGGCGTCGAGTACATCATCTCCGAGCGGCTCTACGCGACGCTGCCGCGCGTCGAGCGCTCGTCCTGGCATCCGCACAACCACGAGATCCTCTCCGGTCAGGTGGTGGCGCCGACGCTGCCGGCGGCGGCGGAGAAGGCGCTGCTCGCGCTGCTCTTGAACAGCTACGGCAAGTGCTGGCAGCTCTGGGATCCCTGGTCCGCCGACGAGGAGCTGCGCGGGGTGCCGGTGGGCCCGGCGCGCCTCATGTGGTCGTTCAACCGCGACGGGCAGCTGCGCGCCGACCTCGAGGGGAATCGCAACTGGCGCTTCGCCGTCGACGTCATCGAGAAGCGACGCCAGCGCGCGGACCTGGCCGAGCACGCGCACGCGCAGGACGGCGTCGACGTGCTGGCGGCCGCGTTTCCGAAGCGCGAGACCCGGGAGCTGCCCGGCGTCGTCGACGTGAGCGCTCTGACCGCAGGGGAGGCGAGCCGGTGAAAGCGGACCAGACAGATCCCGTTCGACCGGCGAGCGAGCGCAAAGGCATCGCCTCGGTGCTGCTCGCCGCCGGCGCCAAGGGCCTACAGACCCACAAGGCGCTGCGCGGCTTCGACGCCTACGTCGTCGGCTTTCACTGCGCCAAGGAGGTGCCGCACAAGCAGATGGAGGCGCATCACTTCTGCAAGCAGCTCAGCGCGGACCTCTTGCAGTGCTTGATCTTCGACGGGGAGGGCGCGGACGCGAACCTCGTCGGCGTCGAGTACATCGTCTCGGAGCGCCTGTTCGCGGGCCTGCCCGACGACGAGCGCGCGCTCTGGCACCCGCACAACTACGAGCTCCTGGCGGGGCAGCTGGTCGCGCCGGGCCTCCCGGTGGCCGCCGAGAAGGCGCTCGTGAAGCTGCTGCTCAACAGCTACGGCAAGACCTGGCACCTGTGGGACATCGGCGTGCACACGGCGGCGCCCGGGGCCACCTTGCCCGTCGGCGGCGCGCACCTCATGTGGTCGTTCAACCAGGACGGGCAGCTCGACGCCACCCTCGAGCGCCAGCGCAACAAGCGGCTCGACATCAGCATCGATCAGAAGCGTCGAGAGCGCGAGGAGCTCATCCCGGAGGCGCGGCCGCAGGAGGGCGTCGACCTCCTCACGCGCTCGTTCGGCGAGCTGCAGCGGCCCTACCCCGGCGTCAAAGACGTCCACGCGGTGGGGGACGCCGAGTAGCCCGCTACCCCGGGAGCATCACCAGCGCGCCCTCGAGCGGATGCACGAGCGGCGCGAGCAGGTGACCAAACAGGCCGGGCACGGCGCCGTCCGTCATCAGCTCGACGACGACGGGGTCTCTGGCGCGCGCGCCGGTCATCACCTCTTGCACCTCCGGCAGCTCCCGGCGCCGGCGGTTGTGCACGTGGTCGAGGAACAGCTTCACGTTGCCGCGCAGGTGACGCCGGTCGACGGTGTCGCCCTGCTTGAGCGCGTCCATGACGTCCTTGTCGTGGGGCAGCGACTCGGTCACCCACAGCGCCTCGGAGCCGCCCTCGATGATCGCCGGCTGCCGCAGCTCGAAGCGGAACTGCAGCACGTCGGCCGAGGCCGCGAACACGTCGCTGCCCTCGCTGCGCGGGTTCGCGCGCAGGTAGCGCTGGCGGAACGCGGCCGCCAGCTGCACGCGGGTCTCCTCGTCGAGGATGCCGTGCTCGAAATAGACGTCGAACTTGTCGAGCGCGGTGCGCGCGTCCTTCAGGGCACAGGTGATGCCGGCGGTCGCCTTGTAGAGGGGGGCGCCGTACGTGAACTCCGTCTCGGCGACGTAGGGCGCCTCGGAGATCGCGTGCACCAGGCGCTGGTAGGCGCCGAGATCGGGGAGAACGATGCCGATAGGGACTTCGTGGGCCGCCAAAGCGCTCCTCCGCCCTCCTCATAGCACCGGCCTGTTGCGCCCCGTCACGCGCGAGACACCCCGAGGCCGCGCCCGCTCCTCGAGCCGAGGGGGCGCTCGTCCCAGCGCCGCGTGCCCGCGAGCGGTTGAGCCGTGAGGTGCCAGGCGCTACGCGACGCTCATGGCCTTCGATCTCCGGTTCGCCCGCCGCTGTAGCCGCGCCGCACTTCCCCTTCTGTTCGCGCCGCTGCTCGCGCTCGTGGGCTGTCAGGCGCCGCTCAAGAACACCGTCGACGTCGAGGCGCTGATCGCGTCGTCACCGGACGCAGACTACGTGAGCGGACGCGCGCTCGGTCTCGGCGAGCCCGAGGTGCTGAACGACAAGGACTTCGTCTACGCCGTGGCCTTCGACGACGCCTCGAGCGAGGTCGCCTTCGTGCACCACGTGACGACGGACATGGAGCTGACCGTCAGCACCGTGGACCCGGCCGCGGAGCGTTTTCGCACACCGGTGAACCACCACCGCTATGACGTGGAAGACGTCGTCTTCCTGGAGCGCGGCGCGGCCGGCCGCTTCGTCGTGACGCCGAGCCGGCAGGGCATCGTGCGCCGCTTTCGCGCCAGCGACGGCGCCGCCGCGGGCGAGCTCATCTACGGCCAGCCGCTCTTGCGCGTCGCGGTGAACCCCTCGGAGACGCTGCTCGCCCTCGGCAGCGCGGACGGGCGCGTGCTGCTGCTCGACGCCGTCACGCTGGCCTTCCGCGGCGAGGCCCACCCGCACAAGGACGAGGTCCAGGGCGTGGCCTTCCTGGACGACCGGCGGCTCCTGACCACGTCGTTCGACGGCACCCTCGTCGAGAGCCGCATCGAGCCGGGCGCGCCCGAGGTCTTCTCCGTGCCGTCGACGAAGCTCGAGGGCAGCGCGCTCGCGTTCCTCGCGCACCTCGACGGCGTCAAGGCCGTGACGACGGTGCGCGACCTCCGCCAGCCGAGCCACGCCATCTCCACCGCGGCCGTCGCGCGGCTCGGCCTCAAGCCGGCGCTGGACGCAGAGCCGCTCATCGTCGTCACCCCGCTCGGGCCCCAGCCCCGCCCCGCCGTCGAGCTCGGCGACCTGCAGGTGCGCTACCTGAGCTTCGGCCCGCAGCTCGCGGCGGTGTGCGACGAGTGCGTCCCCGAGGGCGCGGAGCTCGTGCTCGGCCGCCCGGCGCACGTGCGCGCGACCTTCGGCGACGACTTCGCCGCGGGCGAGACCCTCGTGAAGTCTCTCGGGACGAGCGCTGGCGCGATCCCGAAAGCCGCTCCGGCGCCTGCGCCCGTCGAGACAGCGCCGCCCCCCGTCGAGGGAGCCCCTGCCCTGGCGCCCCCGGCCGCGGCCGCGCCCGTCGAGCCTGCGCCCGTCGAGCCTGCGCCCGTCGAGCCTGCGCTGCCGTTGCCCGGCTCCCTCGTGCTCGTGGAGCAGCGCCGGCTCTCGCTGCCCGGCCCGGGCACCGACGTCGACGTGGACGGCCGCGCGCGCCGCGCCGTGGTCGCCTACAGCCACGCGCGCGCCGAGCGAAACCCCGACCTCTACCAGGCGGAGAAGGACGGCATCTATCCGCCTCCCTCGCCCGCGAGCGGCGCCGTCATCGTCGATCTCGCCAAGTGGGAGCTCGGCCGCCGCCTCATCGGTCACGAGGGCTTCACGGTCACGGCCGCCATCTCTCCCGACGGCAAGACCGTCGTCAGCGGCGGCTGGGACAAGCGCTTCCTCGTGTTCGACGTCGAGAGCGGCAAGCAGATCACCGAGCGCGAGCTCGCCTGGCTGCTCCGCCGCGTGCGCTTCTCCCCCGACGGACGCTTCCTGGCGGCGGCCGCCTGGACGCCGACGAACCCCATCGGCGAAGGCCACAGCGACCCTGCCCTGCTGATCTACCCCGTGGTGTTCGAAGACCCGACGACGACGTCAGGCGCAAGGGCGGTGTCACAGGCCAACTGAGCGACGACAGCAAGGGCAAGAATTTCGCGCCAAGCCGCCAAGCCACCAAGGGAAACACAAACATGTTCTCCTGGGCGGCTTGGCGGCTTGGCGCGAGACTTTTGTTCTACTTGCTCAACTGATCGAGCGGGATGCCCTCGTCGATGAGCATCACCGGGATGTCGTCGCGCACCGGGTAGGCGAAGCGGCCGTCGTCGCGCACGAGCGCGGTCTCCATGCGCTCCTTGATGGCCTCGCCCGCGCGGTTGTTCAGCTTGCCCTTCTTCACGAGCTCGTTCAGCTGGCCCACGGTGTCGTCGTCGGCGAGCTTCACCTTCGCCTTGGTCTCGGGGCACACCAGGATCTCGAGCAGGAAGTCATCGACGGCCACGGGCACACTCCTTCGCGAAGACGCGAGCGAACGCCGCACAAATCGCGTGTTCTGGCGCGAGGCGCAAGGCGTCCCCACGTTGCCCTTTTGGCGCCACGCCCGCTATCCAAGGCGACGGCGGCCTTCGGGCGGCAAGGGAGCGCGGCTTGGTCGCCTACAAGGTCCTGGTGCTCGACGATAACCGCCTCGATCGCGAGGTGCTGAAGCACCTGCTCGCGGGGGCGGGCTTCGACGCAGAGACGGTGGCGGACATCGAGTCGTTCGAGAAGGCGCTCACCTGGTGGCGTCCGTCCTCCGTCATCATCGACGCCGCCATGCGCGGAGAGTCCGGCGTCGAGATCGCGCGGCGCGTGAAGGACATGTTCCCCGAGATCCCCATCGTGCTCACCTGCGCCATGCCCAGGGAAAGCCTCGAGCGTTTGCGCAGCGAGTGCGGCGCCGATGAGTGCCTGTCGACGCTGGACGGCTATACGGGGGTCGTCGATTGCCTCTATGCCGTGTACGAGCGGATGGCTCCGGGACAGCCCTGAGCAGAGGCTAGAGAGCTCGCGGGCTCTCGCATGGAGGAGAGCATGACGGCTGGCGCGCGCGTGGTTCGGGCTCCTCGCGGCACGGAGATCTCATGCAAGGGCTGGGTCCAGGAGGCCTGCCTGCGCATGCTCATGAACAACCTCGACCCCGACGTGGCCGAGCGGCCCGACGACCTCGTGGTCTACGGCGGCCGGGGGCGCGCGGCGCGCAGTTGGCAGGCCTTCGACGACATCGTGCGCGCGCTGCGGGGCCTCGGCGACGAGGAGACCCTGCTCGTGCAGTCGGGCAAGCCCGTCGGCGTGCTGCGGACCCACGCCGACGCGCCGCGCGTGCTCATCGCCAACTCGAACCTGGTCGGGCGCTGGGCGACGTGGGAGCACGTCGCCGAGCTAGAGAAGGCCGGGCTCATGATGTACGGGCAGATGACCGCCG
>CAYLZW010000331.1:0-6129 GCA_964388085.1 uncultured Myxococcales bacterium | reverse complement strand
ACCTCGTCGATGAGCGCCTCCGCCCGCTCGATGCGCGCGTTCTGCTTGGTGGTGCGCGCCGGGGTGCCCGCCCTCAGCCAGGCGAGCTCGCGCGCGAGCAGGCGCTTTCTCTTGTCGGCGGACTTGCCCTCGATGTCCTTGCGCACGAGCCGCCCCTCGACGAAGGACGCGTACGGACGATCGTGCTGGTAGAGCTTGGCGTCGTCGAGCTCGAGGATGCGCGTCGCCACGGCGTCGATGAACGCGCGATCGTGTGACGTAAACAGGAGCGCGCCCGCGCGCCCCTTCAGGTGCTCGGCCAGCCAGGCCACGGCGCCAGCGTCGAGGTGGTTGGTGGGCTCGTCGAGCAGGAGCACGTCGGGCGCCGAGAGCAGCAGCCGCGCGAGGTCCACGCGGCGCCGTTCACCGCCCGACAGCGAGCCGACCTCCTCCGCGCGCGCGCGCACGGACAAGCGCGAGAGCACCTCCTCGACGCGGTGCTCGACGTCGAAGCCGGCGCCCTCCTCGATGCGGCCGCTCAGCTCGACGATGCGCCGCAGGGACTCTTCGCTCTCGCTGCCTTCGTCGCACAGCCGCTTGTGCTCGAGGAGGAGCGCCGCGTGCTCGCCAAGGCCCGAGCGCACCACCGCCAGCACGCTCTGGCCTGGATCGAGCCGCGGCTCTTGCGCGAGCAGCCCCACGCGGGCGGCTCCTTGCAAGCGCACCTCCCCGCCGTCCGCCGGCAGCTCTTTCGTGAGGAGCGAGAGCAGCGTCGACTTGCCGGCGCCGTTGTCACCGACGAGCGCGACACGCTCACCCTCCGCGAGCGAGAAGGACGCGTCATCGAGGAGGGTCCTCCCGGCGATGGAGTAGCTCAGGTCACGGGCGCTCAGCACGCGCGGGACATTGCACAGCGCGTCCCGCTCGGCGACCGCCGGCCGCCTACAGCGGGCACCGAGGAGGCGCGGCTGCAAAAACCGCCGCCGCCGCCCAGATCCGGATGCCCGGGAGGCGAGATCCCCGGTAAAGGTGCACAACGGTCAGGGCACGTGTGACGAAAACCTACATGCCCCGTACCTGCCCAGCTCCCAAGTAGACCACCCGCGGAGGCCTGTGTGTCGCGCACCATGAACCTTACCTCTCTGCTCAGCGCTCTGTGTACCGTGGGGGCCGTCAGCCTCTTCGCTTCCGCGATCCACGCGCAAGAGGAGCCGCCCCCGCCACCGGAGACATGGTCCTGCCCCGGAGCCAGCTCCGAGGAGGCCGGCGACGTCTGGTACGGCGACGAGAACGGCTGCGACTGCGGCTGCGGCGTCCAGGACGTCGATTGCGCCGACCTGAACGCGTCCTCCTGCGACTATGACTGGTGCGGCGCCGACGCGGCCGCCGTCTCTGACAACAACGCGTCCTGCAAGCCGACCGTCTGTGGCGACAGCGCCGTCGAGGGGGGCGAGGCCTGCGACGACGGCAACACCACGGCCGGCGACGGCTGCTCCGACACGTGCACCACGGAGACCGGCTTCGGCTGTCCGGCCGAGGGCGGCGCCTGCCACGCCGTCGCGTGCGGAGACGGCTTCAAGGACGCACCCGAGGTGTGCGACGACGGCAACACCACGGCGGATGACGGCTGCGCGGCCGACTGCGCGACCCTCGACGACGGCTACTACTGCCCCAGCGCGGGCTCGCCCTGCGAGGCCATCCCCGCCGAGTGGGCCGCCGAGGGTGACAACTACGCCGCTTGTGACGACGCGTTCTTCGCGGATGGCCTGTTCTGCGACTGCGGCTGTGGCGTCGTCGATCCCGACTGCGAGTCGGCCGCCGCCAGCGACTGCAGCTTCCTCGGCAACAACTGCCCGGCGGGCGAGGTGCCCGAAGCCGACGACAACGCCTTCTGTCGCGCGCCCGTCTGCGGCGACAGCGTCCGGGAAGGGATGGAGGCGTGCGACGACGGAAACGCGACCGCGGGCGATGGCTGTTCGGATGTCTGCGCGGAGGAGACCGGCTTCCTCTGTGCAGAGGACGAGGCGGGCCTCTCCACCTGCCGCCCGACGGTGTGCGGCGACAGCCTCATCGAGGGTGCCGAGACCTGCGACGACGGCAACGCGACGGCGGGCGATGGCTGCTCCGCGACCTGCGCGACCGAGGAGGGCTTCTCGTGCGGCGTGGCGGGCGCCCCCTGCATCGAGGTCCCCGCTGCCTGGGCCTGCGACGCGACCTGGTTCAGCGACGACGCCTGCGATTGCGGCTGTGGCGTCGACGACGCGGACTGCACCGCCCTGTCGGCCGATTACACGGTCGAAGAGTGCGAATGGGCCGACGCGTGCGGGGGCGTCGTCGGTGTCGATCCCGCCGACCCCACCCAGTGCCTCGAGGGCTCGAGCGGCGAGGGCGAGGGCGAGGGCGAGGGCGAGGGCGAGGGCGAAGGTGAGGGCGAAGGAGAAGGCGAGGGCGAGGGCGAGGGCGAAGGCGAGGCCCCGCCCGACGAGGTCACTCCGCCGAGCGACTGCAGCAGCTCCCGCGTCGGCGCCACGGGCGTGCCGGCCTCCGCGCTCGCGCTGGTCATGCTGCTCGGGATCGTGAACCGCCGCCGTCGCTAAAGCGCCTTCGGCGATCGGACATGAGCAAGCGGCCCCTCTCTCGAGGGGCCGTTTGTTTTGCTAGCGGACCTCGAAGCGCTCGGACGCTCCGATCGTGGCGCCGCACAACCTCAAACGCTGACGGGAATGCCTTCGCTCGACATCGTCGCCGGCGACAGCAAGCGAATCGCCACGCGGCGCTTGAGCGGCCCCTCCCGGCGGGACTCGAGGCGCGCGAGCTGGTCGAGGATCCGCTCCTTGCGCTCGAGCATCTCGGAGAGCGGGCGGATGTCGCGGTCGTAGGGGACGTCCATGAGGAAGGTCTCGCCGTAGCGGAACAGCTGGTCGATGAGCCCGCTCGAGGACAGGAAGTTGTCGCGGTCGCGCTCGGCGAGCTGCACCTCGACCTCGAGCTGGAGCACGCGGGCCTTTTCGCCGGCGGAACGCGCGGAACGGAGCTGCGCCCAGGCGCGCTGAACGCGCTGCTCGTGCTCCTGTAACTGCTCGGCATCGCCTGCGGCCACGGTGCCCTCGCGCAGCAGGCGGTGCACCGCCAGGACGCGATCGGGGAGCTTCGCCTGGTTCCAAAGGACGAGGAGGGTCGCCTTGCGGCGTTCCATGCGGGACTCGAGATCCAAGAGCGCCTGGCGCAGATCCTGGGCGGCCTGCAGGCCATGGCGCATGGGGACGCGGATGCCGGTGGAAGAGTTAGGTCGGTGCATGGCCCCTCCTCGTCGAATGATAGCCGTGCCCCCTTGAGCAAGAAGCCGGCCACCGACCTAGGGCGTTTGTCCGGGAGCACGGGCACGGTGGGACGCGATCACACAAGCGTCTTTGCGCGCGATCGCGCGCGGACGAGTGTCCGGTGCACTGTCCGGTGCTGGTCGGACGGACGGTGGTGGGGCGCCTGCCCCCCGCGCTCGGGGGCAAGAGCCCTCGGCCGCCAAGAGCGCGCTACGCCGTCAACGGGGCACACCGACGACGAGCGCGACGTACCACTGGCCGGCGACCTCGGGCGAGACCAGCCCGACGCCGATGACCGTCGCGGCGCCGTCGAGGGTGGCTCCCGACGGCGAGAGCCGCAGCGGATCGTCCACGCGCGCGACCACCACGCGCGCCTCCTCGAGCCCGCTGTGCGCGTTCAGCGCGAGCTCGGACGCCGGACCGCCGAGCGCGCTCTCGTCGAGCTCGCCCCGCTTGGCCATGGCCTCCGCGAGCGCGCTGGCGACCTTCTCGAGCGCAGCGTCCCGCTTCAAGGGCCTACTGCCGGTGACGTCGCGCGCGAGGTTCAGGCGGCCGAGGAGCTCCGTGCGCACCTCGCTGACCGGCCGCATCTGGATGCGCCGCGCGAGCAGCATCACGACGGTGACGAGCGGCCGGCCGAGGCCGTCTTGACCGCGCACCACCGCGGCGCCGAGGTGCGAGGCGCGGCTGCCGACGAGCTCGTAGCGGTGCGCGGGGCTGTCGAGCAGCGCCCGCCAGGCCTCGTCGAGGGTGCCGGCCTGCGCTTGCACCTCGGCGAGCTCGGTCACCGGGAACCTCGGCTCCGCCTGCCGCAGGGCCTCGAGCGCGCTCTTGTCGTCGGGGAGGCGGTGCCCGAGGCGGCCCTCCCCCGAGAGGGCCTCGGCGCGCGCCACCGACAGCCGGCCGAGGGGCGGCGCGATGGTCAGCGGCTTCAGCTGCTGCTCGATGCGCAGCCGGTGCACGAGGGCCTCGAGGCGCCGCGTGAGCGCGCGGTCCGGGTGCCCCTCGTCGGGGAAGAGCACCTCGGGCGCCGGCGGCAGCCGGCCGCTGCCGACGGTGAAGGGCCACAAGAGCGCCACCTCGGGCGCGTCCTCTTTGCCGGTGGCGATGACCTCGAGCACGTAGCGCCCGTTCCCCGCGCGCGGATCGATGATCGTGCTCGCGCGCTCTCCGGCCGGGAGCTCCATCTTCTCGACGCTGCCGAGGGGCGTCAGCAAGAACGCCGTGGCGCGCTCTTTCCCGCCGGCGAGCGTGAACGCCAACGGGAACGGCGCCGCCTTCGCGAGGTGCCCTGGCAGCGCGCTCTCGAGCGTGAGCTGCCGGCGCGTGACGACGACGGCAGCGCAGGGCTCGCCCGAGGGCGTCTGCCCGCGCGCGAAGCCGTAGTGGGTGGCGCCGGTCTCGGCCACGAGGGCGTCCGCGCGCTCGCTGAAGGTCTCTCCGCGCGCGCCCTCGTTCGGATCCGCCTCGTCGCCGCGCGCGAGGGTGGCGGCCACCTGGCCCTCCCACACGCGCCCGGCGCGCCGTGCGTCCTCGCCGAGGAGCGCGTTCGTGTCGCGCGCGCACAAGAGCGCGGCGGCCTCCTCGAGGCCCGGGTCGCGCGCGGTGCCCGCGGGGGGGCTGAACCACGCGCGCGTCCCCGAGCCGGAGCCGCGCGCGGCCTGCTCGGTGGCGCAGGCCGTGACGACGACGGCGCCGAGGGCGAGCGCCAGGGCTGCCTTGCCGCTGTTTCGCATGCGCTCGTGTACTGCCTTCGGCGCGCTGCGTCGAAAGCCTTTCGACCGACGCGCGCGAGGACGCTCGCTTCTGGCGCTGACGACGCGCGCGAAACTCGCTATGCGAACGGCGGATTTGCACAGCGCTGCACAGCGCGAACCGAGACGAAAGTCACCGCTTCTCTTCGTCGGCACAAGAGCCGGCGCCTTACAGAGGGAGTCCGTCGTGATCGTTGGCTGCCCCACCGAGATCAAGCAGAAGGAGAACCGCATCGGCCTCGTGCCGGCGAGCGTGCACGCCCTCGTGACCGCCGGTCACAAGGTGCTCGTGCAGAAGGGAGCGGGGCTCGGCTCGGGCATCAGCGACGAGTCGTACCAAGCGGTCGGCGCCGAGATCGTCGACGGCGCCGATGACCTGTGGGCGCGCGCCGAGATGATCGTGAAGGTGAAGGAGCCGCTGCCGCCCGAGTACGCGCGCATGCGGGAAGGCCAGCTGCTGTTCACGTACCTGCACCTCGCCGCCGAGCCCGAGCTCACCAAGGCCCTCGTCGACAAGAAGGTCACCGGCGTCGCCTACGAGACCATCGAGGTGAAGGGCCGCTTGCCGCTCTTGAAGCCCATGAGCGAGGTCGCCGGCAAGATGGCCATTCAGGTCGGCGCCTGGTGCCTCGAGAAGGAGCGCGGCGGCAAGGGCATCCTGCTCGGCGGCGTGCCGGGCGTGCACCGCGGCAAGGTGCTCATCGTGGGCGGCGGCGTCGTCGGCGTGAACGCCGCCAAGATCGCGGTCGGCATGGGCGCCGAGGTCGTCATCCTCGACAACAACCTCGATCGCCTCGAGTACCTCGACGACGTGTTCCTCGGTCGCGCGCAGACGCTGTACTCGACGCCGCACACGCTGCGCGAGCACGTGCGCCGCGCGGACCTCATCGTCGGCGCCGTGCTCATCCCGGGCGCGCGCGCGCCGCGCCTCATCACGCGCGAGCTGCTCGCCGAGATGGAGGACGGCTCGGTCATCGTCGACGTCGCCGTGGACCAGGGCGGCATCTGCGAGACCGGCCGCGTCACGACGCACGACAACCCGACGTTCATCGTCGACGGTGTGGTGCACTACGGCG
>CAYLZW010000330.1:0-6136 GCA_964388085.1 uncultured Myxococcales bacterium | reverse complement strand
ACGTTCTACACGCCGTACAGCACCGAGACGAACATGAGCGTCGTCTCGATGACGGCCGCGGTCTTCATCCTCGGCTTCAGCTCGATCCTCACCGGCGTGAACTTCATCGCGACGGTCCACAAGCTCCGCGCGCCCGGCCTGCACTGGAAGCGCCTGCCCCTCTTCGTGTGGTCCATCTACGCGACGAGCGTCATCCAGGTGCTCGCGACGCCAGTGCTCGCCATCACGCTCTTCCTGCTCCTCATGGAGCGGGTGCTGACCGTCGGCATCTTCGACCCGCGCCTCGGCGGCGACCCGGTGCTGTTCCAGCACTTCTTCTGGTTCTATTCGCACCCGGCCGTCTACATCATGATCCTGCCGGGCTTCGCGGTCATCTCCGACATCATCTCGGTGATGTGCCAGAAGCGCATCTTCGGGTACGCGTTCATCGCGTTCTCGTCGCTCGCCATCGCCATCATCAGCTTCGTCGTGTGGGGTCACCACATGTTCGTCTCGGGCCAGTCCGAGATGTCCGGCATGATCTTCAGCTTCATGACCTTCCTCGTCGCCATCCCGACGGCGGTCAAGATGTTCAACTGGATCGCCACCATGTACAAAGGCTCGATCCTCTGGTCGACGCCGATGTTCTATGTGTTCTCGTTCCTGTTCCTGTTCAACATCGGCGGCCTGACCGGACTGTTCCTCGGCACCCTCAGCGTCGACGTGCACCTGCACGACACCTACTTCGTGGTGGCGCACTTCCACTACGTCATGATGGGCGGAACGCTCATCGCGTTCATGGGCGCGCTCTACTACTGGTGGCCGAAGATCACGGGCAAGATGTTCAACGACTTCCTCGGCCGTGTCGCCGCGGTGCTCGTGTTCATCGGCTTCAACGTGACCTTCTTCAGCCAGTTCTTCATGGGCTCGCAGGGGATGCCGCGCCGCTATTACAACTACATCGAGTACTTCCAGCCCTGGCACCAGTCCTCGACCATCGGCGCGTACATCCTCGGCATCGGCTTCACGCTCTCGGCCGGGGTGCTGCTCACGTCGCTGTTCAAGGGCGAGAAGGCGCCGGACAACCCGTGGAACGCGCAGACGCTCGAGTGGACGCACACGCAGACCCCGCCCATCGAGCACAACTTCCACGAACAGCCCGTCGTGACCAAGGGCCCGTACGACTTCGAAGGCGTCGAGGAGTACCACTGAGATGAGCACTACCGAGAGCGTCCCCGACAAGCCGTTTCCGCTGGCGCATCACTTCGGTGATCCGGACCAGCAGCTGCAGTCCAACAAGCTCGGCATGTGGCTGTTCCTCGCGACGGAGGTGCTGCTCTTTGGCGGCCTCTTCTGCGCGTACGCGATCTATCGCGCGCTGCATCCCGAGATCTTCCACAACGCGCACTTCTTCCTGGACACCAACCTGGGCGCGCTCAACACCGTCGTGCTGCTCTTCTCGAGCCTCACGGTGGCGCTCGCCATTCGCTCCGCGCAGGTCGGTAACCAGGGCAAGATCAAGCTCTACCTGGTCATCACCATCGTCTGCGCCGGTATCTTTCTCGTCGTGAAGTACATCGAGTACTCGCACAAGTTCCACATGGGTCTGTTGCCGGGCGAGCACTTCATGGCGACGGGCTCGGAGCACATCCCGAACCCCGACCAGATGCACGTGTTCTTCGGCATCTACTTCATGATGACCGGACTGCACGGCATTCACGTCGTCATCGGCATGATCGTGCTGACGTGGATCCTGCTGCGCACCATCAAGGGCGAGTTCGGCCCGCACTATTACGCCCCCATCGAGATCGGCGGCCTGTACTGGCACCTCGTCGACCTCATCTGGATCTATCTCTTCCCGCTCCTCTACCTCATCGGGTGATGACGACATGAGCAGCCACTCGCACGGCGCTCCGGCGCCCGTCCCCCACGTCCTGCCGTTCGCCCTCTACTGGGGCATCTTCGGCGCCCTCCTCCTCCTCACCGTGGTGACGGTGGCCATCGCGAAGGTGCACCTCGGGCCGTTCAACCTGCCCGTGGCCATGCTCGTGGCGACCGCCAAGGCCACGCTCGTCGCCGCGGTGTTCATGCACCTTTGGTTCGACAGCAAGCTGAACCTCGTGGTCTTCGTCGCCACGCTGATGTTCCTCTCCATCTTCATCACGCTGACGGCGTTCGATCTGCTGACGCGCGACGAGATCGATCCGCAGAAGCGCAACTACCTGCCGCGCGACGAGGTCGTGCAGCAGTACAACGAACAGAACCCGGGCGCCGAAGCGCTGCGGCCGGGCCTCAAGAAGCCGACGGATCCGGCGATCAAGGACCGGCTGGTGCCGCAAGACGCGGCGCACTGAGTTCCTGCCTGGCGCCTGATTTCCGACGAGCAGAGCCCCTCCCGCGAGGGGCTCTGCTCGTCGTGGCGTGCGCGCTCGCGTGAGCGCTCGGCAGCCATCGTTACGATCCGAGGGAGCGCGAAGACGACGACGGCTCTCGCGGCGCCGTCTTCGTCCCCGGAGGCGCCATGGATCTGCCCGGCGGTGCGGAGGCGTTCCGGCTCCTCGCGGAGTCGGTGGACGGGTACGCGCTCTCGCTGCTCGACGCCGGCGGCCGCGTGGCGTTCTGGAACGCCGGGGCAGAGCGCATCAGCGGCTGGTCTCGCGAGGACGCGGTCGGGCGACACCTCACGTTCCTGACGCGAGAGGGCTCCACTGAGCGCGAGGCGTTCGCGCGCGCCCTCGAGCGCGCCCGCGAGGGCGGCGACTGCCACCTCGAGGGCTGGTGCGTTCGCCGCGACGGGACGCCCTTCTTCGCCGACCTGGTGCTGAGCGCGATTCACGACGGCGGGCGGGTGGCGGGCTTTACGCACCTCATGCGCGACGAGACCGAGCGCAAGCGGGAGGTGGATCGCCAACGCTTCCTCGCCGAGAGCGGCGCGGTGCTCGCCGAGTCGCTGGACCTCCGGGAGAGCTTCATGCGCGTCGCCACCCTCGCCGTCCCGGAGATCGCGGACTGGACCTTGGTGGACGTCCTCGTGGGGAAGGAGCTCGAGCGGGTCGCCTACGCGCACGTCGAGCCGCGAAAGCAGAAGCTGGCGCGCATGCTCGCTCGCAAGTATCCGCCCACCCGTGACCGGGAGCGCGGCGTCTTCGAGGTGGTCGACTCGGGGCGCGGCCGGCTGCGCGCGCACATCGCCCCGGAGGATCTCGCGCGCGTGGACTGGAGCCCCGAGCACGTCGAGATCCTGCGCGAGCTGGGCTTTCGCTCCTGGATGTGCGTGCCCCTGAGCGCGCACGGGCGGGTGCTCGGCGCGATGACCTTCGTCATGGCCGAGTCCGAGCGCGTGTTCGACGAGTCGGATCTCGTCTTCGCGCTCGAGGTGGGCCGTAGGGCAGGGCTGACCCTCGAGAACGCCCGGCTGTACAGCGACGCCAAGCGAGCGCTGCGGGCGCGGGAGGAGTTCTTGGCGGTGGCCTCGCACGAGCTGCGTACGCCGCTCACGCCGCTGCGCCTGCAGCTCGACGCGCTCGCGCGGGTCGTGTGCGCCGACCCCGAGGCACACGCGCGGCAGCGCCACAAGATCGACGTCATGCGGCGACAGGTCGACCGCCTCGCGCGGCTGGTCGAGAGCCTGCTCGCCGTCACGCGCGGCACGCCCATCGAGCTTCAGGCGGGCGAGCGGATCGATCTGCGCGACGTCGTGGTCGAGGTCGTCGAGCGCATGCAAGAGCGCGCGCGGCAGGAAGAGACCGACATCCACGTGCGCGCGGAGGCCGGGCTGCTCGGCCGCTTCGATCCGCGGGCCATGGAGATCGTGCTCGAGCACCTCATCGACAACGCGCTCAAGTACGGTGACGGCGCACCGGTGGAGGTCTTGGTGGAACGGGCCCCCGGCGGCGCTCGCGTGCTCGTACAGGACAGCGGCATCGGCATCGAGGAGGCGGACCAGGAGCGCATCTTCGAGAAGTTCGAGCGCTCGGTCTCCTCGGACCACTACGGCGGGCTCGGCCTCGGGCTGTTCATCGCGCGCGAGCTCGTCGAGGCACACGGCGGTACGCTGGCGGTGGTCAGCGAACGAGGTCGTGGCGCCGTGTTCAGCGTTACGCTTCCGCTCGAGGAGCGCTCCCGAGACGGCGCGCGCGACGCCGAGCCGCGGGTGTCGCCATGAGCTCCCACGCGCCGCGCGTCCTCGTCATCGATGACGATCCCGACACGCGGGAGGCGGTGCGTGACGTGCTGCGTGAGGAGGGCTACGTCGTCGAGTCCGCCTCGGACGGTGACCTCGCCCTCAGCCAGCTTCGCGAGCAGCTCCACACCGAGGGCGGGCCGCCGGCCGTCATCCTGCTCGACCTGATGATGCCGGTGATGGACGGGATCGCCTTCCGCGCCGAGCAGCTCGCGGACCCGGACCTCTGTCACATCCCCGTCGCCGTGTTCTCGGCGCACGCGCGCGCGGAGGAGGCGGCGGCGGCGCTCAACGCGGACGCCTACCTCGAGAAGCCGCTCTCCCTCGAGGATCTCCTCGCCACGGTTCGGCGGCTCGCGGAGCGCGCTGAGGCAGCGCTTCGGCAGCGCTGAGGCAGCGCCGAGGCAGGGCTCAGGGCACGCTGAGGCAGCGGTCCACAAAAGCGGCACGGACGCGACTACGACGCTAAAAGGGGTTTCCCGAAGCGCGCAGCGCCCACCGCGCGTCCGCGTTACCCTCTCCGCCCCGACATCTGCCATGGCGACGAAGAAGCCACCCGACGCTCCTCGGCCCGATCGCGACCGCGACGGCGGCACCGAGACCATCGAGCGCCCCGAACAGAAGACGAAGCGCCCGAAGCTGTATCGGGTGCTGATGCACAACGATGACTACACGACGCAGGAGTTCGTCGTGCACGTGCTCATCCACTACTTCCGCAAGGACCCGACGGAGGCCACGGCGTTGATGCTCGCGGTGCACACGAAGGGCAGGGCCGTCGTGGGCGTGTACACGAAGGACATCGCGGAGACCAAGACCGAGCAGGTCATCGACGAGGCGCGGGAGCAAGGCCACCCCCTCATGCTCACCGTCGAGCCTGACGAGTGACGCTGCCTCCGCGAGCGTGGAGCGCGCGCTGCGACGCCCGAGACCGTCACGCTCCGTCGTCGCGACGGCGCTGCACACGGCTCGTCGAGCTCACGTGCAGGTGGGGGTCGGGCCGCGGGGGAGCTTGTCCTACCTCGGGCCCGGCGCTCGGGATCAGGCTCGGGAGCGGGCGAGCGGACGTTCCGCGATCACAGTCTGGGGTGGCTCCGCCGCACGAGCGGGGCGCCGCGCCCCGGCAATGGATACAGACGCTGCTACGAGGGAATCATGGACCTACGCGTCATCGCCTCTACCTTCGCCGTGGTGTTTCTTGCCGAGCTGGCGGACAAGACGCAGCTCGCCACCTTCGGGCTGGCGGCCGCCAACGCCTCGAAGTGGAGCGTGTTCCTCGGCTCGGCGCTCGCCCTGGTGGCCTCGAGCGCGCTCGCCGTCATCGTCGGGGGAGCGCTCTCGCGCCTCGTGCCGCCTTCGCTCTTGATGCGAGTGGCGGGGGTGCTCCTCGTCGTGCTCGGGGTGTTCGCGTTCTTCTCCGCCGGACGCATCGGCGGCGCGCCCGCGGGCGAGCCGGCGGCGGCGCCGGCCGTGCAGGACACGCCCGACAGCGAGACGTGAGCGCAGCCTGGACGGCTGCAGGAAGGTTCCTTTCGCTTGGCCTGACCTTTGCCGAAGGACCCTACGTGCCTACCTTTTCCAGGTTGGCGCGTCCCCTGAACTGGGACTCTGCATTGGGTAGATTCCCGAGGGAGAGCGAGAGGCAGCCATGCTGAGCAACGACGTAGAGATCGCGATCCAGGTGGCGATGCGTGACGCGCACAGGCGGCGGAACGAGTACGCCACCGTGGAGCATCTGACCTTCGCTCTGCTTCATGACGACGAGACCGCCAACGTGCTCCGGCACTGCGGGGCCGACGTCAACAAGCTGAAGATCTCCTTCGAGAACTTCCTCGAGACGCTCGAGAAGGTCGGCGAGGACGAGTACTTCGAGACCCGCCCGACGCTGGGCTTTCAGCGCGTGATCCAGCGCGCCGCCATGCACGTCATGGGCGCCGGCAAGGAAGAGGTGAAGGGCTTCAACGTCCTCATCAGCGT
>CAYLZW010000329.1:0-6143 GCA_964388085.1 uncultured Myxococcales bacterium | reverse complement strand
CTTCGCGTAGATGCGCCCGAGCGCGCGCAGCGCCGGCAGGTAGTTCGGCATCAGCGTCAGCGCGTGCCGGTAGGCGTCGATGGCGTCCTCGGGGCGCCCGAGCTTCTCCTCGTAGATCTCACCGTTTCGGTGCAGCAGCGCGACCACGTGGCTCTGGTCACCGATGAGCTGCGACTCCTCGACGTTGATGTTGATGAGCTCGTCCCACTGCTGGGTCTGCGCGTATAGGCGCCCGAGCGAGCGCAGCGCCGGCAGGTAGCCGGGCTGGTGCTCGAGCATGCGGCGGTAGGCCTCGACGGCGTTCACCGGGCTCTCGAGCTGGTCCTCGTACAAGCCCGCGATGCGCTCGAGCAGGTAGATCGCCTGATCGCGATCGTCCTGGCCGAGGAGCTCGCTCTCGTACATCTCGATGAGATCCATCCAGCGCGCCTGCTTGGCGTACAGCGTCGAGACGAGCTTCAGGGCCGGCACATAGCCGGGCGCGATCTCGAGCACGGCGCGCAGGCGCTCGATGGCGCCCTCCACGTCGGAGAGCCGCTCCTGCAAGAGCTCCGCGAGCTTGAACAAGAGCGGCGCCTTCAGCGCGTCGTCGCTCGTGGCGCGGATCTGTACGTCGAAGACGTCGGCCAGCTCCTTCCAGCGGCCGGCGCGCGCGTACAGCTTCCCGAGCGCGGCCAGGGCCGGCTGGTAGGTCGGGTCCTGCTCGACGCACGCGTAGTAGTAGAGGACCGCGCGCTCGGTGTCCTCGAGCCGCTCCTCGGCCATCTTGCCCGCCTCGGCGAACAGCGCGACCTTCTCCGAGGTGTCGTGCGTGGACTTGGCCTGCACCTCCAGCACGTCGACGAGCGAGCCCCAGGCCTCGTGGCGCTCATAGAGGCGCGCGAGCTCCGAGAGCACCAGCGTGTCGGTCGGCACGCGGGAGAGCGCGCCCTCGAGCGCGCGGATAGCCCCCTCCTCGTCGCCGCTGCTCGAGAGGATCTGGGCGCGCCGCAGCAGGTACTGCACCGCCTCGGCCGGGGACGAGGTGAGCAGCGCGAGCTGATCGAGCGCCTCGGCGAGCTTGTCGTCGTCGCCCGTGCGCCCATACAGCCGGCGCAGCGCCGTGAGCACGAGACGGCGCGAAGGTCCGATGGCGCGAGCCCGCTCGTAGTAGGAGAGCGCGCGCGCGTCGTCGCTGTGCCGGGACTCGGCGAGGCGCGCGAGGTCCACGAGCCAGCTGACCTTCTGCGACACGCGGGTGGACGCGGCCACGGCGGCCTCGAGCACCTCGCTGACGGCCGCCCACTCCTCGCTGCGGCGCAGGTGGCGCACGAGGTTGTCGACGGCCGGACCATAGGCGGCGTCGTGGCTCAGCGCCTCGCGGTAGAGCTGCACCGCGAGCGCGGCCTGGCCGAGCTTGGTCTCGTGGATGCCACCCTTCTCGACGAGCAGCGCGGCCACCGGCGCTCCCTCGAGCTTGAGCTCGGCGTCGATCAGGTAGACGACCATGCCCCACTTGCCGAGCTGGGCGAACAGCCGCCGCGCCGCGTGGATGACGGGCAGGAACGTCGGGTCCGCCTTGTTCGCCTCGCCGTAGTGCGTCGCGGCCTCGCGCAAGCGACCGAGCTCCGCCTCGTAGATGCGGCCGGCCTCGAACCACAGCGGCGCCGCGCTCGGGACGAGCCCCTGCGCGTTGGCCTCCTTCACGAGCGTGTCGATGCGCGTCTGCCAGGCGCGCTCGGCCTCGGGGGTCGGCGCCGGCGGCTCGAGCGCGCGCGCGGGCACGAAGGGCAAGGGATCGGCGAGCGGCTTCGCCGGCCCGGCGTCGGTCTCGTCGATCTCGACCTCGTCCGCCGTCGGGGGCGGCCAGGCCACGGGCGCGCCCCCCTCGGCGAGCCCGGGGACCGCGACGGCGCCGGCCTCGGTCGCGACGCCGGGGACGACGTCGAGCTCGTCCTCGGACGACGGGGACGGCGGCTGTGCGGCGGTGGCCTCCTCGGAGGTCTCCAAGGGCGGCTCCCGCTCCACGACGTCGACGTCGCCCTCGGGGCGCTGGCCCACGCTGGTCTCGCTCGCTGCCGCCTCTTCGTTTCCACCGCCTTCGGACAACGTGTGCTCCTTGGCCGAGTTGGCGCCGCACCTTTGCTACCACCGGCGCGGAGTTACGGGCAATTGCACCGCTGCTCACGGGCCGTCGCCGAGCCCGCCGCAGCTTGTGCGTTTGCACCCCTCACCCGTCGTATAAGCTGTCCTTCGTGCGCTCCGGCGCGCGAAGGGGACACAAGACCATGCACCGACTCCCTCGCCTCGTCGTCCTGACCGCGGCCCTCGTTACGGGGGCGCTGCTCGCGCCGGCCGCCGGCGCGCAGCCGTACGGCTACGCTCCCCTCGCCTACAGCGGGACGCTCGAGCACGACGGGGAGCCGGTCGAGGGATCGCGCTCGCTGCGCTTCGGGCTGTTCCTGTCGTCGTCGGCGGACACGAGCTGCTTGTCGTCGACGAGCGGCGCGTGCCCCTACTGGTCCGAGCAGCACGACGGCGTCGTGGTCAAGGCTGGCCGCTTCTCCGTCGCGCTCGGCGAGACGAACATCATCTCGTCGTCGCTTCTGTCCGAGCCCGCGCTCTACCTCGGGGTCGCCGTCGAGGACGCGGCCGACCAGTGGATCGCGCTCGGCGGCCTACAGCGCCTGCTCGCGGTGCCGCGCGCGGCCCGCACGGAGCAGATCGTGCCGCCGGTGGGCTCCATCATCGCGTGGCACCCGAACCTGTTCCCGCAGGCGCCGGCGCTGCCGGCCGGTTGGGTGCGCTGCCAGGGGCAGACGCTGAACGACCCGCAGAGCCCGCTAGACGGTCGAACGATCCCGAACCTGAACGGCCAGGGGCGCTTCCTGCGCGGAGCCCCAAGCTCAGGCGCGCTGCAAGACGATCAGCTGGAGACGCACACGCACCTCGACAGCGGGCACACGCACGCGTTCGCCCGCCCGCGTTGGTTCTATGTCGACGACCCGAACGGCGGGGCCATGTTGCATCCCGAGGGCCAGGACGCGGCGCAGCAATTCTCGACGACGGTCACCGGCTACGCCGACCTCCGCGAGCCGGTGGCCCTGAACGGTGACGCGACCGTGCGCCACGGCGCGGAGACGCGCCCGACCAACATGGGCGTCGTCTGGATCATGCGCGTGCGTTGAGCCGCGGCGCTCCGTCCCGTACACAGGGTCCCCTCCCGGAACGTCACGGAAACGCGCATGATCCTTCGTCGCTGCTCGCTCTCCCTTCTCCCCCGCTCCCTGCCTGTCGTGCTCGCGCTGCTGATCGCGGCGCCGTCCGCGCACGCGCAAGCCGCGCGCTTCATCCCCTACCAGGGGCACCTCGAGCACAACGGCGAGGGCGTCATCGACCAGGTGACCGTCACCTTCGCGCTCTATCCCGCGGAGAGCGGCGGCAGCACCCTCTACAGCGCGGACCAGAGCGTGACCCCCGTGAGCGGCAGCTTCTCGACGCGCATCGGCCCCGTCCCCGACGTCGTGTTCGAGTCACCGGCGCTGTATCTGCAGCTCGCCGTCGACGGCATCGAGCTCGCCGGCCGCCAGCGCATCGAGACCGCGCCCTACGCCATCCGCGGGCAGCCGGGCCTGCCCTTCCGCACGGACGCGCTCACGCTCGACGACGGCCTCGGCGTGGTGACGCTGCTCCCGAGCCTGGCCGGCGACGGGGTGCTGCTCGACAACGGCGCTCACGACGCGACGCTGACGCCGACGGCGGACGGGTTGCGCGTGGAGTCGCTGGTCGCTTCCAGCGTCGTGCTCGAGGGCGGCATCGACACGCCTCGGCTCGCGGCCGTAGAGAGCATCGAGCACTCGAACGTGAACCACTTCGGCTCCGGCTCGCTCTCCGGCACGTTCTCGGATCCCGGCGGCACCATCATCATCCTGGCGTCGGCGAGCGCGTTCACCCAGGCCGGGCCCGGGCGCATCTCGATGAGGATCGAGGTGGATGGCTTCACGATCGATTCCCTGCGCACCTACGCCCTCCGGAACAACGAGCACTTCGCGTTTCCGGCCGCGTTCATCCGCCTCGACCGCGGGAACTACCCTCCCGGGACGCCGACCAACCCCATCCAGCGCACCGTGACGCTGCGGCCGGTCGACTGCTCTTTGGGGTGCGGTGGAAACATCGTCACCGCCAAGGCGGACCAAAACGACTACGGCAACGTGATGATCATCCGGCTGCCGACGCCCTAGCGCGACACGGCGCCCGTTCGCCAGCGCACGAGGCCGAGATCGGGCATGTCGTGCTCGGGGCCGCCGTAGTCGGGCATGCGCTCGATGCGCTCGCGTAGGCGTCGCCGGGCGCGCCAGCCGCCGACAAAGATCAGCAGGGAGCCGAGGCCGAGGAAGACGTCCACGTCCTTGAGCACCGTCACCCACGCGCTCCACGTCGTCACCGAGCGCTGTACGCGGCCCGAGAGCTGCCAGGTCTTCACGCCGCTCTCGGCAAAAAGCGCGTCGTCGAAGGCCTCGCCCGCGGCCACACGCCCGAGGATGCGGCGCACGACGCCGTCCCCGTGCTCCACCTCGAGCAGCTCGATGGCGCGGCCGGAGACCGCGTACGCGATGGCGGCGCTCGCCTGGGAGCCGGGGAAGCTCTGCTCGAGCCCCTCGAGCAGGAGCATGCGGCCGCCGAGCTTGGCCTGGGCGAGCACCTTGTCGTCGTCCATGCCGTCTTCTCCCGCGAGCCGGCGGGCGACGCCTTCATCGAACCAGCGCGGCACCCGGCCGACCTCCTCCGCTGCGGCGGCGACGGCGAGGTGCGCGAGCTCGTGCAAGAACACGCGCTCCCGATCCTGACGCTGCCCGTCGTTGTGGACGGTCAGCACGATGGTCCGATGATCGGGCCGCGCGGCGCCGGCGGCCCAGGGCGGCAGGTGCCACGCCGGCAGGAGCCTGCGCGCGGCCTCATTGTCCTCGGTGAGGTGCACCTGAATGGGCGCGCAGTCATTGGCGCCGGTGTAGCGCGCTGCGGTCTCGTAGAGCCCCTTGGCGCGCCCTGCGAGGGCTTCCGCCAGGTGCGCGACGCGGCCGTGTCCGTCGACGACGACGGGAGCGAGCTCGCCGGCGACGCAAGGATCCGTCCCCCCGGCGCCAGCCGCCGACGAGGGCAAGGCGGGCGCGGTGGACGCCGAGAGCGTGAGCGCCAACAGGACGGCCGCGAGCGACATGCCCCTACCTTGGGGTCGCCCGCGCTCCGGGGCAAGGTGACGCGCCGCGAGGACCGCGTCAGGGTTCGTCGGACATCCGCCTGTCAGCCTTCGAGCAAGCGCCGCCGGACCTCGTCCACGTCGAGATCGACCGAGAGCTCCTTGTGCCGGGCGGTCTCTCCGCGCACCAGCGTCACCGCCCCTTTGGGCAGGTCAAGGACACCAGCGAGCACGAGGACGATGCGCAGGTTCGCCTTGCCGTCGACGGGCGGCGCCGAGACGCGCACGAGCACGCCGCCGTCGGGCCCCACCTCGAGGCCCTCCTTCTTGGACTTCGGCTTCACGGACACCACGAGCCGAGCGCGGCCGTCCACCTCGCGCAGCGCGGCGGACAACGCTTCGTCCGTCAGCTCGACGGGGACGCGCGGCCTGGCCACCCGTGGGCCGCCTTGCCTCAGCGGACCTGCGTGACCGGCCGCGGGCCCTCGCTCTCGGGCGACGACGACGGCGCGTCCGTACGCTCGCGTTTGCGCATGACCGCGAGGTTCTCCTCGACGTTGTGCCCGCGCTGCTCGTCCTCTTCCGCCAGGCGGAGGAGCTTCTGGTGCGTCTCGACGACGCCCTTCACCTGCCCGAGGAACTGCGCGCGCTGGCGCTTCAGCTCGCCGATGTCGCCGAGCAGATCGGTCAGGCGCTCTTGCGCGTTCTCGAGCAGCCGCTCGGCCTCGAGCTCGGCGCGCCCGATGATGATGTCCGCCTCCTTCTTCGCGTTCTGCGTGATCTCTTCGGTCACGCGCTGGGCGGTGATCATGGTCTCTTTCAGCGCCTGCTCGCGCTCGCGATACTCGTCGATCAGCCGCTTCTGACGACGATGGTCCTCGCGCATGGCGTTCAGCTCGCCGGTCAGCTTCTCGAGCTCGGAGGCGACCAGGTTCAGGTAGGCGTCGACCTCGGCCTTGTCGAGGCC
>CAYLZW010000328.1:0-6153 GCA_964388085.1 uncultured Myxococcales bacterium | reverse complement strand
AGAAGGACCCGTTCAAGAAGTCCGCCGAGGAGGCCGAGAAGGCCGCCGCCGACGACGCCGCCGGCGAGGGCACGAGCGACGGCGCCGAGACGCCCGCCGCCACGGTGGCCGCGGCGCCCGAGGAGATCGCGCCCTTGCGCCTGCGCTACGTGAAGGCCATCGACGCGCTCATCGAGACCAAGCCCGACGACGAGGTGGCGCCGAACTTCGCCTACAGCGCGGCGGCCGTTTATTACGCGCACGGACACTTCGACGAGGCCATGAAGCGCTTCGAGCAGATCGTGCAGAGCTACCCACGGCACGAGGCCGCCAAGTTCGCCGCCAACTTGATCCTCGATCGTCTGCTCGCGCAGAAGGACTGGAAGCGCGCGGCCGAGTACGCGTCGCGCTTCCAGAACACGGTGACGAGCGGCGACAAGGCGGTGTTCGCGAAGATCGAGGGTGGCGCCAAATTCAAGATCGCGACCCAGGTGCTCGACGAGGGCGCCAAGGACATCGAGGAGGGCCGCATCGCCGAGGGCATCGCGAAGCTCGAGGAGGGCGCGGACTCCTACCTGAAGCTCGTCTCCGAGGACCCGCAGCGCGAGTTCGCCGACCTCATGATCTACAACGCGGCCGTGTCCCTCGAGCGCGCCCGTCGCCCGGCGCGCGCGGCCGAGCTCTACGAGCGCGTGTACAAGGAGTACCCCGAGAGCAAGTACGCGGCGCAGGCCATGTTCAACGTGGCGTCCAAGTCGGAGCAGGCCTTCGACTTCGAGAAGGCCGTGCGCACCTACCTCGACCTCGTGAAGAAGTACCCGGAGTCCGAGCGCCGCGCCGACGCGCAGATCAACGCCGCGCTCGCGCTCGAGGGCCAGCAGCAGTACGAGCGCGCGGCCACCGAGTTCCAGCGCTTCGCGAAGCTCTTCCCCGAGCGGCCGGAGGCGCCGGAGGTGTTCTTCCGCTCGGCCATCGTGCAGCGCAAGCGCGACGACAAGCGGGACGAGATGCGCGCGCTGAACGACTTCATCGCGCGCTACCGCAGCGAGTCCGCGCAGGTGCCGCGCGTCGTCGAAGCCTACTCCCGCCTCGGCGACATCGAGCGCGAGCGCGCCGAGGAGGTCACCAAGTACCGCGACAAGAAGCGCCTGAACGACGCCGCCGACGAGGCCTACGAGAAGGCCATCCGCGAGTTCCAGCGCGCGCGAGGCTCGCAGACGGCGGCCTACTTCGCCGCCAAGGCCGCCTTCAACCTCGCCCAAGGTGAGTTCAACGACTACGCCAAGGCGAAGATCGACGCCAACACCGGCAAGGGCCAAGGCAAGCAGCTCGCCGACAAGGCGAAGCAGCTCGACGCCGTGCGCAAGACCTACGAGGCGGTCATCACGACGTACAAGCAGGCGGACTGGAGCCTGGCCGCGCTCTATCGCATCGGCTCGCTGTACGACGACCTCCAGCGCAAGATCATCGACGCGCCGTGCCCCGCGGACATCCGCCGCATCGATCCCATCGCCTGCGACGAATATCGCGTGCTGCTCGAGGACCAGGCCTATGCCGTCGAAGAGAAGGCCGTGGAGGCCTACCGCGTCGCCTACGAGCGCGCGCGCGAGCTGAAGGTCTCGAACGAGTGGACCAAGCGCACGCTCGAGGCGCTGAACCGGCTGCGCAAGAACGACTTCCCCATCGACAAAGAGCCCATCGAGCGCCTCGAGACCGGCGACATCTACGACCTCGGCCTGGTGTTCCCCGACGGTGGCGCGCAACAGCTCCAGAGCTTGCCCGGGGCAGGAGGGGGCACCTGATGCGTCGCCTCGCGCGCGCCCGTACGGCGTCCATCGCGACCCTGCTCGCGCTCCTCGTCGGCTGCGCCTCGACGGAGTCGTCGAAGAAGCCCGCTGCGGGCACCTCGCAGCCCGCGCCGCAGGCGGACGCGGCGCCCGTGGGTGACGCTCCCCCCGCGGGGGAGGCCCCTCCCGCTCCGGAGACCGCGGCGGACGCCGGCCAGCCGCAAGAGACGAAGAGCGAGCCGAAGGACATCGAGCCGCTCATCGAGGCGAAGCCGACCTTGTCGGCGGACGGCATCGACGACGAGACGCCGCTGCCGGAGAAGGGGCCGGCGCGCGAGACCTTCGACCGCGCCATCGCCGCGGTGCGCGACAATCCGGCCAGCGCCGCGAAGCTGTTCGTCGAGGCAGCGTCGAAGACCACGTACTTCTACGCCGCGCTCTACAACGCCGGCGCCGCCTACGAGCGCGCCAAGGACGACGCCAACGCCGAGCGCTACTACCGCGAGGCCCTGAAGGTCCGGCCCGACTACAGCCACGCGCTCACGAACCTGTACCTGCTGCTCTTGCGCACCGGACGCGCCGCCGAGGCGGACCGCGTCGTCGACGGCGCCTTGCGCACGCACGCCAATCGCGCCGGCCCGCACGTGGCGGCCGCGGTGCGCGCCTACCATAAGCGAGACTTCGCCACCGTCGAGCAAGAGGCGCTGCGCGCGGTGCGCATCGACGAGCGGCAGGTGACGGCCATGCGCCTCATGGCGCGCGTCTTCTACCAGCAGGAGCGCTACGGCAGCGCCCGCTTCGCGCTCGAGAACGCCCTCGTGCTCGAGCCCGGCAACGCGCTCTTGCGGCTCATGCTCGGCCACGTGTTGACCCGGCTCGACGAGGAGAAGCAGGCGCTCGAGGAGTACGGCAAGGCGGTCCAGCTCCGGCCCGAGCTCGCCGAGGCGCAGGAGAGCTACGCGATCCTGCTGAAGCGCAACGGCGATCCCGAGCGCGCGCTGCCCGCGTTTCAGAAGGTGGCCGAGCTGCGTCCGAAGTCGGCCCTCGCGCAGCTGCACCTCGGGAACGGCTATCGCGCGGTGCAGAAGTACGTCGAGGCCGAGGCCGCCTACAAGAAGGCGCTCGAGCTCGATCCGAACCTGCACGCGGCGCACTTCAACCTCGGCATCATGTACCTCGACAACTCCATCAGCGGGCGTGACGAGCTCGAACAGCTGAAGGCGGCCGAGCAGGCGCTCAAGATCTACGGGGAGAAGGGCTCGCCGGACGCACGGCAAAAGCAGCGCCTCGCTGAGTACCAGGAGACCACCGAGACGCTGATCCGTCGCCTCGAGAAGCGACGGGAGCGCGAGAACCGCCAAAAGCTCCTCAAGGAGGCCGAGGCGAAGGAGAAGGCCGCCAAAGACGCCGCCGCCAAAGACGCCGCCGCCAAAGACGCCGCCGCCGCGCCCCATGACGTGACGCTCCCGGAGGCGGGCGCTCCCGCTGCTCCGGCCGATGGCGCTGCCGACGGCGCTGCCGCGGCCCCGCACGACGTCACCCTGCCGACCGCCGCGGACGCCACCACGGGCAAAACGTCCGAGCCCCCCGCGGCGGGCGACGCCGCTGTGCCAACCGAGGACGCTAAGTGATGGTCACCTTGAGCCGTCGTCGGAGCCGCCCCTATACTCGCCGCCTCGAAGGAGGGGGCATGAGGGGACGGCACACGTTGCGCTTCGCGATCGTTGGCTCGATGACGCTGGCGGCGATCTTGTCGTCGAGCCTGCTGTTCGCGCGCGCGGCGGACGCGCAGCGCCAGCGGATCACGCTCGACGAGCTGGTCATCGAGGGGAACATCCAAAAGCCGCAGGCGTTCTTCATCCTTCCGCGGACGAACTTGAATTTCGAGGACCTGGAGCGACGTGAGGACCTCAAGTCCCGCATCATCAAGTCCGTGGAGAAACAACCTTTCTGAACGGTCATGAGTGGGGCTTGAGGCTTCCCTTTTTGACAGGTTCGATGACAATCTCCGAGCGCGCGTAGATCGCGCGCTCCATCAGGCGACGCGACGACGTCGGGCGCCGGAGGAACACGGTTCATGGCGAGCATTGCGAAGTTCTTCGTCGAAGGCGGCGTGTGGATGTTCCCCATCGCCTTCATCTCATTCATCGTCGCCGGCGTCGCCGTCGAGCGCATCATCTTCTTGTTCTTCCGTTACAACATCAACGGACCGGCGTTCTTCGCGCAGATCCAGAAGTTGGTGATGGCGAACAACATCGATCGCGCGATCAAGCTGTGTAACGCGGCGCCGAACGCTGCCTTGCCGCGCATCGTGAAGGCTGGCCTCACGCGCGCGAACAAGGGCGAGAACGAGATCCAGAACGCGGTCGAAGAGGCCACGCTCGAGGTGCTGCCGCTCCTGCAAAAGCGCACCGGCAGTATCTCGACGATGTCATCGCTGGCCACGCTGCTTGGTCTGCTCGGCACGGTCATGGGCCTCATCGGCGCCTTCGAGGTCGTCGCCAACGCGCCCGCCGATCAGAAGTCGGCGCTGCTCACGAAGTTCATCGCCATCGCGATGAACACGACCGCCTTCGGCCTCATGGTCGCCATCCCCGGCATCTTCATCCACATGACGTTGACCGGCGTGACCAAGAAGATCGTCGACGAGATGGACATGTACTCGGTCAAGCTCGAGAACCTGCTCATCACGCGCGGTAAGAGTGGCACTGACGGCGCCACGGAGTAAGGCAGATGGCGTCCCAGAAGCCCTCTGACAGGCGCCGTGGCGGCATCGGCGAGGACGTGGGTGAGCCCGATCTCACCCCGATCATGAACCTCACGTTCATGCTCATCCTCGCGCTGCTGACCATGTCCTCTATCCTGCCGCTCGGCCTCATCAGCGTGCAGGCGCCGCAGATCGCTGGTGGCGCTGGCGGGCCGGCGCCTGAAACGCCCGAGAACGAGCAGCCGAAGCTGAACCTGACCATCTTCGTCACCAAGTCGGGCTTCAACCTCGCCGCGTCGGGCGCCACGCTCGATGGCTCCTCCGACACGCCGCCCCGCGCCGGCGAGTCGCTCTTCCCCAAGATCACCGTCGAGGGGCAAGCGGAGAAGCAGTACAACTTCGAGGCGCTCAATCGGAAGCTGATCGAGATCAAGAAGAACTTCCCGCGCGAGCAGAGCGTCATCATCACCGCCGATGAAGACGTCATTTACGACGACATCGTCAAGACGATGGATGCCTCCCGAGAGTCGGCGGACGGGCGTGAGCTCTTCCCAGCCGTGGCGTTCTCGGCCGGCATCGTCGGATAAGGCCCATGGCAGAGCCAACCGCGCCCCAGAGTAACGAGCCCGTCGCCGACGGCAGCGCTCCCTACGCGGGCTGGGGGGACGACGTGTCCGCCGGCCCCCAGAAGCGCAAGAAGCGCAGGCAGCGCCGCGCCCCCGAGGCGCCCGCGCCCCTGACGCTCAACTCGCTGATGGACATCGTGACCATCCTCCTCGTGTACCTCTTGAAGAGCTACGCGACGTCACCGATCGAGGTGAAGGATCCGTCCATCGCGCTGCCCATCTCGTCGTCGCTCGAGAACGTCGAGGA
This sequence comes from uncultured Myxococcales bacterium, assembly GCA_964388085.1. Classification (GTDB taxonomy): domain Bacteria; phylum Myxococcota; class UBA727; order UBA727; family CAYLZW01; genus CAYLZW01. Next base: position 807 of record CAYLZW010000328.1, on the reverse strand, counting down.
GGCGACGGTCGTGATGATCACCGGGCCGCAGAAGACGGTGCCGAACCCGAACGATCCCACACAGGCAATCGTGGTGCCGAACACGCCGACCATCGTCGTCGACGCGACCCCGATCGTGGCGCTCGACGAAGCCACCTACCGGGTGCCCGCCGAGGCCAAGGACGCGGCGTCGGGCGGCTATGTCATCACGGCGCTGCGTGCGAAGCTCAAAGAGGCGGCCGAGATGCAGGCCCTGACGGCGGAGGTGAGCGACACGCTCGGCTTCTCCGGCAAGGTCGTCATCATCGCCGACAAGCAGACACCTTATCGGGTGCTCACCGACGTCCTCGTGACGTGTGGTCAGGCGGGCTTTGGTGAGTTCCGCTTCGCGATCGTGAAGTCGAGGTAGGCCCGTAGGCGACATGTGTGATGATGCCATCCGGATCGTGGGAACAGCGGGAGGATCGATGCGGTCACAGCCGCTGGAACCACTCCACCAGCGGCAGCCGCCGGATGATGCAGGGCCTCACGCCCGGAGAAGCTCGAGGGAACGATGACGGCTTCAGGCAATGAAAAGATCCTCCGCATCGGAGTGATCCAGGGCGGCAAGGTCATCGAGGAGCGCCTCATTCGGAAGCGCACCACGGTGACGTTCGGCAGCGATCACAAGAGCACCTTCGTCTTCAGCGGCAAGGAGTTCCCGAAGGCGTGGCCGCTGTTCGAGCTCAAGGGCAGCCAGTACCAGCTCGTCTTCTCCGACGCGATGGACGGCCGCGTCAGCGTCGACGACGCCAACGTCGACTTCGGCAGCCTGAAGGCGCAGAACCT
>CAYLZW010000327.1:0-6163 GCA_964388085.1 uncultured Myxococcales bacterium | reverse complement strand
TTGAAGTCCATGACGGCGGGGTTCGAGGGAGGCAGCGCTCGCACGCGCTCGGCGCGCGCCGTGAACTCTGCTTCGGTCCAGGCCATGAGGCAGGGCTCGTAGAACGACTGCGTCAGCACGAAGCCCTCGTGCCCCGGCGCTTGCCCGTCGGCTGCCGCGACCTCCTGCAGCTGCGCACGGAAGGGCGCCGGGAAGGCGAGGCGCCCTTTCTCGTCCAGCAGATGGTGATGGAGGCCTTGAAACATCGTTCACCGACCCAGCCAGAAAGCCACCCGGAGGATCCCTTGGGATAGCTAAAAGATCCACTCTCTTCCCCAATTCACCACTAAAACCCACGCGAACTGTAGAGAGCGTGACCTCGGAGCGTCAAGGCGCGCTGTCCAGCTTGCTGCAATCGGCGCGTGTCCGGCGCCGTTACGCATGATTTAGAATGGTGAACAAAAGTTCAGCGCTATTTTTGGTGTCTCGATCCGCTCGAGGGAGCCGGTGGATCCAGGTGGATCAGGGTTCTGGGCACCCGGCGTTGCACGCGTATCCCTGAAATCGCCCTCGAAGTTGACGCGCGCGCGCCGACGGTGCGAAACCAAGTCCTCGTGAAAGCCACACGCCACCTCCTCGTGTGCCTCGCGGCGGCGCTCTTCGCGTTGCCTGCGGCGGCAGGACCGAACGACATCCACCTGCCCGGCCTCGTCAAGCCGGCCGTCGGGGGCGCGGTCACCGTCGAGCACGATGAGTTCCGCGCGCTCGTGCACGAGCTCGGCGTGGTCATGACCCCGCCGTCGCTGCAGCCCGCGGAGACAACGGGCCAGTCGGGCTTCGACTTCGGCGTCGAGTACGGCGCGCACCTCATCAACCCCGAAGGGACCGACGCACACTGGCGTGACGGCCTCGTGGGGACGACGCTCGAGAGGCGCAGCGCGCCGGTGGCGCTGCAGACCCTCGGCGTGCGCGGTCGCAAGGGCTTTCCGCTGCCCATCCCGCTGTCCAGCGAGGTGGACCTCGGCGCGCAGTGGATCATCGACAGCGCCATGTTCAGCCTCGGCGGTAACGTGCGCCTGGCGCTGAACGAGGGCTTCCGCTGGATCCCGGACCTCGCCGTCATGGCGGGCATCAACCAGCTCATCGGCACCGACGACTTCAACCTGACGACGGTGACGGCCGGCGCCTCCATCTCGAAGGGCTTCGGCCTCGGGGGCTCCTTCGCGCTCACCCCCTTCGTGAGCTACCAAAGCATCTTCATGAACGGCTCGACCCGCGTCATCGACCCGGACCCGAGCTACGTCAATGACGTCGACAACAACATCGTGTTCAATGAAGTGAGGATAATGGAGGCGGACGGCCGCTTCCTGAACCGCGTCGACCGCATCTCCGCGGGGCTGCGGGTGAACGTCGCGCTCGTGCAGCTCTCGGCGGGCGCGGACTTCAACCTCATGCCCGAGGACGCGAGCGGTAACCGCGAGCTGTTCATGCAGTTCGCCGGCCGCGCCGGGCTTTATTTCTGAGCCTGGCCGCCGCGAAAGCGCGTTCCTAAGCTGCCGTCGATCGGCTATCGCTCGTCGACGTCATGCTGCTGAAGATCCTCCTGCTCGCTCTGCTCGCGCTCGTCGTCTTCGGCGGCGGCAGGCGAGCGCTCGGCCTCGCGCAGGGGCTGAAGCGCGCGCCGCGGCAGTTCAAGGAGAGTCGCGCGCGCGCGGAAGATCCCGTGCCCTTCGCCAAAGAGGTTCGCGGCAAGACGCGCGATCGGCCCTCCTGAGCTCCGGTACCTGAGCTCCAGTACCTGAGCTCCGGTACCTGAGCTCCAGCCTGCCCGTCGCCACGTCGTCGCGCCAGGGCGGGTCCCCTTTGCGGACACGCCCTAGCTGTGCGTGTCGCGCACGTGTCGCGGTGGCTTCGCCTCGATGAGCAAGCGAGCGGCCTCGCGCACCTCGCTGCCGAGCGTCTCGTCGTGCGCGACCTCGAGCAGCTCCACGCGCGTCAAGCTGGTGACCAGCTGACAGGCGAGCTGAGAGTCACAGTGCGGGTTGCGAATGAGCGCGCGCCGCACCGCCGGGCTCGTGCGAAAGCGGCTGCGCGCGACGACCTCGAGGATCTCGGCGGTGGTCGGACGACGGGAGGCGAGCCGCACGACGAGAGGATCGCTGACGCGCGGGTTCAGCAGCGCGTTCTTGATGACGTCCGGGTGCGTGTCGAGCAGGATGCGATCGAGCTGGTCGCCGGTCACGGTGCGCGCCAGGGTCTTGCGCCGGCCGAGGGTCTCGCCGTCGGCCGCTAGGCTGCCGTGCGTGGCCTTCAGCCCGCGCGCGGGAGGCTCGTCCTCACGACGGGGCTGCACGAGGTTCAAGACGCCGTGCTCGCAGACGTGCTCGGCGGCCTCGGCCAGCGCCTGCAGGGTCTCCGGCGACACGAGCTCGTCAGCGACGACCTCGCCGAAGGTGTCGATGAGGATGCGCGCCTCGATGGTACCGGCGGCCGCCTCCCGCTGCGCGCACGCGAGCAGCCGGACCAGCGGCAAGGGGGGCGCTCCATCGAGCTGCCGCTGCAGATACAGCACGCGGGTCTGGCCGCTCGGGATGCCCGACACCAGCCGTCCAAGGCGCTCCACGGCGAGCGGCGCAGCGACGTGGAAGAGCTCGTTGACGAGGGCATCAGCGGTCATGAGCGGCCTTCAGCGCGACGCCTCGCGCGCGGGCGCACGACGACGAGCCGGCGCCGCGTCGTCCGGGCCGCGCTTGCCACGGCGACGCAGCCGCTTGCCCTTGCCGGGCGGAGGGGTCTCGTGAGCCGCGGGCTCCAGCACGGGGGGAGGCGGCGCCGGTGGCGGCTTCACCTCGACGGTGACGTCGGCCGTCGCGCCGTCCGGGATCCCACGCGCGAGCACCACGAACGGCGCGCGCTGGCCGACCGCGACCTTCGCCAGCGCGGGCAAGCGATCGTTCAGCGCGAGCAGCGCCTCGGCGCTCGCCTGCGCTGCCAGATCGACGCCGTCGATGCCTGTGTTCGCCCAGGCCGACTCCGTCGCCAGCTCGCCGAAGCGGACGGTCACCTGCGCGCCGGGCGCGTCCTCGCTGCCGCCGTTCACCACGAAGCCGCTGACGACGACGAGGTCCGCGGCGGCGGCCACCGGACGGCGCGCCACCACCACCTCGTCGACGTGCACGGGCGCGCCCGCCTCCCCGAGCGCCGAGGCGCGCCCGAGCACCACGTCGAGGCCATTGCCGGCCGCGAGGTCGTCGAGGGAACCGCCACGCCCCCACACGAGCGAGATGGAGAGGAAGGCGACGAGAATGCAGGCCTGAAGCGCGGCCCAGGCCACGCGCGGCACCGCCTCGGGGATGTGAAAGCGCGACTTCGCTGCCTGTGGCTTCTGCGGCGCCGCCACCTCTTCCTTCGCGACGGCGGCGACCGGCGGCGGCGGCGGCGCGGCGGCGGTCGTCGGCGGTGGTGGCGGTGTGGGCGGCTCCTCGACGTCGACCGCGTACGGATCCACGTCGACACCGAGCCCGTTGAACGGATCGTCCTCGCCCGCCGGAGACACGCCGCCGAACGCGGGAGCGTTCCCCGTCGAGAACGGATCGGCCCCCGGCGGCGTGGTGGTCGCCGCGCTCGGCGGCGGGAAGGCGGCGTGCCCAGCCGCGAACGGGTCGGCCTGCGCGAAGGGATCGGCGCTCGCCGACGCCGCGAACGGATCGCCTGCGGTGGGGAGCGCTGACGCCGCGGACGCGCTCGGCTGCGTCGCGAAGGGATCGGAGAAGACGGCGGTCTCCGCCAGCGGCTCCTGGCTGGCGAACGGCCCGGCCGACGCGGCGCTCAGCGGGCTCGCGAAGGGATCAGGCCCGCCGAAGGCCGCGCTCTCCGGGGGAGGCGGCGCCGGCGGCGCGGGAGCGTCATCGAAGGACGGCGGCTCCGGCACATCCTCGTCGTCGAAGCCGCCGATGGTCTGGTTCGGCTGCCCGAAGAACGAGCGATCTCCGGCGGCGTCCGGAGCGTCGTCGAGAGAGAAGCTCCCCATGTCCGACGCCGGCGAGGACGACGACGAGGTCGGCCCGCTCGACTCCCCGGCGCGCGCGGACGGCGGTGAGAAGGGATCGAAGGTCGGGTCCTGCCCGCTCAGTGACGCCTGCGGTACCTGGACCGAGCCCGACGACGGCGGGTTCGAGGAGCCGCGCACCACCTTCCCCGAGGTGGGGGTGGCGGCCGGCGCGGCGAAGATGCCGGACGGCCGCGACACGGCGCCGCTCGGCAGCGACGTAGCGTCGTCGGCGCGCGCGGTGAACACGTGCTGACACTTGCTGCAGCGGACCCGGATGCCCTGTGCGCTGACCTTGTCGTCGGCGACCTTGAAGCGCGTCGCACACTGTTCGCACTGGATGATCATCGCCGTGTGCGTCCGCCGTCGCCCTGGCCGTGTGCCCGAAGTGGCCCGCGCGGCCGCTGCCCGGGCGATTGTAGGGGGGCACCCGCGCGCGCGGCAAACGAGCGACGCGGGCCGATCGACGTGAGCCTCCGCGCCCTATGCCGCCGGCCGGCGAGCCCCGAGCGTTGACAACGTCTCGGTCATGCTGCTACGTGTCAAAGCTGCCGGGATGCAAATATCTCTTTCAATTCCGGTAGGTTCAGCTCCGTTCCACGCAGCCCTTCGTCTCTGTCGCGTTCGCTCCCTTGCCCTTTGGGGGTCCTGCCATGTCGGCCGAGAAGCAGCCCAAGATCATCAAGCGCTACGCGAACCGAAAGCTCTACGACACCGAGCGTAGCTGTTACGTGACGCTCGACGAGATCGCGCAGATGATCAAAGAGGGCGACGACGTGCAGGTCGTCGACAACAAGAGCAAGGACGACCTCACCGCCGTCACGCTCGCGCAGATCATCGTCGAAGAAGAGAAGAAGGTCTCGCGCATGCCGCTGAAGCTGCTGCGCAGCATCATCCAGAGCAGCAACGAGGCCATCGGCGACTTCTACCAAAAGCGCGTCATGGACCCGGTGACGAGCTTCCGCGACGACGTCGAGCGTCGGGTCGAGAGCCTGTTCAAGCGCGACGATAGAGCCGAAGGCGAAAGCGACGCGGAGCCGTCCGTGGTGACCGGCGACGCCGATGGCGCGACAGCGGCCGACGCGGCGGGCGATGTGCCGGTCGTGGACGCCGACGAGAGCGCGGAGGAGGCCAAGAGCTCGAACGTGGTGCGCGAGTTCGTCTCCTCGACGCAAGAGGCCTTCGAGGGCCTGCAGCGACGCATCGACGACCGCGTGAAAGAGGCGCTCTCACGCATGACGCACCTGACGCACGTCGGCACCGACGTAGCGCAGCTCAAGGAGCGCATCCAGGAGCTCGAGCAGCGCCTCGCCGACGTCGAGCCGGACGACGCCAAGCGCAACACCGCCGAGCAGCCCTAGCTCGAACGAAGCAGGCTTACGCAACGGCGCGACGCCGCACCGGAACCGCATTCCTTTGTGTTCCCGTTGCGGCGTTGCGGCGTTGCGGCGTTGCGTGAAACTTTGTGTTCTGCGTTCGAGCCGTCCGAGCCAGCAGCGAACGACACCGGAGCTCACTCGCCGGAGCCCGTCTTCTTCGATGACGACTTCTTCTTCTTCGCGGCCTTCTTCGGCGGCGGGGCCTCGTCCTCGTCGTCACGCGGGTGGTCGAGGCGCTCGTCGAGGTGCTGCACGCGATCGAGCACGTCGGCGAGGAGGTCCTCGAGCTCCGCGAGCTTCTCTCGCAGCTGGTAGACATCCTCGAGCGTGGGCACGTTTGCCATGTCGAGCAGGCGCGACACGTTCTTGTCGACGCTGCGCTTGGCTTGCAGGCCGCCGGTGATGGCGCCCTGCATGGCGGCGACGAAGCGCTCGTTGGCGAGCAGCTGCGCGACGACCTCCCCCATGCGCTCTTCGCCGAGGTTCAGGAGGCCCTTCACCAACCCGTTGTCCTGCTCCGACACGTCGCCTCCCGCTTCCTCGGCTCTGAGCCCGGGCGCTCGAGCCTGGGCGCTTCTAGGGAGCGTCCCCCCCTCCGTCAATCGGACCGCGACGACGCCGGCGGCCGACGGCACTTTGCGGTGCGCGCGCCCGGCTGCTAGGTCAGTGACGACGTGGACGCTCTCTGGATCGCCCTGCTCGCGATGGGTCTCGCGCTCGTCGCGACGCTCGGCTTCGTCGCGGCCTTCGTCCTGGC
>CAYLZW010000326.1:0-6199 GCA_964388085.1 uncultured Myxococcales bacterium | reverse complement strand
GTGATGCGCATGAAGCCCTACGAGGGGCGCGCGCGCGTGGCCATCGTCGTGGATGCGCACCAGATGAACCCGAACGCCGCCAACGCGCTCCTGAAGACGCTGGAGGAGCCGGGGCCGGAGGCCTTGCTCATCCTCACCGCGCCGCACGAGCGGGCCGTGCTGCCCACCATCGCCTCCCGCTGCCAGCGCCTCACCTTCGCGCCGCTGCCCACCGAGGTCGTCGAGGAGATCCTGCGCAGGCGCGATGTCCCTGACGCGGGCGCGCGCGCCCGGCTCGCCGATGGCTCGGTCGCGCACGCGCTCGGGCTCGAGACGGGCGGAGACGCCGGTGAGGGCGACGGCGTCGAGGCGCTGATCGGCCCTCTGCTCCGAGGGAGCACCGCCGAGCGCCTCGACGCCGCGGAGGCGCTCGGCAAGGATCGCCGCGATGTCGATCGGACCCTCGACACGCTCCAACGCGTGCTCGCGCTGGAGCTGCGGCGCGGTGTCACGAGCGACGAGGGCATCGCGAAGGGCCCGTCGGGCCGCGCGCGCGTCATGGCGGCGCTGCGGGCGCTCGAGGAGGCGCGCACGTCGCTGAAGGAGAACGCACAGGTGCAGCTGACCCTCGAGGCGCTCTTTCTCCAGACCTCGGGGCGTCCCTGAGCGCCGCGCCCCCCCGTAAGGGCGAACGCACCTTCGTTGTAGCGCCCTGCAAACTTGGCTAAGCAACGTCGTCATGAGCCTGGCCGACCCCACTCCCGCACCCGCGTCGCGCACGAGCGAGTGGGCCGCTCTGTTGTTCGTGCCCGTGGTGGCGTTCCTCATCGGCGGCGTGTTCCTGCCGCGCCCGCTGCCGGCGGAGGTCGAGCGCCGCACCATGGACCGCTCGGACCTCGACGGCGCGGTGTCGAAGACCCGCCCGACGCCAGGGACGCCCGCGGACGTCCAGCTCGACGACTCCCTGCGCTTCCTCGGCTCGGACGTGCCCGCCGAGGTGAGCCAGGGCAGCCGCGCCGCCATCGACTTCCACTTCGAGGTGCTGAAGGAGCTCGACCGCGACTGGCAGATGTTCGTGCACATCGATCGTCGCGACGGCCCGTATCGCATTCATGGCGACCATTTCCCCGTCGAGGGCCGCTACCAGACGTCGCTCTGGCAGCAGGGTGAGTTCGTGAAGGACCACTTCGTGAAGCTCATCCCCTTCGACGCGCCGCCGGGCACCTACGACGTGTGGATCGGCTTCTACATCGGCGACGATCGCCTCCCGTTCAGCGGCGGCGACGCGGCGCTCCATGACGGGGACAACCGCATCCGCGCGGGCGTCCTCAAGGTGCGATGAGCGGGAGCCCCGAGCACGCGCGCGCCCGGGTCGTCGCCTTCGATCTCGGCAGCGTGCTCGTCGATGTTCGCAAGCAGACGCTCGCGACGGCGCTCGGGCTGCCGTGGGAGCGGGTCGAGCCGGCGTTCTTCGCGGGCGACCGTCACGATCGGCTCGCCGCCGGATCGCTGAGCGCCGGCGACTACCTGGCCGGCGCCGCGCGCCAGCTCGAGGTCGCCGCCGGCGAGGTCGAGGCCGCCTGGCGGAGCTTCGTGCGCGTGAGCCCGGGAGCCCGGGAGCTGGTGGAGCAGGTCCGTGTCGACGTCGTCGCCTGGAGCAACACCGACGACGTACACTTCGACGTCATGCGCCCGGGGCTGCCCGAGCGCTTGTGGCGCCGGCGCGCGCTCTCGCAGGAGCTGCGCGCCGCGAAGCCGTCTCCCGTGTTCTTCGAGCGCGCCCTCGCGCGCCTGCAACGGCCGGCCGCGGACGTCGTCTTCCTCGACGATCTCGCCGACAACGTCGCCGCCGCGCGCGGCCTCGGCATCGACGCGGAGCGGGTCGTCGGCGTCTTGGAGGCGCGCCGCGCGCTCCTACAACGAGGGCTCTTATGACGCAGCGCTCCGCCCACGGGAGGCTCCGGGTGGACCGGGCGCTCCCGTCTCTGTGCCTGCTCCTCACTTCCGCCCTCGCGACCAGCGTCGCCGTCGCGGCTCCGCGGCTCGGCGTCATCGTCGTCGTCGATCAACTGCGCGCGGTGGACGTCGACCGGCTCGCCCCGCTGTTCGGGCCGGGCGGGCTCGGCGGGCTCGCGCACCGCGGCGCCCAGGTCACGCTGCGGTACTCCTACGCCGCTACCGAGACGGGCCCGGGCCACGCGACCCTCGCCACGGGCGCGAACCCGCCCGTCCATGGCATCGCGCTGAACCGCTGGTGGGACGGCGGGCGCTGGATCTACACGGTCGAGGATCCCCGCGGCCCCGTGCTGGGCGCTCCAGAGGGCTCACCAGGGCGCGGTCCGGCGCTGTTGCTCGTCCCTACCCTCGGCGACGCCATGAAGGTCGAGAGCGGCGGCGTAGCGCGCGTGGTGACGGTGGCTGGAAAGGACCGGAGCGCCATCCTCATGGGCGGGCACGCGGCCGATCTCGCCGTCTGGTACGACGCTGAGCTCGGCGCCTACACGTCGAGCGAGGCCTATGTGCCGGCGCTGCCGGCCTGGCTGTCCGAGCTCGCGAAGGCGCGCCTTGCGAACAGCTTGGCGAACGGTCGCTGGTCGCCGCTGCCTGTCCCCGAAGGCCTCGCGTCGCTCTTCCCCCCCGACGAGCAGGCCGGTGAGCAAGCGCACCTCGGCGGCGCCGTCTTTCCGCACGACCTGGCCGCGATGGGCGACGACGCGGCCAAGAAGAAGGACTACCGCGGCAGCCCCCAGAGCATCGACGACGTCATCGCCCTCGGCCTCGCGGCGCTCGACGCCGAAGGGCTCGGCCAGGACGCCGTGCCCGACCTGCTCGTCATCGGCATCTCCGCCACCGACTACACCGGACACTGGTTTGGCCCCGGCAGCCTCGAGACCGTGGACCTGCTCCGGCGCCTCGACACGTCGCTTCGCGCGCTCGTGCGCGGCCTCGACGCGAAGCTCGGCCGCGACGGTTATGTGCTGGCGCTGACGGGAGACCATGGCGCGCCCCCGCCGCCCGAGCGAGTGCTCGCGGCCGGCGTCCCGGCCCGCCGCATCCCCGTGCACGCCTTCGAGGAGGGCATCAACGACGTCCTCGCCCGCGCGCTGCCAAAGCGAGCGAGGCGGCCGCGCGTGCTCGGCTTCAACCCACCGCACCTGTATCTGGAGCTCGGCGACGTGAGCGGCGACGAGCGGGAGCAGGCGCTGCGCGCGGCGCGCGAGCACATCGAGGCCGTCCCGGGCGTGCTGGGCACCTGGCGCCTCGACGACGACGACCAGCCGGCGGACCCCTGGATCGCGCGGCTGCGCCAGGCGTCCCATCCCGATCGTGCCGGCACCCTGCTGATCCTGACGGAGCCGCACGCGCACTTCGACTGGGGCGCCATGAGCGGCAGCAACCACGGCACGCCGTACGCCTACGACGCGAGGGTGCCGCTGTTCGTGCTGGGGCCGGGCGTCCGCCGCGGGCGCTACGCCGAGGTGGGCGATCCGCGCGACGTGGCGCCGACGGTTGCGTTCCTGCTGAGAGGGCCGCCCCCTGACGCTGCGGAAGGGCGGCCCCTGTCGTTCCTGCTCGAGCGGTAGGGGCCCGCGAATGTGCAAGTCGACCGATGATCGCGGGCGAGGCGCGCACAGGGCAAGGCGCGAGTGAGCAGCGCAGGGAGCATCCTCGACGGATGTGATCCGAGCAGCGGAGCGAGCAACGCAGGCATGTGGGATGGATCGCCCGCGAGGGCGATCGACTTGTGCATTCGCGGGCCCTAAGGGCGGGGTGCTGAAACCCCTGCGCGCTCGACGACGTCAGGACTCCATGAACTTGTCGTAGATCTCTTTGACGAGCTCAGGCTTCACGAACGGGTTGCGCGCGTTGTGGCCGGTGAAGTCGCGGAAGCCAGCCGGACGCCAGAGGAAGTCCGGGTTGTCCGACAGCCAGCCGCCGTTGATGACCTTGCCGTTCGCGTCCATCTCGAGCCAGTACTCGTACTCGCGCGGCCAGTCGGACTCGCCGAAGCGCACGTCCATCTCGAACTTGACGACCGTGCTGTCGGAGGCGACGTCACCGTTGTGGCCCGGCTTCGTCGGCCGCTCGCTGCCCGTGAGCTCGGTCGCGCTCTTCAGCGTGGCGCCGTGGAAGTTGTAGTTCCAGACGTGGTCGCCGGAGTCGCGGTCCATGGCCGCCGCGCGCCCGTCGCTCAGCCAGCTCAGCATCGTCGTGTGGAATTCCGCCGGCGAGATGTCGGCCTTGTCCTCGCGCGCCAGGTGCTTGATGTCGGACGCCTTCAGCGTGCGCTCCTTGCCGTCGAGCTCCCGGAGCTTGATCTCCTTGTTCGGCTCGGCCTTGAAGGCGTCGGTGAGCACCATGAAGTCGCCCTGCCAGCGCCACATGCCCTCGCCGCCGCGCAGCGCGTCGTCGTCCATGTCCACGAGCTTGCCGTGTAGCTGCGTGCCGTCCTTGAGCTCGATCAGGTCCGGCTTGGCGTCGTAGCGCGAGCCGACGAAGTCGGTGCCGGACGCCTGGCTCTCGGCGATGACGGTGAGCAGCCCGAGCATGTCCTGCTTGGTGAACTCGACGCCGTCGATGCTGACCTTGTCCTTCAGCGGCTCCTTGAACAGCACGCCCGCGAGCGCGACCTTGTCGCAGCTCCCCCACCAGCCGACGCTGAGGGTGCCGTCGACCTTCCCGTCCGCGGCGGGGCTCGCGTAGAAGACGCTCTTGACCTCTTCGGCGGTGAGCTCGACGCCGGTGTCTTTGCGCGTGAAGCGAAAGCCGATCGCGCCGTCGGGCAGCGTGAGGCGCTCCTTGCGCAGCTCGACGACCTCGCCGCCGAGCGTGGCCTTCGGCACGAAGGCGTCCCGGCTGCGCACCGCGGCCAGGTTTCCGTCCTGACCGAGGAAGTCCGCCCGGACGCCGGACGTCACCTTGCCGTCGCCGTCGATGTCGACGCCGGTCGTCATCTCGGCGTCCTGCTCGCGCAGGGTGGAGCTGTTGATCATGTGCCCCGTGTCGCGATCGCCGACGAGCCAGCCGAGCGCGGGCTTGCGCTCGAACTCGAGGGCCTTCGCTTGCGCTTCCATGCCGCGCGCCTTCAGGAGCGTGTCGAGCTTCGCCAGCGGCCCCTGCTTGGCCCACAGGTTCGATCCGGGGCTGCCCGCCTGATCGCTGTCGCCCGAGCCCGCCATGGGCCAGTACGTCGTCGTCCAGACCTTGCCGACCTCTTCCTCGCGCACGTCGAACTTGCTCGCGTCGCGCCCACGGGCGGCCTCGTGCAGGTCGGTGCGCGTGTCGTGATCGGTGTCTTTGGCGTCGTAGCCACGCGCCGGCGAGCGCCGGCCGGCCTCGAGCAGCTCGTCGGCCGCGACGTCGAGCGCGCGCGGATCCAGCGACGCGCCGAGCGCCTTCAGGCGGCCGCCGTACTCCGCGAACAGCTTGAAGGCGGCCTCCGGGCTCTGAAACTCGGCGGCGCGCTCCTGGAGCTCGCGCGCGAACGTCTCCGGCAGCTTCGCGATGTCGCTGACGCTGGCCGCCAGGCGCGAGACGAGCGTGACAGCGCCCGTGCCCGATCCGCCGGCGCCGAGCCCGGCCGCGAGGAACCCCTCGAGCGCGCGCTTTGCGTCCGGATCGAACTGGTCCGAGACCTTGGCGAGGAGCTTCGCGAGATCCGCCTTCTCGGTCTTGGACAGGCCGGGGCCGTCCCCCGCGGACTCGATGAGCTTGTCGACCTCGGCCTTCGTGACGCGCGCGTCCGAGAGCATGCCCTCGAACGCCTTGCGGAGGCCCTGGTCACGGAATGAGACGGTCATGCGGTTCTCCGACGCTGGTCCGACGCTGCTACACGGGTGTGCTGCTGTACAGCCTTGAAGGGACGACCCGAAGGGTGTTCCGTGGCGCGTGTGGCGCGTGTACGGTCGTGATACGCGGGCAACGCGTGATTTGGCGCGGGTTTTCCGGAATTCCTCGGTTCGTTCGCGCGAGCGCTACGCGAATTGTTGGGTAGGAGGCTGCATGGCGGGGATCCACATCGACTGGACGGCGCTCGAGGCGGCCTTCGAGAACCACGCTCCCGACGTGCGCAGCTACCTCGACCGTAGCACCGGCGAGCTCATCACGGTCAGCGGCGACGACACGAGCCCCGAGGCCGCGCGCGTGAGGGCCCGCAGCGACGAGCACGTGCGCGTGGAGCCGGTGCCGAGCCGCGAGCAGTACCGCATGATGGAGCAGT
>CAYLZW010000325.1:0-6212 GCA_964388085.1 uncultured Myxococcales bacterium | reverse complement strand
TCGAGCCGCCGGCCGAGGAGGAGCTCGCGCGCTTCAGCGTCGCCGACCTCGAGAACCTCGCCGCCTGCTACGCCTATCCCGGCGCCCACCTGCTGCTGTCCGTCGCGCGCGAGCGCACGAGCCTGTTGCGCGACGGCGCCCCGCTCGGGCTGAGCGGCGGTCCCGCGACGCTGTGGGCGACGGAGACGCGCGCCGGCTGGGCCCATCACTGCGAAGAGCTGATGCGGGAGCTGCTCTTCCGAGACTCACCGGCCGCGCGCTTCATCGCCGCCCGTCGCGGCGTGTACCGCGCGGCCCTCGCGCGCATCGAGGTCGGCCTGCACGCGGCCGAGATGTCCATCGACGTCGCCGTCAAGCAGCTGCAGAACCTCACGGGCGCCTCCGCGGCCGAGGCCCGCCGCGACGTCATGACGTGCGTGCGCCGCCCCTCTCGCGCGCTCAGCGATCTGCTCGGCAAGATGCGCGTCCAACAGCTCCGCCGGGACGCGAAGCTCGTGTGGCGCGACGCCTACAGCGACCGCCGCCTGCACGAGCTCCTCCTGCGCGGCGGCGCCATGCCGCTCACCTATCACTTCGAGCTGCTCGACTCGCCGCCGGTGTACTCCATCGACGAGGGCACCGTGGAGTACGCGCTCGGCGACGACGATCCGTACGTACCCACGTCCGAAGAGACGGCGGGTGACGAGGAGGGCGCGAAGGAGCGCTCTTGAGCTCCGTCGCCCCTGCTCCTTCAATCCGCGATCTCGACCAGCACACCACGATCGCCTTCGACGCGCGCCCGCCAGCGGACCTCGCCCACGCCGTCCGCCCCCGCCGGGAAGCCGGCGCCGACGAGCTGACGACGTAGACAAGCCGCCAGAAACGGTGAGCCGCCCCGACCGACGTGCAGCCCGGTGATGGTACCGCCGCTCGGCTTCGCGTCGAGCTGCACGACGAGCTCGACCTCCTTGGCGAGGGACGGGTCGCTCTTGCGCGCGTCGCGATAGCAATCGGGAAACGCCGGGGCGACGGCGGTGCTGGCGGATTGGCGCTCGGCGACGCCGAGGGGCGGGCGCTTCTGTGCCGTCTTTGTCGTCGCGGTCGGCGACTTCATCGTCGTCACGCCGAGCGGTCCCAGAGGTCGCGCCACGTCTCGCGGCACGACGACAGCGCCGCGCGGCGGAGCAGCGATGGGCGCGTCTCGCAAAAGGAACGCGGCGATGGCGAGGCCGAGCACGAACAGCAACGCGCAGGTGAGCGACGCGATGCTGAGCAGCACCGGCGATTGAATGATTCGAGCCCCGCTCATGAAGGCTCTCCGCGCAAGCTGAGCACGCCCACCCGCTGCCGTTGCTCATCGCCGGGGACGTCCACGATCGTGTCCTCGAAGGCGCCGCGCTGGCCGGCAGCGTTCAGATCGCGCAGAAAGTCCTCGCGGCCGATTCGCTGCGGATCGCCCACCATGACGTCGCTGCCCCCTCGCAGCACCTCGAGCACACGTCGCGCGGTCGCGCGGGCGAGCGGCGTCTCGTACAGGAGGTCCGCGAACAGCGTCAGCTCGCCCGCGGGCAGCGGCTCGTCGCCATAGATGTCGAAGTCCCGCGCGCTGACCTGCAGGCCCTGCTGTTCAGCGGCCTGTACGAGGAGCTCGCGGGCGACGGCGTCGTGATCGAGCGCGAGGACCTCGGCGCCGAGCCGCGCGGCCACCAGCGAGCAGAGGCCGACGCCGGAGCCGACGTCGACGACGCGCATGCCCTCGAGGCGGCCGCTCGGCGCCGCGCGCTCCACGAGGCGAAGCGACAACGCGATGCCGCTCGCCCACAAGACGGCGCCGTAGGGGGGCGGTGTGCCCTCCTCGATGGCGCGGTCGAGGACGATGTCGACGTCCCGCACCTCGAGGCACGTCACCGTGATGCCCCCGGGCAACGACACCTGGCGCTCCCGTGTGGGGTACGTGGACCCGCTCACGGCCACCGATCGGCCGGCTGCTCGGACCACCACGCGTCCCAGACCTTGATCGCCGCCTCGCGGTCCTTGCGCGAAGCGTCGGCGCGGTAGCCGAAGTTTTCGCCCGTGAGCCGGTTCAGCTCCTGTTGGGCGCGCTCGCGGATCTCAGCGTCCTTGTGCGAGAGGCCCTCGACGAGCCAGCGCGTGCGTGCCTGGCGGGCGTTGTCCGCGATCCAGGCGCGCCAGCGTCGCTCACTGAAGCCGAAGTCTTGCAGCGTGATGTCCGTCAGCGCGCGGCGCGCCTCGTCGGCGATCTCCTTCGGGCGTGTGCCGAGCAGGTTCACGAGCAGATCGAGCGCGTCCCGATCGCTCAGCTCGGCCGCCGCCAGGATGGCGCGCTTTCGCTGGAACACGTCGCCGCGGCGCAGGAACTCGCGTAGCCACTCCACCACTTTCGGGAAGCCCGCCACGTCGCGGTAGCCGTCGAGCACCTCGAGCGCCAGGAGCGCGATGCGCAGCTCGGGATCGAACGCGCGCTGCGCCAGACGAGGCAACGCGGCGGGCACGTGCAGCTCCGACAAGAGCCACACCGCCGTGTAGCGGTGCAGGCGGTCGTCGTGACCGAGCTCGCCGACGAGGATGGGCGCGGCTCGGTCGGCGCCGAGGCGGACGAGGCACGCGGCGGCGTCGGAGAAGTCGTCGACGTCCGGTCGCTGCTCCATGGGACCGAACGGGTGCACCGCGAGCACGCCCGGGAAGTAGCGCGCGAGCGACGGCATCGCGTCGTTGCCCTTGGCGACGACGGCGCTCGCCGCCGTGCGGCCTGCCTCCCCCGGCTGCTGGAGCGCGCCGAGCTGCTCGTCGGTGTCGTTGTCCTCGTGCTTCAGCCAGTCGCGCCAGGTGGCGAGCAGCAGCGACTCGCGCGCGCTGGCGCCGGGGGTCTGCACGGGAGCCGCGGCGAACGACGCCGGCGGGCGCGTGGCCAGCTCGGGCTCGTCGAGGAGGGTACCGGTGACGACGGGAGCGGCCTGCTGCGGGGCGGGCCGCGGCGGAGCAGCCGGAGCGGGCTCGGGGGCCGGCTTCGGCGCGCGCCTCGGGAGCGGCGGCGGCGTAGCGCTGCTGGCCTTTGGCTTCGGCTTGGCCTCGACGACCGCGGCGCTCGTCGCGGCAGCCTCCCCCTCGCGAAGGGCCGTGGGCGCTGGCCGCTTCGGAGGCAGCGGTGGCGGGGTCGTGGAGGGCCGGGCCGCGGGCGGAGGGGCGCCCGTCGCCGCAGCTGCCGTGACCGGCGCAGCGACGGGAGCGGCCGCCGGGTGGGGCTCGGCCTCGTCGAGGACGGGCTCGCCGGTCTGGCTGAAGCTCCCGGGCGACGCCGCCACGAGCTGGCCTTCGAGCAGCCCGTCGATCTCCGCGTCGCTCCCGGCGTCGACGACGGGCTCGCCCTCGTGCGACGCGGCCTCGAGATCGTCGAGGTCGACCTCGATGACGGGGACGGAGGCCTCGATGACCGCGCGCGGCTCGACGGCGACGGCGCTCGCGGCCTCGGCCGTCTCCTCCGCGGCGGCCGCCTTCTTGCGACGCAGGATGAGGTTCCGCAGCGCCTTGCCGAGGCGCGGCACGACCATGTGCAGCTCGGCCAGGCTCGACGGCGGCACCACCTTCTCGCCGTTGTCGCCGTAGAGCACGCCCGCGAGCACGTCGCCGACCATGATCGGCACGAGCACGGCCGCGCGGGGGCGAGCTCCGAAGGCGCCGACCAGCGGATCGTCCTCGCTGAGGGGCCCGAGGAAGGGGCCGCGGATCTCGTACAGGCGCGCCAGCGCGCTGCCGTCCGTCACAGGCACCGTGAAGCTCGCCAGGTCTCTCCGTCGCAGGCGCGGGTGGATGAGATCCCAGAGCGAGAAGCTCGCGCGCTTCTCGCCGGCGCCCGTGCGCTGCACGACGAAGATGGCCACCGTCGACAAGCGCCGGTAGGCGAAGCGCAGCGCGACGTCGAGCATGTCGTCGCGCTCGTCGGTCAGCGCCAGCTCGGCGATGGCGTCGTCGACGGTCCAGCGCACGCGCTCGCGACGACGCTGATCTTCGCGCAGGCGCTCGGCCGCCTCCTCCGCCTCGACGCGCGCGAGCAGGCGCTCGCGGACCTCGTCGGCCGACGCCTGGGACGCGGCGTGCGCCGCGCCGTTCGCGCCCGCGCTCGGGCCGGCCCCGCCGAGGAGCGAGGCCTCCGCCGTCGCGCCGCCCGCCGGAGCGCTCGTCGCCTCGTCGTCCTCTTCCGTGACCGCGAGCCGCGCCGACACGACGGACCAACCCGCGCCCGACTCGTGCGGGTTCGGATGCGGCGCGCCGTCGTCGGCGGGCCCGTCCACGTGCAGCGGCGTCAGCTCCCCCGTGTCCTCGCCGAGGAGGGCGAGCACGCTCTCCACACGCGGCGCGAGCGGCACCTCGTACAGCCGGTGCAGCGCGTACGCGACGCGCGCCTCCGTCGTCACGTACGGGCGTACGTAGACGCTGAGCATGAAACCGATCTCGTCGAGCAGCGTCATGTCGGGCGCGCGCGCTACCGCGACGCTCAGCACGCGCCCGTCGAGGGAGAGCGGCACGATGCCGTGCTTCTCGGCGAGCCGCCGCGGGAACATGTCCACCGCGGCGCGGTCGGCGCCGTCGATGACCTCCTTGCCGATGGCCGGCAGGTTCTCGCTGCGCGCGAGCAAGCGAAGCAGGGTGGCCTCGTCGAGCAGGCCCATCTCGAGCAGCACGGTGTCGAGGCCGCCGCCGCTCAGCACCTGGCGCTGCAAGGCGTCGTCGAGGCGATCGGCGGGGACGCCGCCCTCCTCGACCACCAACGTGGAGAGATCGGAAGCCACAGGCATCTACCTCTTGATCGGCAGCGTGCCGGAGACGACGTCACCAAGGCCGCGGCGCAGCGGATCGATCCACAGCGCCCACAGCGGCCCCGCGAGGAGGAGGACGCCCCCGAGCGCGCTCATGAGCCCCCGCAGCGCGGCCCGAGCGGCCGAGGGCGGAGCGCCCGTGGAGCGCACGATGAGGCGAACGCCGGTCAGCTTGCCGCCGAGGGTGCTGCCGAACGCGGGCACGGCGCCGAGGTGCAGCAGCGTCGAGGCGACGAGCGCGGCGGCGGCGAAAACGACGAGGATGGCAGGGCTCCGCAGCGTGAGCTCGAGCAAGCCGAACAAGCCCTCGGTCTTGGGCGCCGCGGGCCCCGTCAGCGTCGGCGCCGCCAGCGCGGCCACCGCGAGCGCGACGCCGCCGGCGAGCACGCCATCGAGGAGCGTCGCGCCGAGCGCCTGCAGCAGCGAGGTCGCCTGCACGCGAGGTCGAGCGCCGGGCTCGGGAGGCGGCGCCTCGGCACCGGGTCGCGCCGGCCGCGGCGCGGCGCTCTGAGGGGGACGGGCTCGGGCCGCCGGGCGCTGCGGCGGTGGCGTCGCGGCACGCGCCGTCGGCGTCCGCCGTGCGGCGGGGGGCGGCGCCGGCGCCGTGACGGCGGCGGCCTGCGTCGCGGCGGGGAGGCTCGCGGGGAGCCCTACCGGAGCCGGAGCCGGAGCCGGAGCCGGAGCGCGCGGCTTCCCGGGAGCCTCCGCGGGAGGGCTCAGGGGCTGCTTCGCAGGCGACCTCGCAGGCGACTGCGCCGACGACGGCAGCTGCGACAGCGAGGGCGGCCGCAGCGGCGCCGGCTGCGCCGGACGAAGGATCCGAGGCGGGCTGTTCGGCGCCGGCGTCGCTGCTGGCGCGGCCCGAAGATCGGCGGCGGGCTGCGGCGGCAGCGTCGGCAACGGCGCGCCACAGGCGCGACACGCCTGCACGTCGTTCCGGTTCAGCACCTCACACCGCGAGCAGCGGATACCGGTGGCCAAGCTCCCTCCTCGTCCCTCGTCGAGCGCCGGCCGCGCGGCCGGGGTGGTCTCACGTTCGTCACCCAAGAACAAACCCCTGTTACAGCACGCCGGCCGCTACCTGCGCGCAAGCCAGCGCCGCGAGGCCCGCGGTCTCCGTGCGCAACACGTGTACACCGAGCGCCACCGGCTCACAGCCAGCGTCCGCTAGCGCACGCTGCTCATCCGGCGAGAGCCCGCCTTCGGGCCCCACGACGGCGAGCAGGCCGGCCGCGCGAAAGCGCTCGTCACCCGCGAGCAGCGCCGACAGCGGCCGCTCCGCGCCGAGGACCCCCATGATCGCCCGGCCGGAGAACGCGCGTACGGCGTCCGTGAGGCGCGGGAACGGGTGCGGCCCCACCAGGGCCGGCACGAAGGCGCGCTCGGCCTGACGGGCCG
>CAYLZW010000324.1:0-6252 GCA_964388085.1 uncultured Myxococcales bacterium | reverse complement strand
GGGCATGCCATACTTCGCGGGGTCACCAGAAACGCGGGCTATTTCGCCTACGCGCATGGGGCGATGCCGGACGCCTTGGTTACCAGAGCTCGGAGGACATCGGCGACGACGAGCTCCCGTCGAGCGTTGGCGCTGTCGTGGTCGGCGGCACCGTCTAGATGATGTCCGTCGGCTTCACTCATGCGTGCGGCGTTCTTGCTTCGGGCACGGTTCGATGTTGGGGCGTAGGCAGTTATGGGCAGCTCGGTCACGGCAACCTTACGTGGATCGGTGACGACGAGACCCCGTCGACGGCAGGCAACGTCCCGCTGTTTTGAGGTGTGTGGTGCACGCTGCGGCGGGCGCAGCTTTGCGTAGCTGCTGCGCACCGCTAACCTGGGCGGGAGGCTCGACCAAGTGCTGGATGCATTCGGCGATCGATCTGGAAAGACGCAGCGTCTAGGGTGACAAATGGCCAAGAAGGTCAGCAAAGCAGGAAGTCGGTCTGTCGCGTCGAAGATCCGGGCGAAACGCAAACGCGAAGACAAGAAGAGGCTCGGCGATCGAGTCGACGTGCTCATCGAAGCGGTCGCCCGCGCTCGACATCTGTACGAACTTCTCGTCCTCCGCGGATTTGCCGAGAAGACACCGGGCTCGACACCGTCGCGACTAACGAGTCCCGATCAGCAGGACATCGCGACGTATCTTTTCTTTGAGGTCGCCGCGCAGTTTGAGCGTTTTTGCCGCGAGGCGTTTCTACTCGAGGCGCGAATTCGGCTTGGGGTGAGCAGCCACCAAGTCAACTACGTGGCCGCGCACCCCGACCGCGGGATCGACGGGATCTCTGGTTGGGCGACTCCAGACGTCCTCGTGAAGCGAGCAAACAATCTGTGGGGCGCGGCGGGCGCCTTCGCCAAGATGAACTCACTACTGTCCACTCATCAGTGGCAGTACCTAACGGCCGCGCACGTCCTACGGAACCGGATCGCGCATGCGTCTGGATCCGAGAAGTATTCAAAGACACTGGCGACTCTAAACGTCTCCAAAAAGAGCCGGAAGGGCACTGGCCCGGGCAGGCTACTCACCGCCTTTCCGAAGTCAGCCGCAAGCACCGATCGCTGGTTTCATCGGTTCCTGGACGCGTATGAGGCGTGGGCCAAGCTGGTTCGCGTAAACGTGCGTTGACCAGCAGGGTTCGATCCATCGACCTGACAGCGGCATTGGTCTGCGATCTCTTACCCGCCGAGCGGTTGGTCGACGTGCTGGATGGGTTCGGCGAGGGGATCTGGGAGGATGCCGCGTGAGCAAGCCGGACGACGCACGCGACCGACTGGCTTTGACCGAGGACGACATCGCTCCACCTGCTGCGACCGCGACGTCTTGGTGCAGCGCGTCAGCGCGGAGAACGACGACGACCACACCCTCGGCCAGGTCACCAGCGGCGTCGGAGCTCGACCAGCCGGCGCGCCCTCAGGCGCGCACCAGTCGTGTTCATCCGCATGCGGGCGAGCGCGGGACTGACGCGAAAGCGCGCAGCGACCTCATCGTCGGTAAGTCCAGCAAGCGCCGCCGCATGCGCCGCGTCCTTCGGAATGAGCAGTGCCCCCGCGAGGTAGTCGGCCTGCTCCTCCTGCTGCCCGTTCCAGCTCCGTGCGCCCTCGAGCGAAAGGGGGCCCTCGGGAGCGTGCTCGAGGAGAAGGTGGCTGACCTCGTGGCAGACGCTGTTTCGCTTTCGCGTCGAGGGATGCGAAGGGTTCACGATGATCGCTCGTCGACGCCCATCGAGGTGGATCGTCGCGGCGGAGAACACGCCCTTGCCCCGGCCGGACATGAGATAGCGCATCTCCGCGGCGTCAGCGCCGCGCACGTCGGAGATCATCAGGACGTCGAGGCATAGATGCTCGAGAAGGGCAGCATCGTCGAGAGGATGGTCGACGCCAATCTCGAGCTCCCCGCGCATTTCAAGCGCGATTTCCTCGGCGGCCGTCTTCGTGAACCCTCGTTTGCGCCGCGTCGCCATCTACTTCTGCTTAAGCTCCTTCATCTGCTTATACGCTGCTTGGATGATGTTCTCGAGCGCCTTTGCGCTGCGCGCATCGAGCTCCTTCGACGCTCGTAGGTGCCTCGAGACAACGGCGAGGAGCTCGTCTTTCTGCGGCTTCGTCTGGCGGGAGTTCGTGTCCGACGTCCGGAAGAAGTCATTCGCCGACATGCCAAGCCAGTTGACCATCTTCGCGAAGCCCTCGACGTCCGGGCTCGCGCCCTGACCGAGTCGGGTGAGCGTTGAAGCGCTCACGCCGATCTGCTTCGCGGCCTCGCGCCAGGTGAGGTCACGCGCCTGGCGAAGGGTGTCGAGGGCATCATAGAGGGCCTCGAGATCCACTTGTCCGCTCATGCTGTGTGCTTACCCCGTCCGGCTGCGTTTCCGCAACCTCGTTTGATTTTCGCAACTTGCGTTGCGCTCTAGGAACACCGTTCCGCGAACGCTTGCGATCTCATCCGGCTTCCCGTAGCTTCGAGTCTCGGAACTCGGTTCCGAACGTAAAACGGGCGAGGAATGAGCCCTCCCAGTGGCGAGGAGAAGACAAGATGATGCGGCGTCTGGATCGAGATGGGATCGCGAGGTTTCTCGAAGAGCAGGATCGCGGCGGTCGCAAGACGGCGCTGGTGCTCGAGCTCAACGACCGACGGGTCGACTGGGACTCGCTCTGCGACGTTCCCAGTCCGGAAAACCCCTCCGTCGACGTGGGGCAGAAGTGGAGCACCCGCTGCGGGCTGCCCGGTGGCAGGGCCCTGCACGTCCTCGGCCGCGATGCCACTGTGGTGATCCACGTCGACAAGCACGATCCCGCGCACCGCACGGTGCGTCACATCGCCGAGGAGACGAACGCGGTGGGGGGGACGGTCGTCGGGCTCGGCATCGGCCTTATCGCCGCTGCCTGCGGAGTACCACCCAAGGTGGCGCTCATGGCGGGCGGCGCCCTCGGCGCGACGATCGGCGGCTTTTCACCGGTACACATGGACGTCTGGCAGTTCGAAGGGCTCGACGGGCTGGGTCGCTTCTGCTTCTCGAGGCTCGACGGTGTGACCCAACAGCAGCTGCTCGCGAGAGCTTGATTCTCCAGCCCGGCGGCCCGCCGCTGTCCCCAGGCGCCACATGCCCAAGACCCACGACCACCAGATGCCGAGCGCGCCGTCGCTCTTAGACCGGAAGGCCGTCGGGGGCCTCGAGAGCTGGAGCGGCATCGGCGCGCAGCTCCGTTTCACACTGGCCGCCATTGCCCACTGGCTGGATCAGCCAGGCTTTCGGGCGTTCGCTCCAGAACGCTCGGAGGACGTCGACGTCTTCTTCGAGGACCGAACCGAGCACTACCAGTGCAAGCTCGGTCCGCAGACGCCCTCTGACGTGAGGGGCTATGTCCGCGACTTTCGTCAGCGGAACCTGGTCGCGCTCGCGAAGGGCGCGGTGCGGCGCTTCATCATCGTGACCCCGGCGCCGAATGAGCAAGTGCGAGGCGCCTTCCAGGCGCTGGCCCGTTTTCGGAACACGCACTTTGAGACGTCCGCGCCCGAAGAGGCCACCACAAGGGACGACCTAAAGAGCCGGTTCGTCGACCCGGGCATCGTCGATGAGAGGGACTTCGACTTCCTGCTCGAGGCGGTAGACCTACGCGCGGACTGGGGGGGACTCGAGCTAGGCAGGGCGCCGTGGAGCCGCATCGGTGCGTCGCTCGGGTCGCTGCGCGAGCTCGAAAGCATGAATGTCCCCGAGCTCGTCGTCGCCGCACAGGCGCTCGCGCACGCGCTCGAGCAACGGAAGCGGCACACGTGGAAGCGCGAGGAAGTTGTCGCCCTTCTACTGGACGCCGTCGATCGATACCGCGCCGGACCACCGACCGCCGCGGGAGACGTGGTCGTCTTCGAGCACCAGAGCCGTGCACCCGTAAGGACCCATCCGGACTCCTCCGCCCTTCCTGAGCGCCTGCGCAGCGCCCGGATGCTCCGTTTCACCGTCACACATCCAGATCTCCTGGAGCCGCGAGAGTGGAGCGCGTTGCCCAACGAGCTCGCCTCGCTCTTTGTCGATGGCTCGCCTTTTCAGCAGGTTCTCGCGCACGCGCGCACGTCGCCAGTGCTCTATTATGGGTTCCCTCACATCCCGTTCGCGGCGCTCGTCGGGCACCGTCTCGGGGAGCAAGCCGACGTCCATGGCGTGGAGCATGACCGAGAGACGGGCGCCTTCGCTTGGCCTGCGAACGCTCCGGCTTCCACCCCTCCGCTGCGGGTGACCGTGAACAGACGCGGCGGGCGTGGCGCCGTGGTCGTCCGCATCGGTCTTTCGGCCATAGTGAACCCAGGGGTTTGCAGGCACCACGAGGGCGATTCGGTGATGGCCGAAGTCGACTTCGCCGTGGACACGCCCGCGCGCGGCATCATCAAGTCGGCGACACAGGCGCGCGAATACGCCCGCGTCATTCGCGAGACGCTGGATCCGCTCGTTTCGGGCAACCCGCAAGTCACGAGCGTCCATGTGTTTGCGGCGGTGCCCGTGAGCGTCGCACTTCTTATCGGCCAGATCGCCTCGTCCACCGGCTTCCCGGCGGCGTTCGTCTACAACTTCCGCGAGGGTGACGAGCCTCCGTACCACTGGGCCATTCTGCTCCAGCGCGCTCATCTTCCTGAGGGCCTAGTTCTCCCCGTCTTTCCTGAACGCGTTGATCGAAGCAACAGGGGCTCATGATGTTCGATTGCTCAGCTCAGCTCGCCAAGTTCTACAACGACCACGTCCGGCTTGGGTCCGACCGCCGCCAGATGCTTGCCGGTCACCGGGACGCAAATCTCGATCGGCTTTCTGACGGCCTTGCCAAGATTTCCGAAGACGACGGGAAGACGTATGAGAACTTCATTAAATCGTTCAACCAGGGCAGCTACGCGATGCATACGCTCAATCAGCACCCTGACAACGATTACGACATCGACGTCGGAGTGCTTTTCGATGCAGCCGATGTTCCGGCATCGCCTCTGGAGGCGCGGAAGCGCGTCGCTCGGGCGATCGCCTCGAAAGCGGACGGCTTCGCGAAGGAACCCGAGGCGCGCACCAACGCTGTCACGGTCTGGTATGCAGCTGGGCATCACGTCGATTTCGCTGTCTACCGGCGACGGACGCTCGACTCTGGCCAAGAGGTGATCGAGCACGCCGGAACTGAGTGGAAGGCGCGGAATCCGCTCGAGATGAACGAGTGGTTCGCCGCGCGCGTCGCGTCCCTGAGTCCCCTCCCGGGTGGCGGCGCGACGGTGGCGCTCGGCCAGCTCCGCCGGATCGTTAGGCTCGTGAAGGCGTTCGCAAACTCCCGGCAGTCATGGAGCCTTCCTGGCGGCATGGTCGTGACCACGCTCGTGTGCGAGTGCTATCGGCCGAGCGCGCATCGTGATGATGTCGCGTTGTACGACACGCTGGCTGCGCTGCTTTCACGGTTGAGGGTCAGCACGTCCGTCGTGAACCCGGTGGAGTCCGGCGCCGAGCTCACGAGCAAGGCCGAGGTCAAGAACCAGGTCGTGCGGCTGCGGGACAAGCTCGCCGACAACCTGCCGAGGTTGGACATTCTCTTCGACCCCGACTGCACCGAGGCGAAGGCACGAAGCGCGTGGGATTGGATCTTCAACCATGAGTTCTGGGCGAAGGACCTCGCCAAGTCGGCACAGCTTGAGGGAACCGCCCCACTCTTGCCTCTCAAGGTCGACGTCGGGGTGACCTCGCATCAGAACGGCCCAGTTCGGTTCCCGTATAGAGACAAGCCTCTCCCGAAGCGGATGTGGCTGAGGTTCGCGCTCGTGAAGCCCCCCATCTCCGAGCCGTACATGGTCCGCTGGCTGGTCAAGAACGAAGGCGATGAAGCAGCGGCCGTCAATGAGATGACGCACGAGACCACGGGACCCAACCGGACGGTTCACTGGGAGAGCACCGCGTACAAGGGCAACCACCAGATGATCTGCGAGGTCCGCAAGGACGGCGCGCTCGTTGCGCGGGGAGTGAAGCAGATCAAGATCGCCGCCCGGTGAGAGCCGTTTCTGCCGGTCGACGTCGCACGCGTGGGAATCAGCGACGAGAGAACGCCGGGGCGCAACCGCGCCCGCTCACGACGTGCGAACCCAGTCAGCCACCATCTCTACAAAGTCCTCGCGGGGTTTGCGTTCGGGGTGACCGGTGAACAAAACCCGCCGACGCCGCCTCTCTCTCGCCACGCCAGCCCGCGCTGTCCTTCGTGCCGCCGC
>CAYLZW010000323.1:0-6258 GCA_964388085.1 uncultured Myxococcales bacterium | reverse complement strand
CTCGCAGCAGTGGGGTGAGCACACGCGCGCCGTCAACGTCGCCGAGCTCATGATGCAGGCGCGCGCCTCGGCTGGGCCAAAGGACACAGAGAACCTCGGCACGCTGCGCTTCCTCGTCTACCTCGTCACCGACGACATCCGCCGCTTCTTCGCGCTGCAGCAGCTCCGCTTCGGGCCGCTCCTCAAGGTGAAGAACCGCGGGCTGCGCCGCCAGCTGCTCTCGATCCGGAAGCAGCAGCTCATCCTCGAGCGACAGGATCGCTTCTACAAGACGGCCGGCCGGCTGGTCTCACAGTGGAAGCTGTTCCACATCTTCTTCAGCATCGGGCTCTTCCTGCTGATGCTGCTCCACGTCTTCGTCGTGACGGTCTTCTGAGCTTCGTTCGGGCGGATGGCGCGTCCGTCGCGCAGCGGGCTATAAGCGACGACGACAGAGGCCTTCGCTCGTGACACGGCAGTACCTGCTCCAGGCCCTCTTCGGCGCCGTCTTCCTGGCGTCGCTGTGGTCGTCCGCGGCGCAGGCAGACATCCTCGCGCTCGAGCCCGGCAAGCGCATCAAGGGCCACCAGGGCATCGACTGCGACAAGTGCCACACGTCGGGCTCCGGCGTCGCGCGCGAGAAGTGCCTCGGCTGTCACGAGCACAAGCCGCTCGCGCGCCGCATCCGCGCGAACGAAGGGCTCCACAGCCGGGCGGACTTCGGGAAGGGCTGCGAGTCCTGTCACCTCGAGCACAAGGGCGCCTCGTACAACCCCATCGACTGGCGCCCGTACGGCGGCACGAAGCGCTTCGACCACGCGCTCACCGGCTACAAGCTCGAGGGTGCGCACAAGCGACAGAGCTGCACCGCGTGCCACGAGAGCAAGTACGAGGACTCGGGGCGCACGAAGTACCTCGGGCTCGACTCGAACTGTCTCTCCTGCCACGAGGACATCCACCGCTTCCAGAGCTCGCACAAGGAGCTCACCAACTGCCGCATCTGCCACAGCTTCGACGCGCGCGCGGTGACGATGGCCAAGGGCCTCGACTTCAACCACGGCAAGATCGCGGACTTCCCGCTGAAGGGAAAGCACAACGAGACCAAGTGCGCCAACTGCCACACGTCGACGACGATCTTCAAGATGAAGGACAAGCCGGAGCGCTGCTCGGACTGTCACGAGGACACGCACCGGAACGTGTACACGGCCAAGTCACGCGACTGCATCACCTGTCACAGCGACGAGAAGAAGCGCTTCGACGACGGCAAGTTCAACCACGGTAAGCACACGCGCTTCACGCTGCGGAACAAGCACGCCAAGCAGAGCTGCAAGAAGTGTCACGAGCCAAAGGCGATGGAGCCGCCGCGCTTCGCCTGCGCGACCTGTCACAAGGACGACACGGTGCACGTCATCGCCGGCGAGGATCGCTTCGCCAAGCGTGACTGCATGCAGTGTCATCAGGACAAAGGCTTCGACAAGGGGCTCGACTTCAACCACGGCAAGAACGCCGGCTTCGCCCTCGGCGGCAAGCACGCGAAGATCGACTGCCTGAGCTGTCACCGCAAGAAGCCGAAGGAGCAGATCAAGACCGCGCGCGACAGCTTCGAATTCTTCCCGTCACAGAAGTGCATCGGCTGTCATTCACACACGAACGAGCACGACGGAAACTTCAACGACCGGCCGCAGCTCTGCACCAAGTGCCACGTGCCCGGCTCGACGAACATCAAGACGCCGAACCACAGCGAGCTGTCGGCCAAATTCGATCAGCAGGGCGCGCACGCGAAGATCTCCTGCGAGAAATGTCACGGCCAAGGGCTCGTCAAGCTGACCATCGGGGAGGACTGCTCCGCCTGTCACATGGACGACGACCACCACGCCGGGAACCTCGGGACCACTTGCAAGCAGTGTCACTTCGAGGGCTACCCCTGGTCGGACGTCATCTTCGATCACAACGAGCAGTCGGACTTCAAGCTGGACGGCCGGCACCAGGCGGTGTCGTGCTCGAAGTGCCACACGAGCGCGCCGGTGACCTACAAGCCCGTCGAGACGAAGTGCGTGAGCTGCCACGGCCAGCAGGACGTCCACGAGGCGAAGCTCGGCGTCGACTGCGCGAAGTGTCATGACACGAGCGGCCGCAGCGCGCTCTTCGATCACAACAAGATGACGGAGTACCCGCTCGACGGAGCGCACGCGCGGGCGGACTGCACCGGCTGTCACTTCCAGCAGGACAAGGCGGCGGCGACGCCTGCGTCGTACGAGCTCGATCTGAAGTTCGGCGTCGTCGGCAACCACTGCGCCGACTGCCACGGCGATCCGCACGGCTTGCGTCCGGGCGCGCGCTGTCAGGGCTGTCACGACAACGAGTCGTTCCAGAACGCGGCCGGCAAGCTCGGCTCCGGCGACGATGACGGCGTCCAGGGCAAGGTGCCGAGCCCCGACGGCGGCCCCACCGAGCGCGCCATGTTCACGGGGGCGGAGCACAATGCGGACACGGCAGGCTCCGTGGTCACGCGCGGCTCGACGGTGCGCGACGAGTACCACGACATCCCGCCCTTCGCGCTCGACGCCGGGCACAGCCGCCTCGAGTGCCATCGCTGTCACGGCAGCCGCGGCGACCTCACCGGCTTCGGGCAGCTCTGCGACACCTGCCACAAGCAGGACGACATCCACGCCGGCAGCCTCGGTCCGAAGTGTGCGGAGTGCCATTCGCTGCGCGCGTTCGCGCCCGCGCGCTTCTCGCACACGGCCGTCGGCTTCTCGCTGGTCGGCGCGCACCGCATGGTGTCTTGCAAGTCGTGTCACGCGGCCGGCAACTACATGGGCGTCAGCGGTGACTGCATCGGCTGCCACCTCGACGACGCTGCGCGTGCGGGGCGGACGGCGCCGGGCTTCGATCATGCCCTGCTGGGTTTCGTCGCGCAGCCGTGCATCAACTGCCACAATCAGGTCTCGTGGACGCTGTCGCCGTTCCTTCGGCGGAGGTTTTAGTGCAGCGCCCCGTCCAGCGGACGCTGTTCGTGTCGTTGCTGCTCTCGTGCGCCCCCGCGCTGGCGCAGGAGAGCCCGCCGGCGGGCGGCGATGCTCCCGGCGCGAACGCTGCCGAGCCCGAGGCCGAGGCTGCGCGGCCGACGCCCGAGCGCTTCTCGTTCACGACGGCGAACGCCTTCGACGGCAAGCTCGGGCTCGGCCTCATGTACATGCAGGCGGAGCCTTTCCAGGCGTCAACGGGCTTCGGGCAGCTCTTCTGGCAAGGCGACTACGACGGCATCGGCGGCACAGGCTTCTCGGTGCACTGGGACGTCGACCTGCGCATGGGCCTGTTCGAGCCGCGCGACAAGACGTTCCTGAACCGCCGTGGGCACGTCATCACGAAGGAGGGAAACACCTACTCGCCCGTCGGGAAATGCGAGCCGGGGGGGGAGGTCACTCCCGCGTATGATCCATCGCTGCTCGATCCGTGCGCCGCGTTCGATGACGTGACGAACCCCAAGATCGACTCCGCGGAGCTGTACCGGACGCCCTTCTCCTTCTCGACGGGGCGGACGTACGACTACCTGCGCATCGACTCCCTCTACGGCAGCTACGACTCCGAGTGGTTCGGCGTGTCGCTCGGTCGCAAGATGGTGCATCAGGCAGCCTCGCAGACCGTCGACGGCCTCGACGCGTACGTGAGCTTCGGACGGCTCGGCCGAGCGGGCGCCTTCCTCGGCCTGCGCCCAAACCCGTGGCACCAACAGGTGCTGGGTACAGCCTCGGGCGGCGGCATCGACGACGGCTTCGGCGCGCTCTTCGCGCCGCTGTGGGGGACGACCGTCATCGACGAGGACGCGGCCGCGCGCAGCGGCGCCTACGGTAACGAGCTCGGACCGGGCTGGGAGCAGGGCCTACCGTGGCTGCAGCTCGGCTCTGCGCGCTTCTTCACGACGGGCATGTACACGTCGCTGCGCACGGAGCCGTTCTCCGTCGACGGCGCGCTCGTGCTCGACACCTTCGACTGGCAGCTCGATCGCGTCTGGGCGCATGCGCAAGGCGGCTGGCGCATCTTCGACCCGCTCACGCTCGCCTTCCGCGGCAGCGTCGACATCCTCGGCGCGAGGCCGCTCATGCCGCGCGACCTCTTCCTCGATCTGACCTGGCGCGACCTCGGTCCGCTCACGATCGGCGCCACGTACCTGAAGGTGAACACCTACGCGACGGCGCTGTCGTACGCGTACTACTTCCGCGCGCTCGAGGACCCGGCCGGCGCGGCGGCGGATCCGGCGAACCCCGCGAACCCCTTCGGGGGCGATCCGGCGGCGGCCTCCATCGCACAGACCCGCCTCAGCAACGCACACCTGCTCGTCGTCGACCGCGATCGGGTGGGGCTCGACGCAGCGCTGCGCCTCGGCGGCACCTTCGAGCTCTACGGCGAGCTCATCGGGGAGCGCCGCGGCGACGGGCTGTATGTCGAGAACGCGGATCCCGCCGACGCCCTCGACGGGCTCGGCGACGCCTTCGGCGGGCTGTTCGGCGGCACCTGCTTCTTTGCGCCCGACGACGAAGGACGGCCCGTGGGCGCGAACCCGGACGTGCCCGTACACGACGATCTCTGCAAGCTCGGCGGCAGCATCGGCCTGCGCGACCCGTTCCTCGCCGACGTCGGCATGCTGGACCTGCGCTTCACCTACCTCGACGGCTACTTCCAGAGCACGCGGCGCCTGTCCGCGCGCGTCGGCGCCTCCTTGCGCGACACGCTCTGGCTCGAGGTGGGCGGCGCCTTCGAGGACAACCACAACCACCGCGTGTTCACGAACCACACGCCGCCGCTCGGGCCGCTCGGCGGCGTGTCGTTCTACAACGCACAGTCGACGAACGTGTACCTGCTCGACGCCGTGCTCGCGTGGCGCGTCTGGGCGGGGCTCATGATCGAGGCGAGCTACTTCGGCTTCCTCGAGGAGGTCCCGTTTCAAGGTGACACGCCGGCCGACTACTATGCGAGCGAGGGCTTCGTCGGCGGTGGACAGACGCCGCAGCGAAGAGACCAGACGCAGGTGGTCCAGACGCTCTTCGTGCGGACGCTGTACCGCTTTTGAGAGCCGCTACGCCGCGGGCAACGGCCGGTACTTGACGCGCTTCGGCTCGACGTTGCCGAGGCGCTTTTTCCGATCGGCCTCGTAGTCCTGGTAGTTGCCCTCGAACCACACCACCTGGCTGTCGCCCTCGAAGGCGAGGATGTGCGTGGCGACTCGGTCGAGGAACCAGCGATCGTGGCTGATGACGACGGCGCAGCCCGCGAAGTTGTCGATGGCGGACTCGAGCGCGCGCAGCGTCTCGACGTCGAGATCGTTGGTGGGCTCGTCGAGCAGCAGGAGGTTGCCGCCCTCCTTCAAGAGCTTCGCCAGGTGGACGCGGTTACGCTCGCCACCGGAGAGCTTGCCGACCGGCTTTTGCTGGTCGGGGCCCTTGAAGTTGTACAGGCCGCAGTACGCGCGCGCGTTGACGCTGCGGGGGCCGAGCTCGAGCACCTCCTGGCCGCCCGAGATCTCCTCGTACACGGACTTCTTGTCGTCGAGGTGGTCGCGTGACTGGTTCACGTACATGAGCTTGACGGTCTCACCGGTCTTGAGCTGCCCGCCGTCGGGGGTCTCGTCGCCCGCGATCATGCGAAACAGCGTCGTCTTGCCGGCGCCGTTGCCGCCGATGACGCCGACGATGCCGCCGGGCGGGAGGCGGAAGCTGAGGTCTTCGTAGAGCAGCTTGTCGCCGAAGGCCTTCTTGATTCCCTTCGCCTCGACGACGACGTCACCGAGCCGCGGCCCGGGCGGGATGAAGATCTCGGCGACGCCCTCGCGCTGCTTCGACTGCTCGCCGAGCATCTCCTCGTAGCGGTTCAAGCGCGCCTTGCCCTTCGCCTGCCGCGCCTTCGGCGACATCTTCACCCACTCGAGCTCGCGCTCGAGCGCCTTCTTGCGGTTCGACTCGGCCTTCTCCTCCTGCTCGAGGCGCCTCTGCTTCTGCTCGAGCCAGGACGAGTAGTTGCCCTCGAAGGGGATGCCCTCGCCGCGGTCGAGCTCGAGGATCCAGCTCGCGACGTTGTCGAGGAAGTAGCGATCGTGGGTGACCGCCACGACGGTGCCGGGGAAGTCGTGCAGGAAGCGCTCGAGCCACGCGACGCTCTCGGCGTCGAGGTGGTTGGTGGGCTCGTCGAGCAGGAGCAGATCGGGCTTCTCGAGGAGCAGGCGGCACAGCGCGACGCGGCGCCGCTCACCGCCGGAGAGCTTGTCGCACAGTGCGTCGGGCG
>CAYLZW010000322.1:0-6321 GCA_964388085.1 uncultured Myxococcales bacterium | reverse complement strand
GTGCCGATGAGCACGTCGACCTTGCCCTCCTTGGTGCGCTTCAGGATGTCCTTCACCTCGGCGGGCTTCTTGAAACGGCTGATGACCTCGATGGTGGCCGGCGTCCCCTGGAAGCGCTCCAGGAAGGTCAGGTAATGCTGCTGGGCGAGGACGGTCGTCGGCGCGAGCACCGCGACCTGCCGTCCGCCGAGGACCGCCATCATGGCGCCGCGCATGCCGACCTCGGTCTTGCCGTAGCCGACGTCACCGCACACGAGCCGATCCATGGGCCGCTCGCTGGTCATGTCGCGTACGACCTCGTCGATGGCCTTCTGCTGGTCGGGCGTGGTCTCGAACGGGAACGCGGCCTCGAACTCCCAGTAGTGGGTGTCCGGCTCGGGGTGCGGCCTGCGGCGGCTCAGCTCGCGCTTGGCGTAGAGCGCGAGGAGCTCCTGAGCGACCGCCAGGACGGCGCTCTTCACCTTCTTGCGCGTGGTCTTCCAGCCGACGCCACCGAGCTTGTCGACGCGCGGCGCGCGCGCGTCCGCTCCCTGGTACTTCTGGATGAGGTTGATGCGGTGGACGGGCAGGTAGAGCTTGTCGTCACCCGCGTATTGCAACAGGACGTAGTCCTGCTCGACGCCACGCACGGCGAGCCGCGTCAGCCCCTTGAACACGCCGATGCCGTGCTCGACGTGGACGATGTAGTCCTCGGGCGAGAGGTCGGCGAGCGAGGTCTTGAAGCCGCGGCGCTTGCCCGTGCGGCCTTCGCGACGCGCGCGCTTGCCGAAGATCTCGTCCTCGGCGATGACGGCGGCGCCCACGTGCGGCAGCTCGGCGCCCCTCGACGGTGGCGTCGGCCGGGCCACGTACGTGAAGGCGTGCACCGAGCGGTCCTCGAGGGACTTCACCGACTCGGGCTCGAGCAGGTCGGGCGCCTCCTTGAGCGCCCGCACCTCGAGGTGATGGGCGCCGAGCAGCTCCTTCAGGCGATCGACGCCGCCGAAGGACGCCACCGGGAGGAGCACCACCCTGCCTTTGGCGCGCAGCTTCCGGATGAGATCGGCGAGCGGCGCCAGCAGGCCGCTGCTCGACTCAGCCTCGCCGTCCTTCTTCATCGTCTCGCGCAGGATGTCCTGGCGCAGCAGCGCGGTCGGCTCCGTGCGCACCTCGAGGGCGCCGTCTCGCCGCGGGCCGCCCTGCACGACGTCGAGCTCCACCAGCTCCACGCGCGGGTGACGCTCCATGCTGCGGCTCAGCTCGTCATGCTCCTCGAGGAACACGCTCGGCGGGAAGCAGAGGTCGCCGCGGCCGAGGGCCTGGCGGTGGTGCGAGGCGTAGTCCGCCTCCACGTCGGCGATCTCGCGCGGCAGCGCGTCCGGCTCGTCGATGACGAGCGTGAAGCCGTCGTCCCCGAGGGCCTGCTTGACGACGTCGAGCGGCGTCTCGAGGCGCTCGTGCAAGGCGGGCAGGAGCGACTCGATGCCGAAGAACGGGATGCGCGCGTCGAGGTCCGTGAGCAGCTCGCGCAGCTTCTTGGTGGGGAACTCGACCTCGTCGCCGAGGTCTCGGAGGCGTTGTTTCGCGCGCGCCACGGCCTCGTCGGTGAGGTGGATCTCGCGCGCCGGGCCGATGCTGACCTCCGTCAGGCGATCGTGCGTGCGCTGCGTCGTGGGGTCGAAGTGCTTCAGGCTCTCGATCTCGTCACCGAACAGATCGATGCGCACCGGTGACGCGAGCCCCGGCCAGTACACGTCGATGATGCCGCCACGGACCGCGAAGGTGCCCGGGTCCTCGACGGTGTTCACCTGGCTGTAGCCGCCGAGGGTCAGCTTCTTGATGAGCCCGTTGCGGTCGATCTCGTCGCCCTCGGACAGCAGTACGCTCATGTCCTGCAGCGCCGCCAGCGGAAGCCCCCGTCGGACGAGGGCGCGCGGCGAGAGCACGAGCACGTCGAAGGGCGCCGACGTGGCGAGCTTGTACAGCGTCGCCGCGCGCTCCATGACGACGAGCGGATCGGGAGACGACGCGTGATACGGCGTGCGCTCGTCCGGCGGCAGCACCACGATGCCGTTAGCGCGCTCGCGCGCCAAGAAGCGCAGGTCACGCAGCAGATCGTCCGCCGCTACCTGGCTGCGCGCCACCACGACGGCAGGACGCGCCTTCGCGAGGCGCAGGATGGCGTGCGCCGTGCCGAGCCCCCCGAGGCCGACGACGCGCGTCTTTGGCTGGCGGGTACGGACGCGCTCTTCGAGGGTGCTGAAGCTCTGCTCGACGCTCATGCTGGTGTGGCTTCGTTACGGGTAATGCCGATGGCCGGAGGCCGCTGGCAGGAGGGCGCTCTACCCACCGAAACGAACGCTCGCAAGGGCGCCATAGTCTCGTGCCGTCGACGGCGCGCTGTGGCAAACAGCGCTGGAAATGTCCGCCACCGCGCACCCGAGCACGTCCCGCATCGTCACGCGCGCGTTCGTCGCCTGCGCGCTCGGCGCCCTTTGGGTGTCGCTGTTCTGGGTTCAGCCCGCCCGCTACTGGCCTGTCTGGGAGGACATCTACCGGGGCAGCGACAGGCTGATCTACGACGTGCTCGGCCTCAAAGGGCACTGGCGCTGGGTGCTGAAGAGCTACCTGTTCGTCCTCGTGCCCATCGGCCTCGTCTGGTTGCTGGGCGTCAAGCCGCGCGCGCTAGGCATGGGTCGCATGGCGCAACATGGTTGGCGCATCGTGGCGACCGGCTTCGTCATCGCGCTGCCCGCGCTGGTCTGGCTCGGTATGCGGCCGGGCATCTACAAGTACTACGCGAAGATGTTCACCGCCGACGGCTGGCAACCGATCCTGGCCAACGCCGTGGTGATCGTCGTCGAGCACGCCTTCATCGAGGGCCTCCTCTTGGCGCTCGCGCTGCCGGTCGGCTGGCGCTTCGAGGAGCTCCCCGACGAGCCGCCACGTCGGGGGCCGCTCGCGTGGCTCGGCTTCGGCAACACGGAGGGCGGCCGCGGGTTCCTCGATTGGGTGGGCATCCCGCGCGAGGTGCTGCCCGCCCTCGTCGGCCAAGCGCTCGTGTTCGGCCTCGTGCACGCCGGCAAGGAATTCGGTGAGCTCATCACCGCGTTCCCCGGCGGCTTCGGCCTCGGGCTGCTCACCTACCGCATTCGATCCGTGTGGCCGAGCGTGCTGCTGCACCTCGGCACCGGCATGATCATCCTGCTGACCGCCTGGCTGACCTTCGGCCGTTGAGGCTCGCGTCGCGCGGCTCAGCAGCGCGCGGCCACAGCCTCGAGGATGGTCTCGACGCGCAGCGGCTTGCGCAGGATGTCGACGCCGCCGAGCGAGCCGTTGGCGCGGCCAGACGCCGTGATGACGACGACGGGCACGTTCGAGATGGCCGGGTCCGAGAGCTGCTCCTGGCGAAACTCCCAGCCGTCCATGACCGGCATCATGAGGTCGAGCAGGACGACGCAGACCTTCTGCGCTTGGCGCAGTTGGTCGAGCGCCTCCTGGCCGTTCTTGGCCTCGACCACCGCGTAGCCCTCGTCCTCGAGCACGTCGCGGAGGGTCTGGCGGATGTCGTCGTCGTCGTCGACGATGAGGATGGAGCTGGTCACGCTTTGCCCTTCTCCCCGACCGGCGCTCGCGCGGCGCTCACGCGAGCGGACAAGGGCAATCCTACGATGAAGGCAGCGCCTTCTCCAGTGCCCGACCGGGCCGAGATCGCGCCGCCGTGCGCCTCGACCATCTGGCGGGCGATCCACAGGCCGAGCCCCATGCCCGACTGCTTGCGCGGGGAGGCCGCGCGCTCGAAGCGCTCGAAGATGCGCTCGAGGTCCGCCTCGGGGACGCCCGGCCCGTGGTCGCGCACGACGACGCGGACGCCGCCCTCGGTGCGCTCGGCCGTCACCTCGACGGGGCCACCGCCGCCGTACTTGAGCGCGTTCGAGAGGAGGTTCGTGAACACCTGATCGAGGCGCTGCGGGTCCCAATGGCCCACCACGTCGCCCGCTCCGTCGAGGGAGACCGTCACGCCGCTGGCCGCCGCCTCGTCGCGAAAGCGCTCGACGACGTCCTCGAGCAGCGCCGCCAGCGGCACGTCCTCGCGCGTGAGCGTGAAGCGTCCGGCGTTCAGCCGGGAGACGTCGAGGAGCTGATCTATCAGGGCGGCGAGCCGGCCGAGCTGCGCGTCCAGGCGGCGGATGCGCTCCGGCTTCAGATCCGACGCTTGCCCGCGATGCAGCTTGCGCAGCACGCCTCCCACGAGCAGGTGCATGGAGGTGAGCGGGGTCTTCAGCTCGTGCGACGCCACCGAGAGGAAGTCGTCCCGCATGGCGATCGCGCGCTGGGCATCGCGGTACAAGAGCGCGTTGTCCGTGGCCAGCGCGGCGCGGCTCGCGATCTCCTCGGCGAGCGCCAGGTCACGCTCGTCGTAGTGGCGCTCGCTCTCCGCGTACACGAGCGTGATGGCGCCGAGCACGCGACCGCGCGCCACCAGCGGCACGACGATGGCCGAGCGCAGCTGCAGCTCGAGGATGAGGCGCAGGTGCTCCTCGTCCTTGGCGCCCGCCCGCAGCAGCTCTTCGGGGACGTAGGGGATGATCTCCGACTTGCCGGTGCGCAGCACGTTCGGCACGCCGAACGCCGCGTCGGGATCGGGCGGATAACGCTGCTGTAGCTCGAGGGCGAAGCGGATCTTCTCGGGGTCGCTGTGCGCCACCGCGATCTGCTCTCGGCTCCCGTCCGCGGCGACGATCTCGACGGCGCACCAGTCCGCGAGCCGCGGGACGGCGAGGTTCGCGAACGTGCGCAGCGTGGTCTCGTAGTCGAGCGAAGACGAGAGCAGGCCGCTCGCCTCGGCGACGAATTGCACGCTCTGCTCCTGGCGCCGCTGCTCGGTCACGTCGTCGTAGGCCACCACCGCGGCGATGATCTCGCCATCATCGTCTCGCACGGGCGCGGCGTTGACGCGGACGAAGCGCACGGTGCCGTCGTCGTGCCGAAAGCCGATCAGCTCCTCGGGCACGACGTCACCCGTCGCGAGCGCGCGCGTCCCCGGCCAGCGCGACGGTGGGATGATCTCTCCGTTGGCAGAGAGCGCGTCGACGCCGTAGTCGCCCGGGGCCTTGCCGAGCGCGCCGCGCTTGCCCGCGATGGCGTACGCGCGCTCGTTCGCGAAGGTGACGTGACCGGTCTTCTTGTCGATGATCATGACCGCGGCGGGCAGCTGCTCGAGCACCGCCGTGAGCATGCGCTCCGCCTTCGAGGCCTTGTGTAGGCGATCCACGGTCTCCTCACCGGCGGGCGGCTGCCCCTTGTCGTCGCCCACGGGGCCTCCTCGGTCGGCGGGCTCTCCGCGGCGGACGGCGCTCGGCGCGACCCGGCAGCCCGCCCAAAGGGTCGCTACAGAAAGGTACCTTCATCGGACAAGACGCCATCTTGGATGGCCTGGCGGATCAGCGCCTGAGCCTTCGCCTTGTCGGACGCCGGGGTCAAAATCAGGAAACGCTGCGTCGCGGTGGAGGGGAACTCGCTGACCGAGATCTCTCGGCGCAGGGCGGCGATGCCCTCATCCTCGAGCATCAGCGTGATGCGATCCGCCTCCATGGGGCCGCCTGCCGCGTACACGTCCGCCATGTTCATCTCGTCGAGCGGGTTGTGCTCCTCCTCGTCACTGCTCATGCCGGCCTCCATCGGTGTTAGAGACGGTAGCAGCTTGCCCCGCTCGCGCGAGGGGCGGCGAACAGGTGCGGTCACGTTGGCTGAACGGGCACGGGCGCGCTAGCGTCGGTGCCGTCGACGGCGGCCCCGTACCCTCCGCCGAGCCGACGCCCTTGTCCGCGACGACCTTCGTTCTCGCGGCGCCCCGAGGAGGCACGGGATCGAGCTCAACCCTCTCCCGTTTGGCAACTACTACCTCCTCGAGCGCCTGGCCGTCGGAGGCATGGCCGAGGTGTATCTGGCGAAGTGCTTCGGCGTCGCCGGCTTCGAGCGCCTCGTGGCGCTCAAGCGCATCCTGCCCACCATCGCGGAGGACGACGAGTTCATCGCGATGTTCATCGACGAGGCGAAGATCGCCGGCCAGTTGAGCCACGCGAACGTCGCCCAGATCTTCGACCTCGGGAAGATCAACAGCAGCTACTTCATCGCCATGGAGTACATCTCGGGGCACGATCTGCGCGCCCTGTGGGACCGCTCGCGCGAGAGCGGCCCCATCCCGCTCGCGCTCGCGTGCTACGTCGTGCAGCGCCTGTGCGAGGGCCTCGACTACGCGCACCGTCGACGGGACAACCGCGGCCGGCCCCTCGGCATCATCCACCGCGACGTCAGCCCCCAGAACGTGCTGCTCAGCTA
>CAYLZW010000321.1:0-6322 GCA_964388085.1 uncultured Myxococcales bacterium | reverse complement strand
CCATCTTCACCGACTACCAGTGCCCGTTCTGCGCCCGCGTCGACCCCATGCTGCACGAGGTCGTCAAGGACGCCGAGCTCAAGGGCAAGGTCAACGTCGTCTTCAAGCACTTCCCGCTCAGCTTCCACAAGAACGCCAAGCCCGCCGCCAAGGCCGCGCTCGCCGCCAAGGAGCAGGGCGACGACTACTTCTGGAAGCTGTCCGAGAAGCTCTACGCCAACCAGCGTGAGCTGACCGAGGAGAACTTCTCGAAGTGGGCGAAGGAGATCGGCCTCGACGTGAAGAAGTTCGAGTCGGACATGAAGGCGAACGACGCCGCCTACGAGGCGCTCATCAACGCCGACATGAAGCTCGGCACGAGCGAGGCGCGCGTGCGCGGCACCCCGTCGATCTTCGTGAACGGCTGGGAGCTCCGCCAGCGCTCCGTCGACGGCGTGAAGGCGCTCATCAAGGACAAGAAGCTCCTCTAGTCCCGCGGGAGACCGCCGGTCTCCGCTTGCTCTCGAAGGCGCCCGCCGTGCTCACGGCGGGCGCTTTCTTTTGCTGCGAGCGCGCTAGCCTCAAGGCGTGATCGCCTGGCTGTGTCTGCTGATCGTCGTCGGCGCGCTCAGCGTGCCGCTCGTCCATGAAGCCGGGCACGCGCTGCTCGCGCTGGCGGGCGGAGGGAGGCGCGTTCGGCTCGAGCGCCACGCGCTCGGCTTCTCGACGAGCGCGGAGCTGCCGGGCGGCGTCTGGCCGCGGCGCTTGTTCTACGCCGGCGGTCCGCTCGCGAACCTGCTCACGGCGCTCAGCCTCTGGAGCGTGCGTGACGTCGTGTCCGCGGATGGCGGGCTCTTCGTGCTGACGCTGGGCGTCGCGCTCGCGCACCTCACGTTCGCGCTCGTCAACCTCTTGCCCCTCGCGGGCCACGACGGGCGCGCGCTCTTCGGCCCGGCGCCGCAGCCCCCTGATGACTAGACCGGCGGTCGAACTGATGGTATGGTGACGCGGGAGGTGACGGATGAAGGTCCTCATCGTCGGCGCCGGCATCGCTGGCCCCACGCTCGCGTATTGGCTGCTGAAGGCCGGCTACGAGCCCACCCTCGTGGAGCGCGCGCCCGCGCTGCGCCGCGGCGGCTACCTCATCGACTTCTGGGGCGCCGGCTTCGACGTCGCGGACAAGATGGGCATCGTCCCCGCGCTGATGGCGAAGGGCTATCGCATCGGCGAGCTGCGGCAGGTGCACGACGACGGCAGCGCCATGGCGTCGTTCGACCCGGACACGCTCCTCGTAACAGGCACCGGCGACCGCTACGTCAGCATCGCCCGCGCCGACCTCGCCGCCGTCATCTACGGCGCCCTGGACGGCCGCGTCGAGACGATGTTCGGCGACAGCGTGCGCGCGCTCGACGACGACGGCGCGCGCGTGCGGGTGACGTTCGAGAGCGGCGGAACGCGCGACTTCGATCTCGTGGTCGGCGCCGACGGGCTGCACTCCGAGGTGCGTCGGCTGACCTTCGGCGAGGAGGCGCCCTTCGAGCGCTTCCTCGGCATCACCGCCGCCGCCTTCGAGGTGCAGGGCTACCGTCCGCGCGACGAGCTCGTCGCCGTGCTGTACACGAAGGTCGGCTACCAGGTGACGCGCGTGTCGCTGCGCGACGACGTCACCTTGTTCCTGGTCACGTTCCTCGACGACGGCAGCGCCGCGGCGGGCAGCGTCGCCGAGCAGATGGACGTGGTGCGCCGCAGCCTCGAAGGCGCCGGCTGGGAGACGCCGGCCATGCTCGAGCACATGGCGGAGGCGAGCAGCTTCTATTTCGACCGGGTGAGCCAGATCCACATGCCGTCGTGGACGCGCGGCCGGGTCGCTCTCGTCGGGGACGCGGCCGCCTGCGTGTCGCTCCTCGCGGGGCAGGGCTCCGCGCTCGCGATGGTCGAGGCCTACGTGCTCGCGGCCGAGCTGGCGGGCGCGAAAGGCGATCACGCGCAGGCGTTCGCGCGCTATGAGCGGCGGCTCATGCCGTTTCTGCGATCGAAGCAGAAGGCGGCGTCGGGCCTTGCTACCATCTTCGCGCCGACGAACCGGCGGCAGCTCCTCTTGCGCAACACGGTCATGAAGCTGATGCGCCTCCCCTTCGTCGCGAACCTGGCCATGGGCAAGAGCATGCGCGACGCCGTCGAGCTCCCCGCGCCGCCGGGTGCCTGAGCTGCCGCGAGAGGAACCTGTGCCTCGCCCCCGCTTTCACAAGCTCCCCCCCGAACAGCAAGAGGCCCTGCTCCGCGTCGCGCTCGACGAGTTCGCTCGCCACGGCTACAGCGGCGCCTCGCTGAACAAGATCATCGAGCTGGCGGGCATCTCGAAGGGCTCGCTCTACTACTACTTCGACGACAAGGCCGATCTGTACGCGCACGTCGCGCGCGTCGAGCTCGGCCGCCTGTTCCGCTCGCTAGGGCCCTTGCCGCTGCCGAGCGTCGTCGACGCCGAGCGCTTCTGGTCCACGCTCGAGGCGTACTACCTGCGCTGCATGAGCTCGCTCGCCGCCTCTCCGAAGCTGGCGGCGCTGCTGCGAGACTGGCTGGCGGCCTCGGCGAACCCGGCGCTCCAGGAGGCGCAGCGGGAGATGGAGCAGGCGGTGCTGCCCGCGTTCGAAGCGGCCCTCGTCGCCGGGCAGCGCGCGCGCGCCATCCGCGACGATCTGCCGCTCAGCCTCTTGATCGCCGTCGTATTCGGCATGGGCCAGGCCATGGACGTGTGGCTGCTGAACCAACAGCTCGACGACGAAGGCCTGCGCGAGATGGTGCGCGTCTTCGTCGACATGATGAAGAAGGCGCTCGCGCCGCGCGCGCCCGCGGGCTGAGCGGACGGGGCCGCGGCTCCGTCACGCGGCGCCGTCGCGCGGCGGCGTCGACAGCTCGATGAGCGTGCCGCCCGACGCCT
Source organism: uncultured Myxococcales bacterium (assembly GCA_964388085.1). Classification (GTDB taxonomy): domain Bacteria; phylum Myxococcota; class UBA727; order UBA727; family CAYLZW01; genus CAYLZW01. Next base: position 3,405 of record CAYLZW010000321.1, on the reverse strand, counting down.
TCGGGTGGATGAAGGCGACGCGGCAGCCGTGCGCGCCGGGGGCGGCCTCGTCGCTGGTGAGCTTCACGCCCTTCTCCTTCAGGGCCTTTACGTCACCGTCCACGTCCGGCGTCGAGAACGCCAGGTGGTGGATGCCGCCGCCGCGCTTGTCGAGGAAGCCCGACACCTCGCTGCCCTCGCGCAGCGGCGTGATGAGCTCGATGCGCGTGTCTCCGACGGGGAGGAAGGCGACGCGGATGCCGCGCTCCGGGAGGTCCTCGGTGTGGCTGGCCGACAGGCCGAGCGCTTGCTCCCAGAAACGGAGGCTCTCTTCGAGGTCGGGGGTGGCGATGGCGATGTGGTCGAGCTTGGTCACGTTCGGCATGGCGCCGCTGTACCAGCGGCGAGCGCGGCCGGGTAGGGCCGATCCTCCCTGTCCTTTCAGGTGCTTAGGACCGCAGACGGAAATGAGTGAGCGCTCACTTGCAGGCCGTCCCCGCGTCGGTTACGGTGAGTGAGTGATCACTCACTTGCTACCTGGGCCGTTCCGGCTGCTGCCCATCGCGCTGCGGAACCTGGCGCGGAACCGGCGTCGCACGGCGCTCACCGTCGCCGCGCTCGCCATCGGCGTCATGGGGGCCGTGGGCGTGCGCGGCTTCCTGAACGGGCTGCAGGAGTCGATCATCCTCGGCATCGTCGAGGGCGGTCAGGGGGCGCTGCAGGTGCACAAGAAGGGGTTCGTGAAGAGCACCGAGGCCGTGCCGCTCGAGCCCTCCATGCCCGACGACGAGGAGCTGTATCGCGCCATCCGCGAGACCGAGGGCGTCAAGGCGCTGGTGGGGCGCATCTCTTTCGCGGGCATGGTGAACGCGCACGACGAGAGCCCCTTCGCCTTCCTGCTCGGCACCGACCCCGACGACGAGCTCGCCGTGAACCCGCGCCGCCAGGAGGCGCTCGCGCGCGGCCGTTGGCTGCGCCCGTCCGCGGCCGGAGCGGAGCCCGAGCTCTTGCTCGGCGTGGAGCTCGCCGCCGGCCTCGAGCTGAAGCTCGGCGACGAGGTGGCGCTCATCGCCAACGACAAAGACGGCGTGCTGAACGCCATCGAAGGGCCCATGGTCGGCGGCCTCGAGGCGCTCACGCAGGGGGAGAAGCGCCTCGTGCTGCTGCCGCTCGCGCGCGCGCAGGAGCTCTTGCGCATGGAGGGCCGCGTCACCGAGGTCGCCGTCGCGCTCGACGACATCGACGACGCCGATCTCGTCAAAGCGCGGCTCCTGGCCAAGCTCGGCGACGGCTACGAGGTGCACACCTGGCCCGAGCTGGCGCCGCTCGTGAGCGACGCGCGGCAGGTGCAGAACGCGGTCTTGCGCGTCGTCATCGGCATCTTCCTGTTCATCATCCTCATGGGCGTCGCGAACACGATGCTCATGAACGTGCTCGAGCGCGTGCGCGAGATCGGCACGCTGCTCGCCCTCGGCGCGCGGCGGCGACAGGTGATGCAGATGTTCGTGCTCGAGGCCACGCTGCTCGGCGGCCTCGGCGCCAGCGTCGGTGCGCTGCTCGGCGCGCTGCTCGTGTTCGTGCTCGGCGCGGTCGGCATCCGGCTGACCACGCCGGGCGCGAGCTTGCCGCAGCTCATCGTCCCCGTCGTGGGGCCGGGCTTCCTCGTCTCGATGGTGCTGCTCGGCGCCGCCGGCGCGGCGCTGGCGGCGCTCTATCCCGCATGGCGCGCGAGCCGGCTGAGCCCGGCGGCGGCGCTCACGAAGGCGTAGTCGTATGCGCACGGTACGCGTCCTGTTCCGCCTCGCCGTGCGCTCGCTCGCGCGCAACCGTCGCCGCAGCCTCATCACCCTGCTCGCCATGGCGCTCGGCGTCGCGCTCGTCGTCGTCGCCTTCGGCATCGGCGAGGGCATGCGCAACCTGCTCATCAGCCAGGCGGTGGACAGCCGCAGCGGCGCCCTGCAGGTGCACAAGAAGGGCTACCTCGACGAGCAGGAGGCCCTGCCGCTCGATCTCACGCTGCCGCACGACGACGCCTTTGTCGCTCGCATGGCGCGCGTCCCCGGCGTCCGCGCCGTGAGCGGCCGCTTGGCCTTCACCGGCCTCGTCACGAACGGCGAGATCGCGTCGATGGTGATGGTGCAAGGCCTCGATCCCGCGCGCGAGCCGCGCGTGACGCCCGGCCGCGCCGAGGAGCTGCAGCCGGGCGACGGCTCCTGGCTGAGCCCCGCGCGCGAGACCGGCGCCGTCGTCGGGCGGCAGTTGGCCGAGAGCATGGACCGCGAGCTCGGCAGCCTGCTCACGCTCACGGCGGCCGGTCCCGGCGGCGCCATGAACGCGCTCGACCTCGAGGTGGCGGGCATCGCGCGCGGCGGGGTGATGTTCGAGTCGAAGCGCTCGGTGCAGGTGCCGCTCGCCTACGCGCAGGCGCTGCTCGGCATGCAGGGCCAGGTGACCGAGTACGCCATCGCCGTCGACGATCTCGGCGCCGTCGACGTCGTGAAGCGCCGGCTCGCCCAGGAGCTCGGGCCCGACTACGAGGTCTCGTCGTGGGGCGACGTGCAGCCGTTCTTGCGCGACATGGCGAACCGCGTCGGCCTCATCCTGCGCGGTGTCAGCTTCGTGCTCTTCGCCATCGTCGTGCTCGGCGTCATCAACACCATGCTGATGAGCGTGTACGAGCGCGTCCGCGAGATCGGTACGCTGCTCGCCATCGGCCTTCGTCGTCGTCAGGTGCTGTGGCTGTTTTTGAGCGAGGCGCTCCTGCTCGGCGCGCTCGGCGGCCTCGTCGGCGCGCTGCTCGGCTTCGGCGTGACGGTCCTCCTCGGCGCGCGCGGCATCACCTTTCAGGTGCCGGGCAACGTGTACGAGGAGCACCTCTTCCTGGTCCCGAGCGTGACCGTGGCGCTCACGGCCTTCCTCGTCGCCGTCCTCGGCGCCTTGCTCGCCGCTGCCTGGCCCGCGCGCAAGGCGAGCCTCATGAACCCCGTCGACGCGCTCCGCTCGTGAGCGCCCTCGCCACAGGAGAGATCCGATGACAGCCCCCCTCCGTGTCTTTCTGCTCCCGGTGCTCGGCGCGAGCCTGCTGCTCTCGCTGACGGCGTTGGCGCAGGGCACCAAGAAGCCGAGCGCGGACGAGCTGCTCGAGCGCTACGACGAGATCATGGGACCGGCCAAGTTCGAGGCCGAGGTCGCCATGGTCGCGCACCGCGAAGACGGCAGCACGCGCACCTACGAGATGACCATCCTGAAGTCGGGTGACGACGCGCTGCGCGCGACGTTCTCGGCGCCGGCCACCGCCAAGGGTCAGGAGATGCTGCGCAAGGGCGAGAACATGTGGCTGTACATGCCAAACCTCAAGCGCGCGGTGCGCGTGGCCTCGCGTGACAGCTTCATGGGCGGCGACTTCAACAACGCCGACGTGCTGCG
>CAYLZW010000320.1:0-6350 GCA_964388085.1 uncultured Myxococcales bacterium | reverse complement strand
GATCGGGTCCGAGGAAGCCGCCACCTCAAGTTTCAACATGGAACGGGACAGGGCCGCAGTTCGGCCTGGCCGAGGCTACGGCTTCGGCGCCTCTCATCCTTGCCCACTTCTTACGGCGCCTCGCTGCCAAGGTCATGCCGGAGAGTGCGCTCTGCGGGCAGAAGGCGCCGGCTATCAGCTTGCATGCATGCAAGTGACGGCGCCGCTGGATGCTCATCCATCTCTACGATGCAGGCCGGCGCTCTTCGACGAGTACCTCAACGAGACGCCGAGCGAGCTTGATCGTCTCGTGCGGCGCGTCGCTGAGCAGGTCCACCACCTTCTGGACCTCCGGCCGGAGGGCCGGGGCGGCGACCACCAGCTTCTGGCCATCGACCAGATCGCCAACGCCGACGCCAAGCGCTCGCCCGAGTCGGCGAAGCGTATCGACCTTGGGCTCCCGGATGCCGTTCTCGATGCGAGAGAGCGCCTGCTCTGTGAGGCCGGCGGCCTCGGCCACCTCCCGCTGCGACATCTTCCGCGCCTCGCGCACGCGCGCGACCCGGCGCCCGATGGTGTTTTTCGCCGACATCATCGCGACGATGCCGAGAGGACAAGGCGAAGGAAGCGCCAGAGCGACAAGTCGTGCTATAGCCAGAAGGACAAGTCAGCCGTTTGTCTTCCGTGTTACCGCCAGAAGACGTCGTCCTTGGGGTGCATCATGAGGGTGTTCATCATCGCCGCCATACTCGCTGCGGCTTCAGCCTGCACGCTCCGTGTCGGTGACAAGACCATCGACCTGCCTCGGGCAGCGACCGCCGCTCTGGCCGATATGGGCTCAGCGAAATCGAGCGGTGAGAAGCGGTGGGCTGACCCTTACGGCATCACCTACGTGCTCGTCGCAGACACACCGGAGAACGTGTCGCTACGGGTCGAGAGAGACGGCTGTGGAGCACCAGGAACGGTCGCCCTATCCGCTCGGAGCGACAGGATTCCTCTGCCCGTGAAAGACGGGCTCGTCGTCGTGACGAAAGACCACGGCGTCAAGGCCGGGGTCATCCGGCTCCACGTCACCGCCTGCGACGGCTATGTCCACATGCGCGAGTTCTCGCAGGAAGACTTGCCGGTCTTCACGAAGAGCGTCGCCATCGCCATCGCCGACGAACGCCATGCAGCGGAGCGGCACCGAGAGGAGCAGGAGCAGGCGAGGCAGATGCGTCAGGAACAGGAGCGGGTGGCGTACCAAGAGCGAAGGGAAGCGGCAGCGGCGGCCCGCGAGGCCGAAGAGCAGCGTGCAGCGGAACAAGAGCACCGTGTCGGGGAGGAGCGGCAGCAGCTTTCGTCGACTTGCAGCGAGACCCCGCTGGCCACGGACATCTGCATGTCCCTAGCGCGAGGCCGCGACGGCTTCGACGACCTACAACAAGCGCTCGGGAAACGCGGCTACCACCTGCACGCGATCAGGATCAGGGGCAAGCTCGGGTCCGAAGGTAACCTGAAGCGCTACGAGGTTGACCTCAAGGTCCAGAACAGCGGCGTTGATGCACTCGTGGCACCGTTCCGGTGGGCGGATGCACTCCTCGTAACGCCGCAGGAGTTCGCGCGGCCGGGAGATGCGATCGCCTTCGGGCGCCTAGCGGGCAAGCGGCAAGTGCGCCTCGATAACGGCTTCGATGCTGAGTTCCTCATCGTCGAGTCGGACAGGTTCAGCGTCCTCATCCTGGAGCACATCTACGGCCGGAGGAACGAGGCCGATGTCCGCGCGAAGGAAATCGTCAACCGAGTGAAGACGGGCGCGGTGAGCGTCCCCGAGCCCCTTCGGGAGTAGGACGGAGGCGGACCCGGTGTCGCGCTCCCAGACGCTCTCTAAGCGCGTGCGATCGACCGCGCTGACGGCGGGGCCGTCGGGGACTGCGTTCGCCGCTTCAGCGAGCTCTCGCGCCGCGAGACAGCGGGGGCAAGGCCCCTGCCACCCCAGCCTCGGCGCAGGAGCATTGCCGCCCGTGACCCGCCTCGGAGCACTGGCGTCGTTGAACGACCTCCCAGAGGTCCGCCGCCACCAAGTGGCGAACTGGCGTGTGCGTCGAGCTGTGCTCATGGGCGGCCCCAGCATATTCGTCGTGGAGACGCACAACTTCCGACGGCCGCGCGCACTTCGCTCCGTCCTGGCGTTCGCGGACGGGCGCGGCTGGGTCCGTCGACTGCAACTGTACCTCGACACCGGTGAGCTGCTGGTCGTTCAGCATGGTCGAGGGTGGCTTCAGCCGCTCGCGTCATCCGACGCTTGACGGGGATCGCTCTCTCGATCTCGCCGGCCTACCATGCGCGAGATGACCGACAACGACGAGCCAGAAGGTGGCGGGCGGCACGAGCGCAACCGTCACATGGCGTCGTCAGACCTCGCCGCTCTTCTCGCCGAAGCCTTCCGGGCCACGGCCTCGTGGAGGACGCTGCGACTCCTTCTCGTCGACGGTGCCAAGGAGAACGGCCTGAACGAGGCAGAGGTAGCCCTGCGGCTTCTACGCGCGCTCGGATGGCCCCCTATCGACGGCGATGACGATGCCCTCGAACTCGTCGCCACGGCGTGCTGCGGCGACGACGAGCTGTGGTGGTCTGTTACGAGCGTACAGCGGTTCGCCGAGCAATGAGTGCTGCCGGAGCCTGCCCACTGCCCTGTCGAGGCCCAGAGCGGTTCGAGATGACACGACGCAGCTCGGTCCGGCGGTCCAACCACCAACCACCTTCAGGGGATGGTCTGGCGTCCGCCTCCCAGGCCGTCAGCGACGTCGCATCAGCTCAGCCCGGCGCTTGCTCTCGCCGGCCGGCGACGACCACTACGCCGTTCTCGTCGAGGTTCCCTGTGTCGACCTCGCCGACCCGCTGCGGAGAGAGACTACGGATCGCGCTCGATGCCATGGCGCCGTCGGCAAGCAAGGTGAAGTTCATCATCGTGCCAGCCCCTGTGTAGAGAGGATCCCTCAACGAGAAGCGTCCGTGAAGGCCGGCTCACGTAAGGAGGGCATGTCGTCCTGGTCGCCGACCACCCTGGTGAGAGGAGGACACGATGCTGACCGAGAGCGCGAAAAGCCCTTACGAGGCAAGTTTCATGAGGGATATCGATAGGGCGTTCAACGGCATCCTTGCTGCGGCTGGCGTCCCCTACCCGCCCGCGCTCCTCGTCGTGCGGGACCTTGGTAGCGTGGGCCGTAGGATCCCTGGCCTCATCGTGCTGGGAGAGAGGGACATCGGTCGGCTGGCGCAGCGGGTCTTCACGATGAACAGGCCCGAGAACAGTTCGGCGATCTCGGCGCGCGCCCGGTATGCGATGGACATCGCCGTCGCGGCGCGTGTGCTCGGCCATGAGGTGGGCCACTGCGCCATTGAAGCCGGGCGAGCGGCACCGTTCGGTGACCCCGAGGTTGGGGCCGACTACTGGCTCGGGCGGTACGACGGCGGTGTGGGCAGGAACGCTGTGCTCGGCGGCCAGATCTTGCGGGCAGCTCGCGGCGAGACCCTTGTCGGAGAGGAACACCTTCGCGCCTACGCTGCCGGGTTCGCGGATGCGCTACTCGATCGAGCCGATGAGTTGAAGCGCTGGGCAGCGAGGCGGTCACGAGCGCTCTTGCGAGCGTCTCGGCCGACAAACCACCAACCACCTCGAACACCGACGTCCGCTCGCGACCTAGGTCGTTCCCAGATCTCACCTCAGCCATTGCGTAGCCGTCGCGGAATGTGATGCGCATGAAGCCCATCGACCGGATATCGCCGAAGAGAGAAGCTTCTGGGAGGTGGGGCTCCGGCCCTCGCTTGCCTGCGCCGACGGGATAGAGTCGCGAACGAGGTCCACCATGCGGGTCCAGGTCGAAGTCAAGCAAGACTACTTGCTGCGGCAGGTGAATCGGCGCAGCGCCAGTAGCGCGCTCGCGGAGCTGATTTGGAACGCTCTCGACGGCGATAGCGATAGCGTCACCGTGTCCTTTCGCGAGAACGGCCTCGGCGGCCTAGACGAGATTCGCGTCCACGACGACGGCCACGGCATCACTTACGACAAGGCGAAGGCGACGTTCGGAAGCCTTGGTGACTCCTGGAAAAGCCGGACCCGTCGGTCGCCTGGCGGACGAGAGCTTCACGGTAGGGCCGGGGAGGGCCGATTCGCATCGTTCGCGTTGGGGCGACACGTCACTTGGGAGACGTGTTTCGAAGAGGAGGGCAAGAAGCAGTCGTTCTCCATCACGGGCTCCAAGGGCGACCTCGGGGCGTTCGACATCAGTGATCCTGTGGCAGGGCGTCAAGGCGCTACTGGAACCAAGGTTGTCGTCCGCGACGTCGAGGCTGCGGCAACGGCCCTCACGAAGGACGGAGCTGCCGACCGCTTCTCCGAGATGTTCGCGCTTTACTTGCGACGGTACCCCAGGGCGTCCATCAGCTACGGCGGTCATCACCTCGATCCGGCCAGCGTGCAAGCGCGCTCAACGGACATCGATCTCGACAACTTGGTCGACGTGGATGGCGACCCCATGGTGGCCCGGCTCACTATCATCGAATGGAAGAGGCCGGTCGATAGAGCACTGCACTTCTGCGACGACAGCGGAGTGAGCCTGGCGAGTCGACAGCCAGGCATCCAAGCACCGGGTTTCGAGTTCACCGGGTACTTGACCTGCGACCGGGTCCGCCAGTGGGCAGCGGGGGGCATGCTCGACCTCGACGAACTGCACGCCGACGTGTCCACCGTCGTCCGAACTGCAAAAGAGGCCATGCGAGAGCACTTCCGCAAGCGCCGAGCGGAAGACGCCAAGAACACCGTCGAGAAATGGAAGGAGGATCATGTCTACCCTTACGAGGGCGCTCCTCGCTCTGCTATCGAGGTGGCAGAGCGGCAGGTCTTCGACGTCGTCGCTTTGAACATCAACGACTACCTGCCGGCCTTCGAGGGCGCAGACCCGAAGTCGAAGAAGCTGTCGTTCATGATGCTTAAGTCGGCCATCGAGAGGAGCCCCACGGAGGCGCAGCAGATCATCCAGCAAGTGCTCGACCTGCCCCAGGAGAAACAGGAGGAGCTTGCTCAACTCCTCTCGCGAACGAAGCTCTCGGCGATCATCAACGCGGCCAAGCTTGTGGGCGACCGGCTCGACTTTCTAGCGGGTCTCGATGCCATCATCTTCCATCACGAGGCGCGCAAGAAGGTGAAGGAGCGGACGCAGCTTCACCGCATCCTTGCCGAGCAAACGTGGATCTTCGGGGAGCAGTTCAGCCTGTCAGTCGACGACCAAGCCCTCGTCGAAGTGTTGCGCAAGCACCTGCGCTTCCTGGGCGACGACCGAGGCGACCTTGCGCCGGTGACGACCACGGAAGGCGAAGACGGCATTGTAGACATCATGCTCTCCCGGCGGATCCCGCAGAACCAGCAGGAGGAGCGGGAGCACCTCGTCATCGAGCTGAAACGTCCGTTGGTAAGGATGGATGCCGACGCCGTGACGCAGATCGAGAAGTACGCCTTCGCCGTCGCGGATGATGAACGGTTCCGTGACACGAACACGCGCTGGGTATTCTGGCTGCTCTCGAACGACATGACGTCCCACGTCAGGCACAAGGTGACACGGCAGGCCGATCGCCCCGACGGCATGCTTCATCGAGCCGACGACAACCGCATCACGATCTGGGTGAAGACGTGGGGGCAGGTACTAGAAGCGGCGCGCGCGAGGCTGGAGTTCTTCCAGAAGGAACTTGAGTACGAGGCCACACACGACACGGGTCTGGACTACCTACGTCAGACCCATGCTCGGTACCTTCCGGCCGAGATGGCAAAGGAGGACGTCCCCGAACCGGCCTGAGGCAGTCGTCGTCCGCAAAGGTGCGCGACTGGTGTTACAGCGGGACCCCGCTGTAACGCCACGGGTGGTGGTCGACCGGCGCTGACCATGCTCCGCCTCATACGTGACGAGCCACGTCACCCGCGCGGAGCCCCGCCTCAGCCGCCGCCGTGAAAGCGACATGACCCGCGAGCCCCCGGAGGTGCGCGTCGACGGGGAACGCGCGAGGAGGCGCGGTCAAGCCCATCACGGTGTTCAGGATCTCGTCGCCGACGAGGCTGAAGCCCACAGCGAACGGCAGCCCCATCGCACGCGCCACCCACGGCATCCGGCGGCGGAGCACGCCGTAGAGCGCGCCCCACGCCATGCCGTAACCCCAGTGGAGCGCCATGCCTGTCCTTTTCCTCCGCTCGTCCGTCACGTCGAGCCCGGCACCCTCTACCAGGCGGCCCGCCAAGACCTGGAACGGCGGCTCCTTCCTCGCCTGCTCCTCCTGGCGCTTCTTCGTACATGCTCGCCGCGTCGGTCCTGACGCCCTGGCCGCCGCGTGCTGAAGCTGCC
>CAYLZW010000319.1:0-6385 GCA_964388085.1 uncultured Myxococcales bacterium | reverse complement strand
ACCGCGAGATCCCGCCGGACCTCGAGCGCATCGTGTTCAAGGCGCTCGCGAAGGATCGCGACGACCGCTACCTCGACGCCGGTGACCTCGCCGAGGACCTGCAGCGCTACCTGCTCGCCGCGGGCAAGCCGCCGCGGCCAAACGACCTCGGCGAATTCCTGCGCCAGAACTTCACCGTCGACTACGACAAAGAGCGCCTGCGCCTCGAGAGCTACAAGGAGATCGAGGTCGACCCGCCGCCCGATCCGAAGCAGGCCGCCGCCGTAACGGACACGAACCTCGAGGCCGTCAGCGCGCAGGCCGCGGTGTTCGATCCCGTGCAGGCGGCCATGGCCGACGAGCGCACCGGGACGTTCATGGGCGGCGGCAGCGACGCGTTCGCGAGCGGAGCGGGCACGCACAGCGGTTCCCACAGCGGTTCGCATCCCGGACGCGGCCAGACCAACGTGCGCGGCAACACCTACGCGGGCGCGACCCCGACGGGAGAGTCGCGTCCCTACGTCATCTCGCGGCCCGGCGCGGATCCGACGGGCGTCACGCCGGTGACCGCGCCCGGTAACCGGCACATCGCGCCGCCCATGCAGCGCCAGCCGGCGCAACCAGAAGCGCCGGCGAGCGGCGGCAAGCTCGGGCTCAAGATCACCATCGCCGCCCTGCTCGCCATCATCGTCATCGGCGGCGGCGCCTTCGCGGCGGTGAACCTGCTCGGGGGCAAGGGCAGCGTCGTCATCACCGTGCCCGGCAACGCGCTCGGCGCCGTGGTGCGCCTCGACGGGGAGATGCACCCCGAGCGCGCGGATCCGTCGGTCACGATCAGCAACGTGAGCGCCGGTGAGCACACGATCATCGTCGAGAAAGAGGGCTTCCGCACGCACATCCAGCGCTTCGTGGTGCCCGAGAACGACACCGCGCAGCTCAGCGTCGCGCTCAAGCGCGTCGGCGGGAGGGTGCGCGTGCTCTCCGAGCCGAGCGGGGCGGCGCTGCTGTTCGACGGCACGGTCAGCGGCGAGAAGACGCCGACGACGTTAGAGGACGTCGAGGGCGGCATCGTGCACCGCATCGAGGTGAAGCTCGAGGGCTACAAGGACGGCGTCCAGAACGTGCAAGTGAAGCCGGGCGAGGAGAAGGTGCTGACCATGACGCTCGAGCCGCTGCTCGTGAAGATCACCGTCGTGTCGATCCCGAACGGCGCCGAGGTGTTCATCGACGGCAAGAGCGCCGGCAACGCGCCCGTGACCTTCACGCACAAGGTGGACTCGCAGCCGCCCCAGCTGCGCCTCGAGAAGCGCGGCTGCGAGGACTACAAGACGAGCGTGCCCTTCGACCCGACGAAGGCCGAGCAGGACGTGAAGCTCGCGCTCAAGTGCAGGTGAGCCGGGACGCGGGGCCCGGCGCTCGTCGAGCCTTGCGCGTCATCAGCCACATTCTCTTCGGCTCCCTCTGCGCGGCGGCGCTGGTCTTCTGCCTGCACGTGTGCGCGGGCGCGCTCGCCCTCGTCGGGCAGCCCTTCCTCGGCTTCACCCTCACCGAGGAGGGCTTCGTCAACCCGGTGTCGCTGCACGTGTGGGGGGCCGATCAGGTAGGGCTCGAGCGCTGGGACCTCGTGGTCGCCGTGAACGGTGAGCTGGTCTTCTCCGCGCCCGAGGTGCAACAGCGCGCGCTCTCCTACGAGCTCGGCAGCGACGTCGTCTATCAGGTGAAGGGCATCGAAGGGCAGCTGCGCTTCGTGCCGGTGCCGACGCGGACGTTCACCGCGTCCGACCTCGTGAAGAGCCACTCGAGCCTGTCGTTCCTGGCGCTCATCTTCGTCGGCGTCGCCATGTTGCTCTACTTCTTGCGCCCGGCGACGGCGGAGGCGTGGGCCTTCTTCGCCTTCTTCGCCTCGGTCGGCATGTGCATGGCGTCCGTCGTCGACATGACGTTCCTCTGGCGCTGGCCGCCGCTCTACCCGCAGCTCGCGCCCTTTCTGTGCGTGTTCGGCCTCGCGCTCGTCGGCGTCATCACGCGCGCGTACAGCTTTCGCGGCGAGGACGACCGCGAGGGACGCTGGCTGCGCCGGGTGTGGTGGAGCGTCACCGTGCTCGCGCTCGTCATGGGCGTACTGCTCGCGCTCGGGCTCGCGCGCACCGCGGGCGACATGACGAGCTACCTCGTCTTCGACAACCTCATGTACGGCTGTCTGGCGGCGAGCACGACGACGGGGCTGACGGCCCTCGTGGTCGCCTATCGCCGGGGCAAGAGCGCGCACCAGCGCGCGCGCCTGCGGCAGATCCTCTGGGCGTGGCCGGTGGGCGCCGGCATCCCGACGGTGAACCTGTTCTTCGGGCACGTGCTGGAGCTGTTCGGCATGAGCCTGCTCTGGAACGGCTTCATCCTGCTGGTGCCGCTGTCGACCGCGGACGCCATCGTGCGCCACGATCTTTTGCGCCTGACCGACACCGCCCGGCGCCTCGTCGGCGGCATGACGGTGGCCGCCGCGGTCGGCATGGCGCTCGGCTTCGCCATGTGGGCGAGCGTGCAGTTCTTGAGGCTCACCGACGCCGCCGGCATGGTCGCCTTGGCGGCGCTGCTCTTCGCCATCGCGGCGCCGCTCACCCATCGCGTGCAGCGCTACGTCGACGATCTGCTGCGCTCGGCCCCCTATGACGCCGGCCGCCTGCTGGCGCAGTTCACCGCGCACGCGTCCACGGCCAAGCACCTCTCGGAGCTGACCGAGCTGCTCCGCCGCGTGCTCGAGGAGTCGGTGCAGCCCGCGGCCGTGCGCCTGTATCGCCTCGAGCGCGGCGAGCGCCGGCTCTCGCCCCTGCTCGGCGCCACGGTGTCGCTCGACGTCGACGACGCCACCTTCCCGGTGCTCGGCAGCTCGCAGGTGGCATTGTTCGACGACGACAAGCGCCCGCCGCCGGGCCTCGACGACGCCGTGCTCGCGCTGCGCCTGGCGGTGGCCGGTGAGCCGGTGGGGCTGCTCGCGCTCTCCTCTCGCTCGGACGCGCGCCCCTACGAAGGGGGTGACGCGGCCTTCGTGTCGTCGCTGGCCGGCCCGCTGGCGGCGGCGCTCGTGAACACGCGCGCCTACGCGGAGATCGAGTCGCTGAACCAGGAGCTCGAGGCGCGCGTGGAGGCGCGCACGCGTGAGCTCGCCAGCAAGAACGAAGAGCTCGCGCTCTTGAACCAACGCAAGGACGAGCTGGTGGCGACGGTGAGCCACGACTTTCGCTCGCCGCTCGCCATCATCCGCCAGAACGTGCAGACGCTCTTGCGCGACCTCAAGCACATGGATCCGGCCGACCTGCGCTACTTCCTCGAGGGCGTCGCGCGCCAGGAAGATCGGCTGACGGCCATGTGCGAGAACCTGCTCGATCTCGCGCGGCTCAAGGAGACCAAGGCGCAGGGCGGCGACGTCGACGTGGAGCAGCTCGCGCGCGCGCTGGTCGAGGGCTTCTTGCCGCGCGCCGCGGAGGCCGGCGTCGAGGTGGACGTGCTGGTCGCCGAGCACACGCCGGTGCGCGTGCAGGGCGACAAGCATCGCCTCGGGCAGGTGCTGCAGAACCTCGTCGACAACGCCATCAAGTTCACGCCGCCGGGCGGGCGCGTCAGCGTCGAGCTGCACGCGGGAGCTCAGCCGGACCTGCTCGTCGTCGAGGTGAGCGACACCGGCTGCGGCGTGCCCGGTGACGCGCTCACGCGCTTGTTCGAGCCCTTCTTCCAGGTCCCGCGCAACACGCACGCGGGGCAAGGCTCGGGTCTCGGGCTCGCCATCGCCAAGGCCGTGGTCGAGGCGCACGGCGGCCGCATCGAGGTCTTTAGCCACGAGGGCGAAGGCACCTGCTTTCGAGTCACGCTGGTAGGCGAGCGCGTCCAGGAGCCGGCGATCGCCTGAGCCAAGACGGCGACGGCGACGGCGCTCGAGGCCTCGCGCGCCGGCGACATGCTCTCACGCCGCCCGAGCGCCCTCGCCGGCGTTCACGCTGCCGGACAGCTCGAGCCTGAGGCTGCCCTGGGCGTCCAGATCGAGCGCGCTCGCCGGCAGCGCAGCGAGGTGCTCGTACGCGAGCTGGCCGAGCTCCTCGACGCTGCGGGAGCGCTGCGCCGCGCGCAGGAAGCGCTTGTCGTCGCGCACCGCGCGCCCGAGCAGGCCGATGATCTCCTTCAGCTTGCCGAGCACCGTCAGCTCCTTCGTCCAGCGCTGCCGATAGCGGCGCGCGACCTCGTCGAGGTAGCCCACCACGTCGGCGCCGCTCGGCGCGAAGGGCGCGCTCCCCTCGGCGAGGGCGGCCGCCTGCTGGAAGATCCACGGGTTCCGCAGCGCGGGCCGGCCGAGCATGACGGCGTCACAGCCCGTCTCGGCGCGCATGCGCTCCACGTCCGCGGCGTACCAGCAGTCACCGTTGCCGATGACCGGGACGCGCGCGCGCTCTTTCACCGCGCGAATGATCCGCCAGTCGGCCACGCCGCGGTACAGGTCCGTTCGTCGTCGGGGATGGATGGCCAGGAAGTCGACCCCCGCGTCCTCGACGCAGGCGACGATGTCCAGCACGTGGCTCGCGTCGTCGAAGCCGGCGCGGATCTTCGCCGACAGCCGGCCCCTGACGCGCGCGCGCATGCCGCGGAGCACACGCGAGAGCAGCGGCAGATCCTTCAGCATGGCGGCGCCGACGCCTCCCTTCGCGGCGCAGGGGGACGGGCAGCCGAGGTTGATGTCGACGACGTCGGCGCCCGCCTCTTCGACGAGCGCCGCCGCCTCGGCCATGAGCTCGAGGTCGCGCCCCATGACCTGCACCGACAGCGGAACGCCCGGCACCTTCACCACCGCGCCCTCGAGCGCCTTCGCCGACAGCTTCACGCCCGCGATGCGCACGAACTCCGTGCACAACAGCCCGACGCCGCCCTTCTCGGCGATGAGCTGTCGAAACAGCGGATGACCGACGCCCTCCATGGGGGCGAGCACGGTGTCGTGTCGCAAGAGCTCGAGGGTCACGCGCGCACCTTCGCGCCCGTGTCGACGTGCGGCCGATGAACGTCGCCGCGCGGATCGTCCCGGAGCGCCGCGAGCGGGATGCCGCCAAAGACCTCCGCGGTGCGCAGCGTGCCGCGCGTCCACAGCGTGCGCTCGACCATCTGGCGGAACACCCGCAGCATCTCGTCCGTCTTGCCCGGCCCCTCGAGCACGTCGAGCGCGCGCGCGATGGCCTCGAGCGTCGCGAGGCCGCCGGGGCGCTGCTCGCTGCGCAGGCGATAGATCGTCGGCGGCCCTTCGGGCAGCGTCACGCAGGGCACCTTCGCGAGGCTCGACACGCGCGTGCGCACCTTGCCGCCCTGCCGCCAGTTCCCGTCGGGCACGACGAGGGCGATGGGGCGCTCGCTGTTGGCGAAGTCGCTGATGGGGCGCGCGTCGGCCGCGGGGAAGAGCAGCAGCGGCTGCTCGTCGTCGCGCACCAGGGTCGGAGGCAAGGGGCGCGTCGGATCGCCCGTGATGACGATGCTGCTGTTCACGAGGCAGCGCGCGGCCAGCTGCCCGGTGTTGGTCGCCTTCCGCTCTTCGAAGCGGTGCAGCACGAGCAGCACGCGCGTGCGCGTCCGGATCCGCGGCGTCAACGCGCAGATGCACAGCGCGTGATGCATCCGGCACGTCGGGCAGCGCTTCTTGACGTCCGAGCGTCCTCTCATGGGCCTACCTTAGCCTCTGCGATACATTCCCGGCGTACTCCTCTCTTCGGCCCCATGGTGCGCCCGTGACAGACCCTGAAGCAGCCCTCCTGAAGACGCCGTCCGAGAGCGCGCCCGTGCACGTGCTCGTCGTCGAGGACGAGCCCGACCTGCGCAACGCCCTGCGCTACAACCTGAAGAAGCTCGGCTACCGCGTCAGCGACGCCACCAACGGCAAAGAGGCGCTCGCCCTCGTCGAGCAGCTCGAGCGTGACGGCGACGCCCCGGTGGAGCTCGTCGTCTCCGACGTCATGATGCCCGTGATGGATGGCATCGCCTTCTGCAAGGCGCTGCGCGAGCGGCCCGGCTACGGCGAGACGCCGCTCATGTTCCTGACCGCCAAGGGCCAGGCCGCGGACCGCGTGGTCGGCTTCCGCGTCGGCGCCGACGACTACCTGACCAAGCCCTTCGACCTCGAGGAGCTGTTCGCGCGCGTGCAGGTGCAGGCGCGTCGCGCGTTGGTCGCGCGCCAGATGCGCAAGCTGCTCGGCGAGACCAGCGCGCTAGAGGCCCCGGCGGACGCCAGGAGCCCGAGCCAGGGCGGCGACCTGTACGCCAAGGTGGCGACGTGGGAGCGGCGCTTCCCCGCGCTCGCCGCCATCCGGCAAGACTCCATCGTCGGACAGAGCCCGAAGATGCTGGCGCTCTTGCGCGAGATCCTCATCCGCGCGCCGGGCCG
>CAYLZW010000318.1:0-6405 GCA_964388085.1 uncultured Myxococcales bacterium | reverse complement strand
CGCATGGTGAAGCACAACCAGACCATTCATTGGGTGCCCGAGGCGGTCGGCCAGAAGCGCTTCGGCAACTGGCTCGCCGACGCACGCGATTGGGCCATCTCGCGGAACCGCTTCTGGGGCACGCCCATCCCGCTCTGGCGCTGTGACCAGGACCCGTCCCACGTCGAGTGCCTCGGCAGCGCTCAGTCGCTCTCGGAGCGGAGCGGCGAGGAGGTCAGCGACCTGCACCCGCACAAGATCGATCACCTCACCTTCAAATGCCGCGGACCAGACGGCGCGGGCTGCGACGGCACCATGCGGCGCGTACCCGAGGTGTTCGATTGCTGGTTCGAGTCGGGCTCGATGCCCTACGCGCAGGTGCATTACCCGTTCGAGAACCAGGCCGGCTTCCATGAGGGCTTCCCCGCGGAGTTCATCGCCGAGGGCCTCGATCAGACGCGCGGCTGGTTCTACACGCTGCTCGTGCTCTCGACGGCGCTGTTCGACAAGGCGCCGTTCAAGAACTGCATCGTCAATGGGCTCGTCCTCGCCGAGGACGGCTCCAAGATGTCGAAGTCGAAGCGCAACTACCCGGACCCGATGGCCCTGCTCGACGACATGGGCGCGGACGCTCTGCGCGCCTATCTCATCGACTCTCCCGTCGTGCGCGCCGAGCCGCTGCGCTTCAGCGAGTCCGGCGTCCGTGAGGTCGTGCGCACGGTGCTGCTCCCGCTCGTGAACGCGTGGTCGTTCTTCGTGCAGTACGCGAACATCGACGACTGGGATCCGAGGTCCGGTTTGGAGAGCGCGCCTCCGGTGAGCGAGCGCTCCGAGCTCGACCGCTGGATCTTGAGCGTGCTGCAGTCCCTCGTGGAGGACGTGAACCGCGAGATGGAGGGCTACTTTCTCTATCGCGTGGTCAAGCCCATGGTCGGCTTCATCGACGACCTGACCAACTGGTACATCCGCCGCAGCCGCCGCCGCTTCTGGCGCTCGAATGACGACGAGGCCGGCCGGAAGGACAAGGCCGCCGCCTACGCCACGCTCTACGAGGTGCTGGTCACCTTCTCGAAGGTCATCGCGCCCGTGATGCCGTTCATCACCGAGCGCCTCTACCAAAACCTCGTGCGCGAGCCCGGCATGCAGCAAGGGGACGAGGACAGCGTGCACCTCTGCAGCTATCCGCTCGCGGAGGAGACGAAGATCGATCGCGCCCTCGAGCAGAAGATGGCCGTGGCGCGCCAGGTGGTCGGCATGGGCCGCGCGCTGCGCGAGAAGCACAAGCTGAGGACGCGCCAGCCGCTCAAGAGCGTCACCGTCGTCACGCACGATCAGGCGGCGCGGGCGGCCTTGCAGGAGCACGAGGATCTGCTGAAGGACGAGCTCAACGTTCGCGCCGTGCTGGTCATGGCCGACGACGCGGCGCTCTGCGACGTCAGCTTCAAGGCGAACTTCAAGACGCTCGGCAAACGCCTCGGCAAGAAGATGAAAGCAGCGGCCGAGCGCATCGGCGAGCTGAGCCGCGAGGAGTGGTCGACGCTCGAGGGCGGCGGCAGCCTGGACGTCGTCGGTGAAAGCGTCACGGCCGAGGACGTGCTGGTCACGCGCACCGCCAAGGGCGACGTCGTGCTCGAGTCCCAGGGCCCCTTGACGGTCGCGCTCGACACCGCGCTCGACGACGACCTCGTGCGCGAGGGCCTGATGCGCGAGGTGGTGAGCCGCCTGCAGAAGCTGCGCAAGGAGACCGGCCTCGAGGTCACCGACCGCGTGCAGCTCACCCTCGGCGCCGGCGATGCGCAGCTCGAGCGAGCGCTGGACGAGCACCAGGCGCGTATCGCGGACGAGGTGCTCGCGAGCGAGCTCTCGATCACCCAGCCCTTCGGCGAGGTCCTGGACGTCGATGGACACCAATTGAGCGTTCGGCTCGAGAAGGCTTGAGCGACGGAGGCCGCGAAGGTCCGCCGGCGCTTTCCAGACGGGCCTCCGCGTGCGCGTCACTCGGCGCTACCCCTCCTCGCGCTTCACCCGCGCCAACGCGCTCTCGATCTCCGCGTTGTCGGGCGCCCGCGCGAGCGCCTCCTCGAACGCCGCCTTCGCCCCGTCGAGATCGCCCATGCGCTCGGCCGCGAGACCGAGCAACAACACCGGCCGCATCGCGTTCTTGTCCGCGGCCGCGGCCGCCTTCAGCGTCGAGCGCGCGCCCTCGATGAGGGCGGCCCCGTCGAGGAAGTCGGTCCAGGCGAGGTAGCTCTGGTACTCGGCGTTGTCCGACGCGCAGGTGACCGCGAGCTCGAAGGCCGTCTTGGCGGTCTTCAAGTCCCCGCTCGAGAGCGCGACCTTGCCCTCGAGGAAGTGTGCGTCCGCGTTGATGCTCTGCTCGACGGAGCTTGGATCCGCCGCCTCCTCGAGCGTGGCGTCGTAGAAGCTGCGCTGGGGAGCGTCGAGCAAGGTGATCTCGATGTCCTCGATGAGGGCCCACAGCTCCTGCGCGAGCCCCTCGACCGGGCCGATCGGCCGCTTGCCCAAGCTCTCTTTGCCGAAGCGCTCGCGATAGGCCGCCAACGCGTCGCCGATGAGGACCTCGTCGGCGTCGTTCGCGATGCCCAGCACGTCGTAATAGTTGCGGCCCTGCGCGTGCATCCACTCGGCACGCACCAGCGCGCAGGCCGCCTTGTCGGGCACCGCGCGGTCCACCTCCTCCGAGCGCACCGGCCGCGGGACGGGGCGCTCGTCGACGAGCTCGTCGCCCGGCAAGCGCAAGAGGCCCGCCACCCACATGCCGTACACGTGACCGACCAGCTTGTCTCGTTCGGCCGGCGCCCACTGTCCGATCTGCGCCTCCACCGATTTGAGGTTCGGCGGGCGACCGAACAGGATGCTCGGCAGCGGCGACCTCGGCGACACGCGCGCGTAGGCCACGAGGCCGTCCTCGAAGTCGCGGCTGGTCTTGATCTCGTCGTCACCGGCGCGCTCCATCCAGGCACCCACCATGACGGGATCGGGCGGCTGGTCGAAGCGGCGGAACACGACCTCGTATGCATCGAAGCGCGAGATGGCCAAGCGCTCGACCTCGGCTTTGTCCTCGACGAAGCGCATCTCGCCGCCGCGCCAGCCGGCGGCCATGACCAGGCGCGCGGCCGCCTGCTGCTCGAGCTCGTCGAGCAACGTCTCCGCGTCGCAGTGCTCGAGCGCGAGCACGGCCTCGGCGGCGCGTAGATTGTGCTCGCGCGAGTACAGCAGCACCTCGTTGACGTCTTCCTCCTGCAGCACGCCGCGGCGCACGAGGCGCGAGAGCAGCCGGTGCTCGGTGGAGTTGTCCATGGCGCCGACCATGACGCCTTGAATGAAGGCGACCTTCGCCTCGGCGTCACGCTGCGTGAGGATGTAGACGCCGGTCGCCCGGGCGCGCGCCAGACGCAGCATCATGCGCGCGGACGCGTGCACATCGTCGACGGTCTGCGCCTCGCTGGCGAGCGGCGGACCTCTCGGCACCGCGAGCCGCTCGCTGCTCGTGGGCGGCGGCGACGGAAAGCTGCCCGGGGGCGCCGGCGGGACGATGACGGGCTCGGACGACACGGCCGCCGACACCTCCGCTCTCGTCACGCGCACGGTGCGAGGCGCGGCCTCGGACACGGGCGCCGTCGTCGGCGCCGTCGCCGGCTGGGGCGCCGCGGCGGAGCGCGTCGCCGGCGTCGGGGGCGACGCCGTGGCCCTCGCGAGCACACGTCGTCCGCTCTCGACGTGCAGCAGCTCCGAGGTAGCGCCCGTGTACTTGTGCGCCAGCTCAGCCAGCTTGTCGCGCAGCTCCCGCATGGCGAGCGGCTTGTTGAACCAGCCGTCCACCTGCGCGCGGCGCAGCTCGAGCACGATCTCGGGAGACACGGTGTTGCTGCTCGTCAGCACGACGCCGACCTGGTTGCCGCCGGGCGAGGTGCGGATCGCCTTCGCGGCCTCGATGCCGCTCTTGCGCGGCAGGCTGACGTCGAGCAGCACCACGTCGAAGGATCGCGGCGTGAACATCTCCACTGCCGCCTCGCCGTCCTCGGCGCGCGAGACCTCGAAGCCGTAGCGGATGAGCGACGCCTCCAGCATGCGCGCGGTGGCGCGGTCGCTCTCGGCGATGAGCACACGGATCGACATGCTGTTCACTCCAACGCCGCGCGAGCATAGCGCACAGGCAAATGGCACCACGCCGTCGTCGGGTCGCGCGCTACGTTGATGCAAAGCGGATCAGGTTGCGAGCGTTGCAGTGACTTTCCATGCTCGGCGTCGTGCCGCATTACCTCCACGCTCTCGCCGGCTGCGCCCTCCTCGGGGTCATCCTCACCGGATGCAGCCAACCCTCCGACACCGTCGTCGCCCCCGAGGGCTCCGCCTGTGAAGGCACAGCGCTCCAGGACGAGCCGCTGCGCATCGCGACGTACAACATCAAGTCCGGCATGTGGTCCTCGCTCGACGAGGTCGGTGACGTGCTCGAGGAGCTGGACGCCGACGTCATCGCGCTGCAGGAGGTCGATCGCCTCACCGATCGCACCGACCGCGAGGACCAGGCCAAGCTGCTCGGCGAGCGCCTCGGCATGGAGCACGCCTTCGTCGCCGCGCGCAAAGAGGCCGGCGGGGACTACGGCGTCGCGCTGTTGTCGAAGCTGCCCTTCGCCGAGGTGCGCCGCATCCCGCTCGAGAGCAGCAACATGACGCTCGAGCCGCGCGTCGCGCTCGACGCCACGCTCTGCCTCGGCGACAAAGAGCTGCGCACCGTGAGCGTGCACGCCGACGTATATCCCTGGGCGGCGGCCGATCACGCCCGCGACCTCGCCGAGGCCCTCGACGCCAGCGCGCGTGAGGGCGAGAGCCTGCGCGTCGTCGCCGGTGACCTGAACGCGACGCCGGACGCGGACGGCCCGCTCGCCCTCGTCGGCGCCGGCCTCGTCGACATGATCGCGTCCTTCGGCGAGGTGGCGACCTTCCTCGATCAGCGCATCGACTACGTGCTCGCCGACGAGGCGCTCGCGGAAGGCCTGCTCGACGTGAACGTGCCCGAGACCGAGGCGAGCGATCACAAGCCGGTGCTCACCGAGATGGCCGTGCCGTTCGACATCCTGCGTGCCTCGGCCGACTAACTCGTCGTGCCCGTGTTCGAGCGCAGGACACAATTCTCGCGCAAAGCCGCAGAGCCGCAAAGGGAACACAGAGATGTGGTTCTTTGCGGCTTTGCGGCTTTGCGCGAGAATTTCCGGTTGTTGATCGCCTGACATATGCATCGGGGATGCATCCGCGCCTCCCGCTCGTTCTCGTTGCGTTCGCGCTGTTCGCGGGCTGTGCGTCGGTGCCGCAGTACCGGCCCATCTACGATCTGCCGTCGGAGCGGAACATCGAGGCCGGCGTCGTGCCGCAGCTTGGCATCGCCTTCGACCCGACCGAAGGAGCTCTCACCGGCGTCGTGCCCGTGGCGAACGCGTGGGGGACTTTCCGCACGGCAGCCGACCTCGACCTGTTCGTCGCCGGACACGGTGGCCTCGGCGTCTCGCTCGTCGATGGTAGCTACGGTGGAAACCAGTTCGGGGTATCCGCCGGGGTCCGCTATCGCGTGCAGCAGGACTTCCTGCCCGACATGCGTTTCGGCTTCGAGGCTTACGGCGACTACTGGCAAGACGACATGACCTTCATCGGCGACGGTCGCACGACGAGAAGGCATATCAGCGTCGTGGCGCGCATCCCCATCTCGCAGCGGGTTCCGAACAGCAGCATCTGGGTCTACACGGCGCCCACCGTTGGAATCGCGCTGCCGCTCTACGATGAGGCCCCCTTTCCATTCCACGGCATCCGCGAGATGCCCATCGGCTTGGTTGCCGGGGTTACGGACTGGCTCTCCATCGTCGTCGAAGGCGGCTATCTGATGCCTCCGCTGAACGGCGGCTACCTCGGCGTTGGCGCCATTTTCACGCTCTAGCCAGGTACCCGCGCGTCAGGCCGTGAGCCGTCGTTCGAGGAGCGCTGGCGTGCGCACGACGTAGACGAGCTCGGTGTTGCGCAGGTGACTCACCTCGCCGACGCGCTCACCGGACGGGTTGTAGATGCCGATCTGCGCGCCCACGTAGCGCTTGTAGTCGCGCGAGAGCACCTCCACCTCGCCGCGCTCGCTCAGCACGCTCTCGATGGCGTCCCGCGAGAGAAAGCCCTCGTCGCTAAAGGACACCACGAGCAGCTCCGCGTCGAGCGCGCGCACGAGCTCGGTGAACGCGTCCGCGAACGAGCGCTTGGAGTTGAACGCGCTCTTGCGCGTCTTCACGTCCACGCGCTTGTGCGCGACGCCGTACACGGCGGGCTTGTCCCAGACCACGAGCGACTCCCACACGTGGTAGTTGCCGAGATAGCTGTGCTGGTTGTACGGCGGGTCGAGGTAGGCGACGTCGGCCTTGCACGTGC
>CAYLZW010000317.1:0-6410 GCA_964388085.1 uncultured Myxococcales bacterium | reverse complement strand
CGGCCGGGCAAGGACGTCGGGTGCATCAGGAGGCCGGCCGAGCGGGGGATCGCGTGCAGCGTCATGGGCTCATCGTCGTCGGAGACGTATAAGAGAGGCTCGGCCTCGGTAACAGGAACGTGCGGCCAGGGGAATGCGTCCCCACTCCTGTAAGCCGTCTTCGCGTAAGGCGCTCCCGTGATGTCTCCGCTCCCGCTCCGTTCGACCGTCTGCGGCCTCGTGCTCCTGCTCGTGCTCTCGCTGGCGGGCTGCCGCGACGTCCGCGTCCTGCTCGTGCCGAGCGGCATCGCCGAGGACGACGTCATGCTCGAGGTCGCGGATCTCGGGCGGCCGGCGCAGGACCTGCTCGAGCGCCGCGCGCGCGCGGGCGACATCGACGGGGCCCGCCTGCTCGACGACGCAGCGTGCGACGGGCCCTGCCGCGCGCTGCTCGTCACGCTGTTCATCACAAACCGCGGCAGCGAGCCCGCGGCGCCTCCCGTCGTGCGCCTGTCGGCGCCGCCCGGCAAGCCGGAGCGTCCCCCCATCGCGCTGACGGCAAAGGAGATCTCCGAGGGCCGCGCCGGACGCATTCGTTTCCTGCTCTCGCTCTGGCCGGGGGAGGACGTCGTCGAGGTGCGTCCGTCGGGATCGGTGTTCATCGAGGTCCAGGGCGCCGCGGCGGCCGCCCACACGGACGCGCCGGCGTCGGGCACGGTGCACGACGCAACGCGTAACGAATGACCTCGCGCCGCGGCTGCACCGATCTCCGTTCGATGCGACAACAGCAGGAACGGCCGCACGAGCAGCCGCGTGCTTTGCGATGGACGTCTGTGCCGGCGCCGGCATAGACCGCTAGGAGGCTCGCTCAACGACACGCCCGAGGAGGCTTCCGTGCTCAGAGGCGGACTGGTTCGCTCGCTCCGCATCAAGACCCGCCGCAAGTTCGGCAACCTCGGGCTCGTGACGACCGCCCTCGGTGACGCCGGCGCGTCCATCGGTGAGATCACCACCTCCAAGATCGGTCACTCGTTCACGGAGCGTGAATTCCAGCTCGCCCTCGAGGACGAAGATCATCTGCGCGTGGTCATCGCCGCCGTCGACGCGCTCGCCGACTCCGAGATCCTGGAGGTCGTGAACCGCGTGCAGGAGGTGCACGAGGGCGGCAAGATCGCGACCATCTCGCGCGTGCCGCTCACCGGCTTCAGCCCGCTGCAGACGGCCGTCGGCCCGGGCGTGGCCGAGATCGTCCGCCTCATCGACGACGATCCACGCAACGCCGACCGCTTCACGAGCGTCTCCCGCACGGTCGCGCTCATCACCGACGGCACCGGTCTGCAGGGCGTCGGCCGCGTTCGTTCGCGCGCGATGCTGCCCGTGTTCGAGGCCAAGGCTGCGCTGCTCGCCGAGCTCGGCGGCCTCAACAGCCTGCCGCTGGTGCTCGACACGCCGAGCGAAGACGAGCTGCTCGCCGCCGTGCAGGCCATCGCCCCCTCGTGCGGCGCCATCCTGCTCGACGCCGTCACCGGCGCGCGCGCGCAGCGGGTCTCGAAGAAGCTCGAGGACACCCTCGGCATCCCCATCCTGCACGACGACGCCGACTGCCCCGCCGTGGGCGCGCTCGCTTGCGTCATCAACGCCTGTCTGCGCGCGGGCAAAGACATTGGCAGCGTGCGCATCGGCCAGATCGGCCTCGGCACCGCGGGCGCCGCCATCGCGTCGCTGGTCATGCGTTTCACGGGCCGCCCCGTGCTCGGTGACGACGTCCATCCGGCCAGCGTCGGGCGCCACGTCGCCAACGGCGGCGAGTCCTCGAGCCTCGACGAGATCATGAGCACCTGTGACGTCGTGGTCGCGAACACGGGTCACGCGAACGTCATCCCCGCGAACAAGGTCCGCGAGGGGCAGGCGATCCTCGCGCTCTCCGAGCCGCGCCCCGAGATCGAGCCCTACGACGCCACCCTCGCCGGCGCCGCCTTCGCCGCCGACGGCAAGGCGATGAACAAAGGCAGCATCCTGCCGGGCATGTTCCTCGGCGCGCTCGCGGTGAAGGCCCGCCGCTTCGACGGCGATATGCTCATCGCCGCCGCGTGCACGCTCGCCGAGGTCGCTCCCGAAGGCGACCTGTTGCCGACGCCGCTCGACGAGGGCGTACACGCCGCCGTGGCGGCGAGCGTCGCCAAGGCGGCCATTCGCTCGGGGCTCGCCGCGCGCGATCTGCCCGAGTCCTCCCTCGAGCCGGACGTGTTCGAGGCGGTCATCTCGCGCCAGCGGAACTTGCCTCTATAAGCTGCCCCAGGTGATGGGCCTGCGAAGACGCTGTTCCTACGCGTGGGTGATCGGCGCGCTGCTCGGCAGCGTCACGTCGAGCGGAGCGATCGCCAAGCCGGTCGTGCGCACGCTGGTCCTCGACCGTTATGTCTTCGAGGCGCGCTCGCCGGGTGACGGGGCACCAATCGTGCACGTTGCGGACGAGGTGCCCGAGCCATTGTTTCTCCACCTGACCGACGAGCGCTTCACCGTGTGGTGGCGTGCGCGCCACACCTGCGACAAGACGCTGGAGGCGCGCGTGCACGTGCAAGGGGACCGCCTCGCGCTCGACGTGACCGCGCAGCGGCGCCAGACGGCGAAGGCGTGCGTGCACCAGGCCACCGTGTTCGAGACCGTCGTCGAGAGCTGGGGGCGGGGCCCGCGCGAGGTGACGAGCGATGGCGCCACGGGGGACATCGCCTCGCTGTGGGTCTCGTTCCCCTCGCCGTCACGACCGCAGGAGATGGGCGCGCTCGGCGATCGCGTGCGCGAAGACGACGTGCGCCGACGCCTCGGCGAGCGCATCGCTTGGCGCTATCACCTCGAGGGAGACACGCGAGCCACCATCGCGGCGTACCGCTGGCTCGTCAGCCTCGACCATCTGCACTGGCGCACGCCGCTGTATCACGCGCGGATCTTCCACAACGCGGCCTTCAACCGAACGAAGGGCGGCGCGCTGGCGGCGCTCGAGGCACTCGTCCCCGGCGTCGAGCGCCTGCGCGAGCGCATCGCCGAGCACAGCGCCACGGCCGCGCCGCACGACGCGGAGCTCGCCGACATGAAGCGTGAGCTGGCGGCGCTCGAGGCGTTCCTCGAGCCCGCGCTGCGCTACCTCGCGCTGCGCTGGCACAACCAGGCCCTGCACCGCTGGCAGGCGCCGAGCCGTGCGTACGACGCGTATCTGCGGCTGTTCCCGACCAGCGAGAGCGCGCCGACCTTGCGCTTCTTCTACGGCAGCGCGCTGTTGCAGAGCGACGACGCAAACGAGGCGAAGACACAGTTTCGGCTCGCGGCCGCGGCGGCCATCGACGAGGGCCAGCGTGAGCTGGCGGCGGCGTGCGCCGTGGTGCTCGAGCTCGACGACCGGAGCTGGAAGCAACTGGCGCCCTGTCGCGCACCGCGGCCGAAGACGCCGCCGCTCGAGACCTTTCCCAAGGTGGCCGACGAGCGGTTCGCCACGGGAGCGCCCACGGGAGCGCTCCCCCGCGCGCTGCACAGGACCGCCCGACCCTGAGGAGCAAGCCATGAAGACCCTGCCTTTGCTTTCGTTCGTGAGCGCCCTGGCGCTCGCCACGACGACGGCGAGCGGTTGCCGTACGGCGCACTCCGCCGTCGAGACCGTCTCCGGCGTGGCCGCGAACGCGCTCTTGCCGCCGAGCCAGGAGGAGAAGCTCGGCGACGAGCTCTCGAAGGAGATCGAGCGCGACGTGAAGCTGCACGCGGATGACGACGTGCAGCGCTACATCTCCCGCCTCGGCAACCGCATCGTGCGCGCGGCCGAGAAGAGAGGCGACGTGCCCGAGGGCATCGACTTCGAGTTTCACGTCATCGACGACGACACGCAGGTGAACGCGTTCGCCATCCCCGGCGGCAACATCTACATCTACAGCGGCCTGCTCAAGGCGGCCGAGAACGAGGCCGAGGTGGCCGGCGTGCTCTCGCACGAGGTGGCGCACGTGACCCAGCGCCACGTCGCCGAGCGCCTGGTGGCGCAGTACGGCTTGTCGACGCTGGCGGCGCTCGCGCTCGGACAGAACCCGGGCATGCTGCAGCAGCTCGCCGCGCAGGTGCTCGGCACCGGCATCCTGCTCAAGTACTCGCGCGATCACGAGACGGAGGCGGACACGACCGCCATCCCCTACCTGGTCAGCGCCGGGTACAACCCCGAGGGGCTCGTGACGTTCTTCGAGCGCCTCGCCGCCGGACGCGGAGACACGCCCGCGGCCCTGATGCTGCTTCAGTCACACCCCGCGCCCGCATCGCGCGTCGCGCTCGGCAAGGCGCTCATCTCGTCGCTGCGTGACCCGCCGACCTATGTCGGCGCGCGCGAGTACGCGGCGTTCAAGAACGACGTGTAAACGTCAGGGGCTCGGGCTCTCGGCGCCGGCGGGGGCGGCGCTGCCGTGCATGACGCCGCCGGGCGCCGCGCCGGCCCCGTGGGCGCTGCCGGGGGGCGGCATGGTGATGTCGTTATGCGCGGGCGCCTTGCCGCCTCCTTCGGCGATGGCGAGCGCGGCGGCCGCGCGCTGATCGAGGCGGTACTTGCTGCCGTAGACGGCGTCGATCTCCATGACCCTCTTCCACTCGGCGGCGGCCTTCTTGGGCGCGTTCTCGAGCATGTAGGCCATGCCGAGGTAGTGACGCACGCCGACGGCCTTGTCGTCCTGCGCGAGGTGCGCCTCGAACAGCTTCACCGCGTCCGCGCCCTTGCCGGTCTGCACGTACGCGCGCCCGAGCGCGACGGTGAGCTCCTCGTCGCCGGCGTTCTCCTTCAGCGCGTCCTCGAGGAGCTTCGGCGCGCCGGCGAGATCTCCGAGGTCGAAGGCGTCGAGCGCGGCGGCCTTCATGCGCTCGTTCGCGGGAGCGTCGGCGGCGAGGTTCTTCACGCGGTCGGCCTTACCGCCGCCCCCCGTGGCGACGTCCGGCGTCGCGGGGACCTGCTCGCCCATGGCCAGCTTGGCGATGTCGTCGAAGTGGTCGAGGCCGGTGACCATGCCGGACGGCACCTCGAGCTTCCAGGCGCCGCCCTCGAGGACCATCTCGGTCATGCCGTCGCTGCCGTCCTTGTGGATGGCGTGCACCTTGGCCTTGTTGCCTTTGATCATCTCCTCTTTGGGCGCCGGGTCGGTCATGGCGAGCGAGCGCATGAACACCGGCCACTCGAAGGCGCCCTTCAGCTCCTCCTTGGCGGCGCCGAGCTGCTGGTAGCGCTCGATGGTCGCGATGAAGTTCGCGCTCAGACCTTGCTTGAAGCGCTCGACGTCACCAGCCTTGGCCGCCTCGACCGTCGCCGACAGCGCCTCGGACGGACGTTTGCCCGCGTTTTCGTTCTCCATCTTCTCGGGACAGCCGGAGAGACCGAACAGACCAGCGGCGACGAGCGGCAGGAGGATGCGCTTCACGTTCACGACCTTTCTTCGAGACATGCACCGGCGACAGCGACCGACATCGCCGCGACGGAGCATCGCAGCGCCGGGGTTCAGCGCGCCATCCGTCGAGCGACGGCCGCGCGCTTGTCGAGCGAGAACTGCTGTGCGTAGGCGGGATCGGCCTTCATGATGTGCTCCCAGCTCTCGGCCGCTTGGCGACCGTCGCCGCTCATCATGTGCGCCATGCCGTTGTAGTGCCACGCCGGCATGAAGTCCGGGTGCAGCTTGATGGCCTCGCCGAAGGTGCGCAGCGACTCGGGGATGCGGCCGGTCTGGACGTAGACGCGCCCGAGCCCGACGAGCACGTCCGCCTGCCCGGGGGTGAGCTGGTTCGCCTGCAACAGCGCCTTCTCGGCGTTCGCGAGGTCGCCGAGATCGAGCGCGTCGAGGCCGGTGGCCAGCGCGCGCTGGTACGGCGTCGCGTCCGGGGGCAGGTTCTTCACGCGCTCGGGCGGCGGACGATCGCCTTGGGCTCCCATGGGACCGGAGGGCGCCGGCTGGAAGCTGCGCTCGCCGCCCATGACGTTCTGTCCGCCCTGTAGCGTGGCCTGCCGCTGCATGACCTGAGCCTCGGCGAGCCGCCCCTCTCCGCGAAGTCCGGCGCGGATCTCCTCGAGGCCCTCCTCGACCTGCTTGCGCTGCGGCGAGTCGGCGGCCTCCTTCAGGTAGGTCTCCCAGGCCCACAGGCCCTTCTCGAGGTTCTCGCGTCCGGTTCCGGGCTGCTCGACGACGGCGGCGCCGACGAGGAAGAGCGCGTCGAGGCGCTCGTCCATCTGCTGGCCCTGCTTCGGATCGTTCAGGATGAACTCGAGCTCGGCGATGGTGCGGTCGGGGTTGCCGAGGAAATAGAAGCAGCGCGCGAGCAGGTTACGCGCCGTCGGGAAGCGCGCGTCCTGGTCGAGGATCTTCGAGAGCAGCGTCGCCGCCTCGATGAAGCGGCGCTCGGAGAAGTAGAGCCGCGCGATGATCATG
>CAYLZW010000316.1:0-6420 GCA_964388085.1 uncultured Myxococcales bacterium | reverse complement strand
GGGATGCGCTTGAAGTCGTAGCGCTGGCAGCGCGACAGGATGGTGACGGGGATCTTGTGCGCCTCCGTCGTCGCGAAGATGAACTTCACGTGCTCGGGCGGCTCCTCCAGCGTCTTCAGGAGCGCGTTGAACGCCCCCGTCGACAGCATGTGCACCTCGTCGATGATGAAGACCTTGAAGCGCCCCTTCTGCGGCATGAAGCGCGCGATCTCGCGCAGCTCGCGCACGTCGTCGACGCCGGTGTTGCTGGCGCCGTCGATCTCGATCACGTCGACGCTCTTGCCGACGGTGATCTCCGTGCACATGGAGCACACGCCGCAGGGCGAGGAGGTGATGCCCGTCTCGCACGAGAGCGCCTTGGCGAGCACGCGCGCGATGGTGGTCTTGCCGATGCCGCGGCTGCCGGTGAACAAGAACGCGTGCGCCACGCGCCCGGTGTCGAGCGAGCGCTGCAGCGTGCGCACCACCGAGGCCTGCCCGGCCACGTCGTCGAAGGTCTGCGGGCGCCACTTCCTGGCGAGGACCTGATAGGCGCTCACGGGCTGTAGACCTCCACCGCCCCGGTGACCTCGAAGCCGTAGGCGCCGCCCACCGCGAGCACCCGGCCGTCGTCGAGCAGCGTGGCCGTGAACGAGTGACGCGCCAGCGCCATGTCCGCGGCCGGCACGAACGCGTCCGCGCCGGCGTCATAGAGCTCGGCGCTGGCGATGGCCTCGTCGTCGGCGCCGATGCCGCCCGCGATCAGCACGCGGCCGTCGGCCAGCGTCGTCGCGATGTGTCCGTAGCGGCCCTCGTGCAGCGTCCCGCCGGTGGCTGTGAACGCGTTCGCGGCCACGGCGTAACGCGCGGCGCTCGCCAGCACGCCCGCGTGGTAGCCGCCCGTGACGAGCACGTCGCCACCCGGCAGGAGGGAGGCGCGGTGCGAGCGGCGCTGTCCCGGGAGCAGCGACGCAGGGCTCAGGGTGTCGTCGTCGGCGTGAAACAAGACCGCGGCGCTCGGATACTGGTTCGGCGGCGTCATGCCGCCCGCGAGGAGCACGCTGCCGTCGTCGAGGCGCGTGGCGCTGTGGAGGTAGCGTCCGGGCTCGAGGCTGGCCACCTGAGCGAAGGTGCCCGTGCCGGGGTCGAAGCGCTCGATGGCGAGCGGCATGGTCTCGGACGACAGGCCGCCGGTGACGAGCACGCTGCCGTCCGCGAGCGTGGTGGCGGTCAGGCTGCCGCGCGCGACGCTCATGGAGCCGACCGGCGTCCACGTGTCCTGCGCGGGATCGTAGACCTCGGCGCTTGCGAGCCAGTCGGCTTGGCCGAAGCCGCCCACGACGAGGACGCGGCCATCGAGCAGCTTGGCGGCGGCGTGGTCGTAGCGGACGCCCGCGAGCTCGGCGCCGACGCTCCAGGTGTCCGTGCTCGGGTCGTAGATCTCCGTCGCCACGATGCTTCCGGTCCAGTCGTCGCCGCCCGCGATCAGCACCCGCCCGTCGTCGAGCAGGGTGGCCGTGTGCCGCGAGCGCGCGTGTGCCAGCGAAGGGCCGGGCGTCCAGCTGCCGCACTTGCCGCCGCTAGACGCTGCGCACGCGACCGGCTCGTTCTCGTCGTCAGCCGGATCGGGGACGTCCGCCTCCTCGTCCTCGCTCGCGTCCTCGTTCGCGTCGTTCGACTGGAAGGGGCTCTCCGGCTGCTCGATGTCGACGCCGCGCAGCTCGTCGGGATCGCACGCCGACAAGAGCAGCAGCAGGGAGCCGGTGAGCGCGGTGAAGACGACGGCCGTGGATCGCAGCATGGTTCCCTCCCGGACGAGGTGCACCCTGCCCGCGGAAACCCAGGGTTTCAACGGGGCATGCGTGGCGTGTCCCTTTGGGGCCGCCCGCATGCCCCCCCTTGCCCCTTGCCCTTGCCCCTTGCCCCGGCTCGTCGTCGACAGGGCATGGGCACGGGCATGGGCATGGGCATGGGAGGGCGTGTCCTCTAGGACACGCCCTTGGGCAGCACGTCGCGCAGCGCTGGCTCCTCGCGCAAGAGCGCCCACTCCTCCGGCTTCAAGTACGCCGTGCGGCGGAGCTGACCGCGCTGGTAGCGGACGCGCAGGACCACGCGCGCGTCCTCTTCGCACACGCTCAGCTGCACGTCGTCGTCACGCTGGAGCAGCTCCAGCAGCTGATCGCGCACGCTCACGAGGTAGTGATAGATGCGCACCGCGCGCGCGAAGCGCTCGTCCTCATAGGCCTCGAAGGCGAGGTTGCGGCTCGCGGGCGGCCCGTCCTCGAAGAAGCGGCGCACGATGTCGTAGGCGGACACGCCCTCACGCGGGATCATGGCGTCGAGGATAACGAGCTCGGCACCTCCGGCAGCAGCGCGCGCGCCTTCCCGTCTCAGCACGGCGCTCGCCCCTGCGGGCGGGCATGGGCAAAGGGCACAGGGCACAGGGCACAGGGCACAGGGCACAGGGCACAGGGCACAGGGAGGGCTTGTGTCCCCTTTGGGGGCTCGCCCTAGCCAAAGGTCGGAGCGACGCGGGCGGGCGCCGCGGCCGTCAGCGCTCGCGTGCGCCCACGTCGACGGTATCGCCCTGGATGCGCGGCAGGCCAAACAGCTCGCGCTCGCCTTGGCTGACGAAGCTCTCGTCGCCCTCATCAACGGCCTCGGCGCTCTCCCGCAGCGAGAAGTCGAAGCCGGTGGGGTCCAGGAAACCGGGCTCGTCCTCGTCGCACTCGCTGAGCGGCGGCACGAACACATCCCCCACCATGGCGACGCAGTTCCCCGTGGGCGTCAGGAGCGATCCGTCCGCGGGCGCGTACACGTAGTCCCCGGCGGCCATGCGCAGCGCGGTCGCGCCGTAGAGGAAGTTGCTGCGAAAGCGCACGTCGACCGGCGCGTCGATGCCGTCGCCCGGCGGGTAGTCGTCATCGAGCGACGCCATGGTCCGCACCCCGGTCGTGCTCGCCGCCGTCAGATCGATGAGGTTGTTGGCCGCGAGCAGCCCGCGCGCGTCGCCGATGCGCAGCGCCACGACGTCGTCCGAGGGCTCGCTGCTCACGAACGTGTTGCCGATGACGCGCGCCTCCGCCGCGTGCACCGTGGCGAGCGCCTCGAAGCCGCCGGCGGCGACGCTGTTGCGCAGGATGCCGGAGTGGGAGAGCGCGAAGGCGGCCTCGACGCCGCTCGACGAGAACGCCTGGGCGTAGCAGCGGTCGATGAGGCCGCTCTCGGCGGCGTCGTCGCGCCCCTGCGCGTTGGCGTAGCCGGGATCGAACCACACCGCCGCGTGACAGCCGGTCTGGCACAGGAAGACGAGGTCCGTGATGCGCACCTTCTCCGCCTGCGTGACGATGACCATGCCGCGCGCGCGCGTGTCGGTCGTGTTCATCAGCACCACCGCGCCGAGCGGCGAAGACGGCGCGGTGTGGAGCCACAGCGGTCGGTCGATGACGACGCCGTTGCTGATGAACGGCTCGCCGACCGAGGTGCTGCCGTGCAGCATCACCTCGCTGCCGGGATGCGCGGCCGCGAGCGCGCGCGAGAGGGCGTCTTCCCCGAAGAAGTGACACGCCCCGTCGAGCGCCGTGCCGCAGGCGTCGGCCACCAGGCCCACGTGGACCTCGAGCGGCAGGCGCTCTTCGACGCCCGTGCTCGTGCCGGCGAGGGCGCCCGCGGCGACGACGCCCTCGCTCGCGCGCGGGTTGCCGAAGAGATCGACGCTGCCGCCGCTCACGTGCGCCGCGGCGGCGCTCAAGGCGGCGGCGCCGCTGGCGAGCGCGGGACCCGTCATGTCGACGAGGCCGGGATCCAGCAGCTGCGCCGTCCACTGTTCGCTCGCGCTGCTGCTCGCCACCACGTCGTAGCCGTCGATCGCGTTGCCGACGACCACGGTGCTCGGATCGAACCCCCCGTCGAGGGCCGCGACGCCCGCCTTGTGGTTCAGCGTCACGAGCACGTTGTTGCGCACCTCGGCGCTCGCGCCGGGCCCAAAGCGCAGCGCCGGCCAGGGCTCCACGAGGATCGCGGTGTTGTGCACGAACACGACGCCGTCGACGTCGAGCCCCCACGTCTTGCCGAGCTCGAGCACGCCCCCCCACCAGCCGCCGAAGAAGCAGTTGCGCACGACGCTGTCGCCGCCCGGGAACATCGCGTGCTCGGTGGAGTTCTGCCCCCGGAACGCTGGATCGACCGCGACGAGATAGAGCTGCTCGAACAAGTGTCCCGTCGAGAACGCGACGGGGGCCGGGCTCGAGCCCGGGCTCAGCTGCGCCGAGATCGCGCGCCGGATCCCGTAGCGGCCCTCGATGGTGAAGCGGCGCAGCGTGACGCCGTCGACGACGATGTGCAGCAGCGCGGTGTCGAGGTAGGTGGCGCCGTTGCTGAGCACGATCCGGCGGAGATCCTGCCCGGGGGCGCCTTCGAGCGTGACGCGCTTGTCGATGAGCGCCGCGCCCTCGTAGCGCACGGCCGCGTCGTCGTCGCCGTAGAGCCAGATGAGCCCGTCCACGGGCGCGAGCTGCAAGGCGCGCTGGATGGGGAGGTCGCCTTGGGCCGGCCAGATGTCGCAGGGGCCGCTCGTCGCCGTGGGGCAGCCCGCCTCCGAGGGGCCGACCTTCACGTCGGGAACGACCGGCTCGGGGCCCGCGTCGACGCCGGCGTCCCCTTCGCCCTCGCCCTCTCCCTCGCCCTCGCCCTCGCCCTCGCCTTCGCCTTCGCCCTCACCCTCGCCTTCGCCTTCGCCTTCGCCTTCGCCTTCGCCTTCGCCTTCGCCTTCGCCCTCGCCTTCGCCCTCCCCGCTGGTGCCGGCGTCGACGAGGGTGGCGGTCTGGCAGCGCCCGTCCACGCAGGCCTCCGCCGCCGCGCACTCGTCGTCGGAATTACACGGCCGCGCGCCGATCTCGGCCGGCGCGCACGCGCCCGCGAACGCCAGCCCGAGGAGCGAGAGGATCACCGTCGCGTGGCGCAGGTGCGTCATCCACCGAGGTTAGCAGGAGGCCGGGCGGCCGAGGGGAGCGGGGGCTCGGCGGTCAAAGGCCCCCTACCCCCGGAGCAGCCGCTCGGCCTTTCGAGCGGCGCGCAGGACGCTGTCGTCGCTGCCCGCGTCCGCGATCTCCGCAAGCTTGACCCAGCGCCCACCCGTTACCTCGTCGGTCGCCTGCACGGCGGCCTTGTCCGGCGCGCGGAACAAGAAGCGAACGTCGAAGTGCTCGTGCGGAGGCTCCTCCTTGTGCGCGGGGATGGGGTGAATGTCGAGGTCGAACAAGCCCGGACAAGCGGGGTGCAGCGGCGCGTCGCGTAGGCCGACCTCTTCGCGCACCTCGCGCCGCGCTGCCGCCAGGGCATCGTCGTCGCCGGGCTCGACGTGGCCGCCCGGCTGGAGCCAGAGGCCGAGCTTGCGGTGATGGATGAGGAACAGCTCGTCGCCGGCAGGCGAGAGCACGAACGCGCTCGCGGTGAAGTGACCGGGGTGAAACAGCGTGCGCGCGAACGCGTCACCGTCGTCGTCGAGCAGATCGAGCATGCGGCGCCGAAAGCCGCGCTCTCGCTCCTCGTCGGCGGTGTAGGCGAGCAGGGCGGTGTTGAGTGCGGCACGGCGGGACAGGTTCACGCCACGCAGAGTAGCTTCGGCGCGGCGCGCGGGCGAGCGGGGCGTCTACCCGGCGTCAGCGGAGCGAAGTCATGAGCGGACGCGAGAGGGCAGCGTGAACGTCGACGAGAAGACCGCGCGCCAGCAGGAGATGCTGCAGAACCGGCTGCGCAAGCGGCACAAGCACCTCGCCAAGTGGGCGAAGCGCGAAGGCACCGACGCGTATCGGCTCTACGACCGCGACATCCCCGAGATCCCGCTCGCGCTGGACTGGTACGCGGGCCACCTCTACCTGGCGGGCTACACGCAGGCGGGGGACGACGCCGCCGAGAGCTGGCTCTCCGCCATGCGCGCGGCGGCGGCGGCGGCCCTCGACGTCGGCATGGACGATACGGCGCAAAAGCGGCGCGAACGAAAGCGCGGAAGCGCGCAATACGAGCGCGAGGCGGCGACCGGCCGGCGCGTGGTCGTGCACGAGGGCGGCCACCGCTTCTCCGTAAACCTGTGGGACTACCTCGACACCGGCCTGTTCCTCGACCACAGGAAGACGCGCGCGCTCGTCGCCGCCGAGAGCGCGGGCAAGCAGGTGCTGAACCTCTTCTCCTACACCGGCTCCTTCGGCGTGTACGCGCAAGCGGCCGGCGCCGCGCGCGTGACCCAGGTGGACCTGTCCCGCACCTATCTCGACTGGGCGCGCGACAACCTGCGCTTGAACGAGCTCGATCTCGAGCGACAAGAGCTCGTGCAGGAGGACAGCGGGCGCTTCCTCGAGCGCGCCGCCGACGAGGGGCGACAATTCGATGTCGTCGTCGTCGATCCGCCGACGTTCTCGAACTCGAAGCGCATGGAGCAGAGCT
>CAYLZW010000315.1:0-6490 GCA_964388085.1 uncultured Myxococcales bacterium | reverse complement strand
GCTGAGCAGCCAGCGCGGCTTCTTCTCGTCGGGGGGAGCATCGCTCGTCACACCGCGCCTCGCGGGCACCGTAGCGCGCACCCTCGGGGACTGACCACAATGCATGCGCGCCGTTGCTATGCTCGGCTGAATCGCTCGCGGGCCCGGGTCGTCCATGGCAGAGGGACCGCGAGAGGAGGTGCTCCGTGCTCGCACCCGTCCGTACGCTTTTCGTCGCGCTCGCGCTCGTCACCGTGGCCGCGTCCGTTCCTGCGCTCGCCGGCGACGACGCCGACAAGCCCGGCGCTCCGCCGGCGAAGAAGGACCGCGCGACGAAGGACGACTACAAGATCGACGTCAGCGGCTCCTCCAGCGAGGTGAAGGTGGGGGAGGACGGCGTCATCAAGCTCGTGCTCGTGCCGAAGAACGGCACCAAGATCCACCCGCAGGCGCCGCTCGAGGTGAAGCTGTCGGAGCCCGATGGCATCCAGCTCGAGAAGCGCAAGCTCGGGCGCGGCGACGTCGCCGACAAGGCGGCCAAGGATCCCTCGTTGTCGACGGCCGTGAGCGGTCGCAAGGCCGGCAGCTACAACGTCGACGCCGATGTGAGCTTCTTCCTCTGCACCGACGAGTGGTGTCAGCGCATGACCGATCGGGTCAGCATCCCGGTGAAGGTCCGCGAGCCAGGCTGAATCCTCTGCGAGGGGGCACGCCCCCTCGTGTATACGCTTGCGCGCACACCTCCCCGTGCTCCGGGCCATCGTGCCAACACGCAGCGGGTCGTTCGGGAGCAAAGCTCCCGAACCAGCTTCGAGCGACGAGCAAGAGCTCAGCGACGTTTGTTCGGATCGACGTCGCTCGGCTGACCGCGCCGCGGCTTCGCGACGCCGCCGGTGACGACGCGGCCGCGTGGCTGCGCGGCGGGCCGGATCACCGGCTGCACCGGCGCGGGCGGACGCACGTTCGACGGCGGCGCGGCGGGCGGCGGGCTCGACGAGGGAGCCGGCGCGGCGGGCTTCGCGGCGACGGGCGGCCCCGAGGGAGCGACGGGCGCCTTCTGCGTCGGCGCGTCGGGGTCGTCGTCGATCTCGAAGTCGATGATGAGGCTGTCGTGCGCGCCGCCCTCACGGAAGCCGGCGCCCGAGCTCGACGTCAACGGCTCGCGCTCCTCGGCGCCTGGCAGGCTGCCGAGGTCGACCACCATCGTCGGCTCGTCACGCTCGCTCACCGCCGGATCGTCGCGGCTCGGCTTCAACGTCGACACCACCGCGCCGCCCTTGCGCTCGACGACGGACGACACGACCGCCGAACCCTGCGAGGGCGGCGCCGCGGCGGGCGGCGGCGGAGCGCCGAGCTGCGACACGACGGGCGCGCTCCGCACCGACGGCGGCGGCGCCTTCTGCTGCGCGCCCGAGGGTGCCTTGCGCTCGGTCGCCGGCGGGTCCTGCGGCGGGGGCAGCGGGGTGAGCTCGAGCAGGTCGTTCGCCTCCTCGAGCGGCAGCTCCTCGAGCTCGCCGTCGGGGGGGCTGCCGCCGAGGTCGAGGGAGTCCGTCGCGAAGGCCGGCGCGCCGAAGGACGGAGCGAAGGTGGGCGCCTCGTACACCTCGGTGGGGAGGTGCTCGCCGGGCTCGGCCACCGCGGGCTGCTCGTCGAGCGAGGAGGGGTCCGCGCGTGGCGGGCGCATGGCGGGGTCCGTGGCGCGCGCCTGCCACGCGGACTGCGCGGCGGACGGCGGCGGCGTCATCTCGGGCGTCGGCGACACGAGGGCGACCGGCGGCTGCACGTGGAGGTTCGGCGCCGGCATCACGGCGGGCACGTTCGGCGACGAGATGTCGCTCGCGCTCATCTCCTGCACCGGCGGGCGCAGGGCGGGCGGCGGGCCCGACTCCATCACCTTCGGATCGACGCCCGGCGGCAGCGCCTCGTCGCCCGTGAGCTCCTGGTGGCTGAGCACGTCGCCGACGCGCGCGGCGCGCATCAGCGGGTGCGAGCCGGTCTGCGGCGCGTCGTCGGAGAACTCCGTCAGGCCACGATCCTGAACGTCGTCTTCCTTCGTCTTCGTGAACGCGCTCGACTTCTCGTGCAGGTCCTTGACCTGGATGGCGACGGACTTGTTGAGCGCGTCGTTGTCGACGGCGGGCGGCGCCTGACCGCCGAGGAAGAGGTGGTTCAGGAACTGCGCGAGGTGCTCGCGGGTGGCGCGCGGGTTCAGCTTGTGGAGCGCCTGGGTGACCTCGTCCCGGAAGCTCTCGGCGTCCTTGTAGCGCCCCTCGCGGTTCGCCTGCGTGGCGCCGAGGAAGATGCGGTCTAGCGCCTTCGGCACGTCGGGCGCGCGGTCGGACGGCATGATGGGCGTCGGGCGCGCCACCATCTCGAGCAGGCGCAGCGGGTTCTCGTCGACGAAGCGCTTCGTGCCCGTGACGAGCTCGAAGAGCACGATGCCCGTCGAGTACACGTCGGTGCGCACGTCGAGCTTCTGGCCGCGCGCCTGCTCCGGGCTCATGTAGCCGAAGTTGCCGAGCAGCACGTTCGCCTGCGTCTCCTGGCTGCGCTGCGTCGACTTGGCGAGCCCGAAGTCGATGATCTTCACCTCGCCCTCGAACGACACGAGCACGTTCTGCGGCGAGATGTCTCTGTGGATGAGGTTGATGCTCTGACCCTCGGCGTCCACCTGCCGGTGCGCGTAGGCGAGCCCCGAGAGCACCTCGCGCACGATGAACAGCGCGATGTCGAGCGGGATGCGCTTGCGCTTCTCGTGGCAGAAGCGGAGCACGCGGCGCAGGTCGAAGCCGTCGACGAACTCGGTCGCCATGAACAGCTCGTCGGTGACCTTGCCGAGGTCGTACACCTGCACGATGTTCGGGTGCTGCAGGCGCGCGCCGAGCTTCGCCTCGTCGATGAAGCGCGCGCACACGTCGGCGTCGTGCGCGAACTTCTTCAGCAGCTTCTTGACCGCGTAGTACTTCTCGAAGTGCGAGATGCCGGCCGTGCGCGCGAGGTAGATCTCGCCCATGCCGCCCTTCGCGAGCAGCTTCAGGAGTGAATAAGGCCCGAACTGCCGGGGCAGCTCGCTCACGCGGGTCTCCTGTCTCGGGGCGGCGCTCGCGTCGGGCGCTCGTCGTTCATGGGGCTCACAGGTGCGCTCACGTGGCCTCCGCCATGAGCTGGAAGAGGCTCACGGGCTGAGGCATGCCCCGGATGATGTGCGGTCCGCAATTGACGAGCATCATCCCCGAATCGGGCGGGATCTTCGACCGCACGGATTCGCTGACCATCACGGCGCCTGCTTGTCCTGCGTCCTGGGCGCCGCGCGCCACGGCGATGGCCTCCCCTGCCGCCGCGCGCACCGAGGCGCTGCCGTCGCCGAAGAAGCCGAGCACCAGCGAGCCCGTGTGCACGCCGACCTGCACGCCGCTCTCTGCGCGCAGCTTGCCGATGAGCGCGCACGCGCAGCGCACCGCGGCCAGCACGCCCTCTTGATCGGCGTCGAAGAGCGCGAGGTGCGTGTGGCCGAGCACCTGCTCGAACGCGCCGCCGTGCTCGACGATGATCTTGCGCGTGCGCGCGCAGAAGAAGTCGAGCCGCTCTTGCACCTCTGTCGGCGCGGCGCTCGCGGCCCAGGCGTCGAAGCCGCTCAGGCCGATGGAGACGGCGGTGCGATCCCCGATGAGCAGCGGGGTGTCCTCGTCCCCGCCGGCCAGGGCCAGCACGCGCGTCGAGACCGCCTCGGGGAGCGCGCTCACGACCGCGAGGCGCAGGGCCTCGTTCCGCTGCTGGTCCGCGGCGTCCGCCTCGTCGTGGCGCGCGAGCTCGCCTTGCAGCCGCTGCATCTCGTTCTTCGCCGCGACGAGCTGCAGGTTCAGCGCCTCCGCCTCCTGGCGCGCGGCGGTGGCGTCCTGCGTCGTGCGCGCGAGCTCGAGCTGCGCCTCCTCGAGCTGCTGTGCGCGCCGCTCGAGCTCCTGCTCGAGCTCCCCGTGCGCGGCGCGGTTGCCGTCGAGCTCCGCCTCTTTCGCGCCGAGCCGGTCGTCGAGCTCCGCGGCGCGTGCGTTGGCCGCGTCGCGCTCGCTGCTGATCTCTTTCAGCGCTTCCGCGTGCGCCGCGAGCGTGGTCTTTAGCTCCGCCTGCGCCTCCGCGAGGCGCGCGTCGGAGCCGGCGGCGGACGAGCGCACGTTCGCCTCGAGCGCGGCGCGCTCCTCGTCGAGGCGATCGATGGCCGCGCGGGCCTCGTCGAGCGCCTCGCGCAGGGCGTCGCGCTCCTCGCCGAGCTGCGCGCTCGTGTGCGAGGCGCCGTCGAGCTGTTTGGCGAGATCGGCGAGCTCCCCTTGCAGGCGATCGATCTCCGCCCGGCTCGCCTCCTCCGAGGTGTCCGACAGCGAGACCTGGACGGAGCTGATGCTGGTGTCCTGATCGGAGGCGACCTCGGGCCGCGCGCGTCCGCCCATGCGCACGCCGACGATGTGCGCCACGGCGGAGAGGGTCTCGACGTCACGCTCGGTGTAGCCGCGTGAGCCGTCCGGGCGCGAGAAGTACAGGGCGCCGTACACCTGGCCCCTCGCCACGGCGGGGACGCACATGACGGCGGCGCGCTCGGCGGCGTCGTGCGCGAGCAGCGCGGAGCCGTCCTCGTGCGAGAAGAACACGATCCGATCGTCGACGGCCTTGCGCACGAGCGGCCAGCGCACGGGCGGGTCACCATCGGCGTCGCGCGCCTCGCGCAGGACGACCGCGCTCTCGAGCTCGTCGCCGTTCTCCTTGACGAGCACCGCCAGGCTCGCGTGCACGAGGGCGCGGCACAGCTCGAGGACGTCACCGAAGAACGCGTCGTCCGCCGCCCCGAGCAGCAGATCCGTCGCCTGGATGAGCGTGGCCAGGCTGCGCACCGCGGGGTCGTCGGTCTCGCTCAACGACGAGGCGTCGCTGACGAGGTTCGAGCGGTTGATGTCCGCCTCGTAGAGCGCGCCCATGGGGAGCGCGGCGCCGTCGTCCTCCTCGAGCGCGCAGCAGACGTCGCCGAAATAGACGAGGTCGCCCGGCGCGAGCGGCGTCGAGCGGACCTTCTTGCCGTTCAGGAACACGCCGTTGTGGCTGTCGAGGTCGTGGACGGTGACGCCCATGTCCGTGAGGATGATCTTCGCGTGCCGGCGCGACACGAGCTCGCTCTCGAGCACGACGTCGTTGTCGCCCACGCGGCCGACGTAGGTGATCCCCGCCGCGAGCGGCTGCGGCGAGAAGCGCGAGTCCCCGGAGGTCTTGTGCACGAGACGGTAGCGCGGCACCCCGACGTCGGGCTGCGACTGGTTCGTCTCGGTTCTGTCGGCGGTGTCGGAGGCCACGCGTTCGGTCCCTTCGGGGACCTCGATTCAAGCACAACCCACAGGTTCGGCGCCAATCGCCCGGCGTGATGTGAAATTCCCGTGCCGGCGGGTCCGCCCAGCAGGGTTCACACGAGGAGATCGAGGGCGTTCGGCAGGAGATCGAAGGTGGCCGGCAAGCGACCGCTCTGCTCGCCGTCGAGCTCGATCAGGACCTCGCCGTCCGACACGGGGACCGCGCGCACGCTGCGACATCCTCGGCAGAGCACCTCGGGGAGCGCCTTGTGGCTGCCGTTGTAGACCTTGAGCCCGTGCTTCAGCCA
Source organism: uncultured Myxococcales bacterium (assembly GCA_964388085.1). Classification (GTDB taxonomy): domain Bacteria; phylum Myxococcota; class UBA727; order UBA727; family CAYLZW01; genus CAYLZW01. The sequence continues at coordinate 876 of CAYLZW010000315.1, read as the reverse complement.
GAAGCCGGCGCTCACGCCCTTGATCACGACGAGCTCGAAGCTGCCGTCGTCACAGCGGGCCTCGGGCGCGATCCACATGCCGCCGCCGAAGTACTGTCCGTTGGCCACCGCCACCGTCGTGACGCTCAGCTCCTCCTCGGCCCCCCCGTCGATGGAGAGGCGCACGTTCTGCGGCTTGTAGCCGAGGATGCTGCGCACGGTGGCGGTCATGAACGAGCCCTTGGCGCCGAGCGCCTTGGTGCCCGCGTTCACCTTGTCGACCACCTCGCCGCTCATGCCGAACGAGCCGATGTTGACGAAGAAGCGCACGCCCTCGCTCCCGTCACGCTTCGTGTAGCGCACGCGACCGAGGTCGATGCGACGGCGCTCGCCCCGCTCGATGCGCGCGAGGTCCTTCTCGGGGTCGAGCGCCCAGCCGAAGCTGCGGCGGAAGTCTCCGCCCGTCCCGCTCGTGACGACGCCGAACGCCGTCCGGCTCGGGATGCGCTCGCCGTCCTCGTCGAAGAAGCCGTTGATGACCTCGTTGTTCGTGCCGTCGCCGCCGACCGCGATGACCGCCGCGGCGCCCGCCTTCACGGCCTCGCGCGCGAGCTCCGTGGCGTGGAGCGGACGCTCGGTGAGGCGCACCTCCATGTCGGGCAGCACGCTCTGAAAGCGCGCGCGCACGCGCTCGAAACGACGGCGGGTGGCGCCTGCCGCCGAGCGCGGGTTCAGGATGAAGACGTGCGTGCCGGAGAGCTCGCCGTCGCGCGCCCGCTTCTCACCACCCGAACCGCTCACGGCGTCAACCATCGTCGATCCTCCCCAGGGCGACGTCCACCACGTCGAGCACGCGCGCGCCGGTGCGGCGGAAGTTTCGCTCCGCCGAGGGGCACG
>CAYLZW010000314.1:4441-6518 GCA_964388085.1 uncultured Myxococcales bacterium | reverse complement strand
GAGATGTGGAGGTTGTCGCGCTCTCCCTCGTGGAAGATCTGCGAGAACTCCTTCTCATTGATGAGCTTCGCGATGCCGCCGGTGGCGGCGATGTTGCCGGCGGTCAGCGACGCGAGGCTCGTCGTGTCGAGTTGGTGGGTGTCGCCGGCGGCCGCGATGAGCTGACCGTTCTTGTCGACGAGAAATACGACACGGGCGTTCGCCTCACGGACCAGCCGCTCACAGAGCTGCTTGATCTCCTCGTATTCCTGCTCGTACATGACCATCTGCGACATGCGGACGGCTCCTCCAGGGCTCGCTCGGACCGTCGCAGACGTTGAGCGTCGACGAGAGCACCGAGGTGGCGGGGCTCGGATAGCACGATCCCCGAGAAATCGCCAAGCGACCCGGCAGGATTCGCACGACGTTTCGCCCGCTTGCCTCGCGAGCGCGAGCCCCCGCCGCGCGGCGGGGCCGGCTGTCTCAAGTGACCTGAAGCACCGTCCTCTTCAAGGAACATCGGGATCCTCCGCGTTCTCGTTTCTCCGCCGAGCGTCCCTGAGCGCTTGTCCCGGAAGCGCGAGCTCGGCTCACAGCGCGCGGCGGAGGGAGAGCGCGCGAGAGAGCGTGAGGCGATCGGCGAACTGCAGCTCCCCCCCGACGGGGACGCCGGACGCGATGCGCGAGACCGAGATGCCGATCGGCGAGAGCTGTCGCGCGAGGTAGAGCGCCGTGGCCTCGCCGTCGACGGTGGGCGGCGTCGCCAGGATGACCTCGCCCACCTCCTTGTCGCTGCCGGCGAGGCGCGCGAGCAGCTCCTTCACGCGCAGCTCGTCAGGGCCGACGCCGTCGAGCGGCGCGAGCGTGCCGTGCAGCACGTGGTAGCGGCCGCGGTACTCGCCGGTCGACTCGATGGCCGCCTGGTCCTGGATGCTGGCGACGACGCAGAGCAGCTGCTTCTCCCGGCGGCCGTCGCCGCACAGCGAGCACTCGCCGTCGCCGGCGGTGACGGCGCAGCAGCGCGGACACTCGTGCACACGCTCCGCGACGTCGACGAGCGCCTCGGCGAGCGCGTGCATGAGCTCACGATCGCTCTTCAGCAGGTGGTACACGAGCCGCCGCGCCGTGCGCTCCCCGATGCCGGGGAGGCGGGCGAGCTGGCCGGTGAGCGTGCGGACGGGATCGGGATCTTGCATGGCGCGCGGCGGAGCGTGACGTCACCGCGCCTCTCCGGCAAGGCCGTCGCGCGTTCACGAGCTCATCACGGCACCCGCCAGGGACCGAGCGGAGCGCATGGAGCGACGAGGGGGAGGTGAAGTTACAGAATCCCCGGGGGGATGCCGAGCTGGCCGGCCATGCCGCGCGCTTGCTCCATGCGCAGCTCTTCGATGCGGGAGGTGGCGTCGTTGAAGGCGGCGCGGATGAGGTCCTCGAGCATGGTGACGTCTTCTTTGTCGACGACGGTGGGCTCGATCTTGAGCGCGACCACCTCGTAGGCGCCGTTGAGGGTGACCTTGACCATGCCGCCGCCGGCCTGGCCCTCGACGCGCGCGGTCTGGAGCTGCGACTGCATCTGCTGCTGCATCTGCTGCGCCTGCTGCATCATCTGGCCGAGCTTCTCGGGGTCGATCATGGCGGGGGCCTCCGGGGCTGGGGGTCTTTGTGGGGGAGGTACACCGACGCTGGGCTGGCGGCAACGACGACGAGGATGCAGGCAACCGTCGCCGTAGCCGTGGCGAGGGCAAGGACCGGCTGCATCCGCCCGCGGGGAGCGGTACACCGATGCCGTGGCAAAGCTGAGCGCCAAAGAGCGGGAGGAGAAGCGCGCGCGCCTCGACGAGAGGGTGCGAGAGCTGCCCACCGAGCCCGGCTGCTACCTGATGAAGGACAAGAAGGGCGAGATCTTCTACGTCGGCAAGGCGCAGAACCTCCGCTCCCGCGTGCGCAGCTATTTCTCCGGCAGCGACACGCGCCAGTTCGTCGCTTGGCTCGACGACCTGCTGTGGGACCTCGACACCATCCTCGTGCGCAACGAGAAAGAGGCGCTGCTCCTCGAGCGCACGCTCGTCCGCCAGCACAAGCCGCGCTTCAACGTCCT
>CAYLZW010000314.1:0-4341 GCA_964388085.1 uncultured Myxococcales bacterium | reverse complement strand
GATCACTTCTCCTTCGACGAGCAGGAGTTCCCGACGGAGGAGCTGCTCGGCAGCTTCCTGTCACAGCTCTACGGCGACTTCGACGCGGAGGCGATCCCCGACGAGATCCTGACCTCGGTGGAGCTCGGTGACGACGCCCGCGCGCTCGGCATGACGCTGGCCGACAAGAGAGGCCGGCGCGTCGAGGTGAAGAAGCCGGCGCGCGGACACCTGCGGGCGCTCATCGAGATCGCGCAGAAGAACGCCGACGTCGCCCTCGCCGAGCGCGCGCGCAAGGCGGAGACGCGGCAGCAGGGCATGCAGCGCCTGCAGGAGCGGCTGCGCATGACGAAGCTGCCGCGCGTCATCGAGTGCTTCGACATCTCGCTCTTCCAGGGCACCGACGCCGTGGCCTCGCAGGTCTGCTTCGTCGACGGACAGCCCGAGAAGTCGCGCTACCGGCGCTACAACATCAAGACCGTCGAGGGCACCGACGACTTCCTCATGCTCTACGAGGCCATCACGCGGCGGCTCAAGCGCGGCAAGCTCGAGGGCGACCTGCCGGACCTGCTGCTCGTCGACGGCGGCAAAGGCCAGCTCAACGTCGCCCTCGCCGCCTGCAAGGATCTCGACGTGCCGGTGGGCGGTCACGGTCCCTTCGTCGCGGGCATCGCCAAGGCGCGCAGCCTCGACGACGAGAAGGCCGCGCGCTTCGCCATGGACGGCGGGCTCGAGGGCTCCCTCGTCGAGGGCGAGGAGGTGCAGCGCAGCCCCGAGCGCCTGTTCGTGCCGAACGCGAAGGATCCGCTGGTGCTGCGCCCGCACACGGCCGAGCGCTACCTGGTCGAGCAGATCCGCGACGAGGCGCACCGCTTCGCCATCACCGGCCACCGAAAGCGGCGCAAGAAGCGAACGCTCACGAGCGTGCTCGACGCCATCCCCGGCGTCGGCCCCTCGAAGCGACGCGCGCTGCTCAGCGAGCTTGGCAGCCTGAAGGCCGTCAAGGAAGCGAGCGAGGAGGAGCTCGCGCTCGTGTCCGGGATCGGGCCCGAGATGGCGCGGAAGATCCGGGCGGCGCTCCACGACGAGGATGGCGCGACGCCTTGAGGTGATTGGCGGCCTTTCAGCTCACGCAAGGGCCGCAATGCACCTGGGCCTACGGCCGGGAGTCCGCGATCGGCGCGCAGATCGCCGCCAAGCAGCCTTGCGTCGTCACGCCCTCTTGATCGGTCGGCAGCTCGAGCTGGCACTGGATCCCGCGCGGGCAGTCGAGGTTGCTGTTGCAGCCGACGGAGCAGAACTTCCCGAGGGAGACGTCGTTGCCCTGCTCGTCCTGTTGCGTGAGCTCGTAGCAGTACGAGGGGAAGCCGAGCGTGTCGATGTCGGCGCAGTCCTCGTTCTCTTCGCAGCTGCGGCACCAGGGCTCGGGGGTGACGAAGCACTCGCCTTCGACGACGGGCGCCGGGCACGTCGACGCGTCGTCATAGGCCTCGTGGCCGCAGCACCACTCGCCGAGGCCGCAGCTCACGTCCTTGCCGCGGCAGCCCTGGACCTCGCAGGTGTTCGTGTCGACGTTGCACAGCTCGAAGGCGCCGCAGTCGTCGTCGGAGTTGCAGCCCTCGAGGCAGGCGCCCGTCGTCGTGTCGCAGTAGGTGCGGGCGACGTTGCAGTCGGCGTCGCTCTGGCAGCCGGGCAGCACGCACACGCCGGCGGCGTCGCAGGACAGGCCCGCAGGGCAGCCCGTCGTCGAGCCTTCGGTGGGGCAGCGCGGCCCCCAGCGACCGTTCGAGTAGCAGACCTCCTCGACGCCGCCGACCTCGCGCGTCTCTCCCCTCGGGCAGCCGTCGATGCACTGCCCGAGCAGCGGGCCGGGATCGAGCCAACAGACCTTGCCCGCCGCGCACTCCTCGTCGCCGTCGCAGATGACGAGGCAGACGCCGAGATCGGAGCAGCGGGTACCGTCCGGGCAGCCGCTGCCGTCGGGACACAGCAGCGCCCCCTCGCAGGTGCCCGCGTTCGGGGCCGGGACGCAGCCGCCGCCGCTGCACTGAAAGCCCGCCGGGCAGGTGCCGCAGCCCTGGGCGCAGAAGCCGTCCTTGCAGAGGTTCGGCAGCCCGCTCGCGTCGTCGCGGCCGCACTCGGCGTCCGCCGTACAGGCGCCGCAGGTGGGCTTGGGACGACGACAGACGCCCGCGCCCTCGTCGCAGTAGGCCTGCGCGCTGCCGAAGCCACAGTCGGTGGCCCCTTCGCCACAGAAGCTGCAGAGCCCGGGGTTGGCGCTACAGTCGAGGCCGGCTTTGCAGTCTCCCGTGGCCAGGTCGCAGATCTCTCCGGCCGCGCACGCCTGGTCGCCCTGGCAGCCGAGGTCGACGGTGCCGCTCCCGCCGCCGTTGCCACCGTCGACCGACGTCGAGTCTCCGGCGTCGCCGTCGCCGCCGGTAGCGGTGTTGTTCGGGCAGCCGACGAGCAGGCCGGCGAGGAGCGCGAGGGCGACGAGCGCGGGGCGAGCCATGGGACCTCCAGCGGGATCGGAGCCGGAGCATTAGGCTATGCAAGCGCCCGTTTGAAGGGCGTCGAAGGGCGGCGGCGGACGGACCATGACGCGACGAGCAACGGCAGGGGCGGTGGCGTGAGCGACGACGAGGAGCGCCGGGAGCGCGTCTGGATCGTCAGCGCCTGCCTCGTCGGCGAGCGCTGCCGCTACGACGGTGAGCGGGCCAACGAGGGCGCACGCGCGCGCCTCGGGCTGCTCGACGGCGACGCCGTGGTGCCCGTGTGCCCCGAGGTCGCGGGGGGTCTCCCGACGCCGAGGACCCCGGCGCACCTCGTCGGCGGCGACGGCCATGACGTCCTCTCTGGTCGCGCGCGCGTCATCGACGACGCCGGCCGCGACGTCACGGACGCCTACACCCGAGGGGCCCAGGTCGCGCTCGACGCCGCGCGGGCTCACGGCGCCACGCACGCGTGCCTGAAGGCGCGCAGCCCGAGCTGCGGGGTCGGACGCATCTATCGGGAGCAGGGCCTGGGCGACGGTGACGGCGTCGCCGCCGCCGCCCTCAAGCGCGCGGGGCTCACGGTGCTCACGGATGAGGATCTCGGCGCCTCCGTGAGCGGCCGCGCGAGGCAGGCAACACGTTGACCTCGGGCGCCCCACGTCCGTAGAAGCTTCGCATGAGTCTCCTCCACGCCGACGTCGCCGTCATCGGCAGCGAGCTGTGCGGGCTCGCCGCCGCCGCGCTGCTCGCGCACGAGCGCCGCCGCGTGGTCGTCATAGGCGACGCCGAGACGGCGGACTCGCGCCCCCTCGGGGACCGCCTGGTGCCGGTCGGCACGACGCTCTGGCGCCCGCCTACCTCGGGTCCGGCGGCGGAGCTCATGGAGCAGCTCGGCCTCCGCCAGCGCGCCCGGCACGAGCTCGGCGAGGCTGTGGGCCTCGGGCTCATCGACGATCCCGACGTCCGCCTGGTGCTCGAGACCGACGCCGAGGAGCGCCTCAAGGAGCTGCGGCGCGCCTTCGGCGATGACGCGGCCCTCCCGAACGGCCTGCTCGGGGACTACCCCGGCGACGCCCGCGACGCGCTGCTGCTCGAGGCCTCGTACCTCTACGAGGACGGCATGATCGAGCGCTTCAAGGCCCGAAAGCGCCTCGACAAGCTCGGCGACGCGATCGACCTCGAGCGCGACGACCCGGTGGCCGCCCGCTTCGGCACGACGGGGCTCGGCGCCGTCATCCCGCACCTCGTCCCGCACGTGCAGTGGTCGAGCGGCGCCGCGCCGCGTGGCCTCGCCGCCTACCTCGCCGCCGGCCAGCTCTGCCTCGGCACCGTCGGCAACGCGCGCGGCGGCCTCGGCGTGCGCGCCGCCTTGCGCGAGCTGTTCGCCGAGGTCGTCCAGGGCCACACCGGCGACGTGCTGCGGGAGACCCGCGCGGTCACCGTGCACGCGGACGGCAAGCGCCTCATGCAGGTCGACACCGACGGGCAGAACAACTACCGCGTGCGCGCCATCATCGACGCCACCACGACGCGGACGATGTCGAGCCGCCTGCCCGAGGGCAAGCGCACGAACAAGAGCGCGGAGCTCGACGCCAGCGTGCCGCTCGACGGCGCCGCTGCGGTGGTGCGCTGGCTGATGCGCCGCGATCTGCTCCCGCGCGGCATCACGCCTCGCTCGCTGGTGCTGTCCGACGACGACGCGCTGCCTACCTCGGTGTTGAGCGTGTACGAGCACCTGCCCGCCGCGCGCGACGCCAAAAAGCGCGATGACGACGTGGTGGCGGTCGTCATGAGCGCCCGCTGCGCAGGCATCGGCTCGCACGAGCTCGCGCACCGCCTCGAGGCCCGCCTCGAGGAGCTGATGCCC
>CAYLZW010000313.1:0-6526 GCA_964388085.1 uncultured Myxococcales bacterium | reverse complement strand
CCTCGAGGCGCAGCACGAACTCGTTGTAGCGGGCGATGCGCTGCTCGAGCGTCGACAGCGCTCGCTCGATGTCCGGGTCGGTGGTCTCGAGGCGCCCGCTGGCGTCGTCGACGGCGCTCTCGGGCACCTCTACGGTCTCGTAGTCGCCCGGCCCGCGCCGCGGTGAGACGGCGTCGTCGAGGCGCCGCAGTTGGCGCACGATGTCGGCCTCTTGCGCGCGCAGGCGCATCAGCTCCTGCGGCACGCGCGAGCGCTCCTCGACGACGCGGGTGGCGCTCTGCACGTCCGGGTGCTCGGGTCCGAGCGTCTGGCGCAGCCCCGAGAGCGCGGAGCTCGCCTGGTCGAGGCGCGTCTGGTAGCGCTGCTCCTCGCCGCGCAGCACGGCGCGCGTGTCGGCGAGGTCGCGCTCGAGCTGCGCGATCTCGTTCGGATCGGGCGTGTCCTCTTCCTGCAGCGAGCTCGGCTTGCGCACCCGGATGGTCCTCATCTTGATCGGCGTGGTGCCGGAGCCGAGCCCCGCCTTGCTCTTCACCACACGCTGGAATTCTTCCGCCGCGGCCTCCATGGTGCGGTGCGCGCTGTCGACGTTGTCGCCGAGGATGTGCAATGTCTCGCGCACCTCCGAGAGCTCACCGGCCTTCTTGCTCTCGAGGAACTGCGACTGCACCGCCTGCGAGATCGCGAGCGCGACGTCGGGGTGATGCCACTCCACCTGGATCACGACGACGTCCTCGTCGACGTAGGCCACCACGCGCTTGTCGAGCATCTCGAGCAGCGCCTCGTGAAAGTCGGCCGCGGCCAGGGGACCGACGACCGCCTCGCGCAGGCTGTCTTTGAGACGTCCGGCGGCGGGCCGCGTCTCCTCCCAGGTCTCCTTGATGCGCGCGCGCTCCATGACGTTCTCGAGCAGGCTGCGCGACTTGATGAGCTCCACGGCGCCCTTGGTCGGTGCGTCCGCCGCGAGCGGGATCGAGCGACGGGGCGAGACGAGCGCGGGCAGCACGTACGCGCGGTGCGTCAGGATGCGCGTGCTGACGCGATACATCTTCGGCATCACGCTGAGCGCGGCGCCGGCGGCCACTATCGTCATGATGAACACGAGCAGCGCGATCCTGCGACGGCGGTTCACCGCGCGCAGGGTAAAGAAGATGACGTTCAGGGCCCGCTTGATGTCGGACGAAAACGCGCCGGGCTCCTCGGGGTAGTGGCCGTAGCCAGCGCCACCGTAGGGAGAGCCATAGCCGCTGCCACCTTGCCCGTACGAGCCGCTCATCCATTCACCTCCGGGACCGGCGCGCGCTGCTTGTCGAGCAGGGGCGTCAGCCGCTCGAGGAACACCTTGGTGCGAAAGGGCTTCTTCAAGAACGCGACGGCGCCGACCTCCATGGCGCGCGCCTCCTCGTCGAGGCCGGTGCGCCCGCTCATGAGCAGCACGGGGACGTGCGAGAGGCCCGGCAGCCATTTGAGGCTCGCGCACAGCTCGAAGCCATTGCCGTCCGGCAGCGAGAGATCGACGCAGAGCGCCGAGACCGACTCTCTCTCCGCCTCGAGGAACCGCAGCCCTTCGCTCAGCGTGGAGAAGCCGCACGTCGTCGCGCCCAGCTTCTCGAGGTGGCGCGTCAGCAGGAAGAGCAGGTCGACGTCGTCGTCGATGATCACCACTAGCGCAGACACGGACACCTCATTTCGTGCTCGCTCGAGCGACGCAGCCCAGGAGTCAGATGCGCGGCAATACGTACAGGACGCCCACGACGTAACACGCGCTGAAGATGACCATCGCGTACGCTGCCCTGCGTAGACCACGTCGTGGATCCGGGTCTCGCGCCGCGCGGATGGGCAGCGCGATACCGGCGATGACGATGCTGAGCAGAAGGAACGTGTGCATGCGCGCGCATTTCTTCGCCTAGGTGTCGAGACCGAAGCCGGCCGTGACGGCGAGATAGAGGACGAGCTGGGGAGCAAAGTAGAGGCCAGCGTCGCTCTCATCGATGCGCAGCCCGGCGAAGCCGCCGCCCTCCACCGAGAGGTTGTGGGAGAAGTGGCGCACCACCGCCGTCGACACGCCCGTGATGTGGTCGTCGCTCTCGGCGCCGCGGCTGATGTCGGGCACCAGGGCGGCGACCAGGGTCATGTACTGCGCCGACGACTCAATGCTCCACATGCGTCCGAGCTCGATCTCATTGGCGAGCTGCATGAAGAAGCGCTGTGACAGTCCGACGAGGAATGGATCATAGAGGGGCGAAACGCCCACGGTGAGGCCGGTCGACACGCGCGCCCAGCGCATGGCACGCCGCTGATCGCCCACCATGACGCTCATGACCGGGAACATGACGGGGACGCCGTCCTCGATGATGTGCCCGGTGCGCTGGTAGGCGAGCAGCGCGCCGCCGCGCACCGTGGACATCAGCGTGCGCGTCCAGCGGTGGGACCAGCGCAGCTCCGGCTGCGTGCCGACGTACGCGGGGGTCAGTCGCGTCGTGCGCGGCACCACGGCGAGCATGAAGGGCCAGGCGCCGTGCACGCTGCCAAGCAATTGGAATTGATCGAAGCGCCCGACCAGCAGGTTCGCGTAGACCTCCGCGCGCGGCAGGGTCTGCAGCGGCGGCACCTCGTCGTCGTAAGCGGTGGGCGTGCCGAGGGTCTGCAGCGACGTGCGCACGCCGTAGTCGAATTCGTCGGTCGGCCGATGCGTCACGTTCGCCGTGGCCACGATGGCCGTGAGCGAGACGATGCCGCCCTGGGAGGCCAGGCCGAACGGGGACTCGAGCTCCTGGTTCGCGACGGTGAAGTCGACGTCACCCGCGGCGAGGCCGAAGCCGAGGTCGAGGTGTGGCCCGCGGCCCTGTCCGGCGTGTAGCCGCGCGCGCCCGCGATGGAACACGAGCGGCGCTCCGCCCGTGAGCGACGCGCGCATGTTGAGGTCCGGTTGGTAGCCGGCGGCGAGGTCGAGCCCGCGCATCTCCGTGGCCGCCTCCACGACGGGGCTCACGCGCATGTCGGCGGTGGGGACCGGCAGGGACGCGTCGACGGCCCGCACGAGGCCGCCGCGGCCCTCCGCGCGCACACCGAAGTCGAGGCTGTTGTCGGCGCTCAGGGCGCTCAGCACCACGAGCACGAGGGACGCGGTCTGCATGAGAGCCCCTCACTCCACCACGATGACGTCGCCGTCTCGCAGCCGGAATTCGAGGCCGCGCCCCTTGCCGCGCGAGAGCTCGTCGTAAGAGAAGCGGATGCGCTTTTGTTCGTTGCCCTTGCGCACGACGAAGATGGCGTCGGGTTGGGCGAATTCCGTGAGGCCGCCCGCCTTGGCGATGAGGTGCAGCACGGTCTCCTGGCGGTCGAGCGTGAACTGCCCGGCGGTGTGCACCTCGCCGAGCACCGACACGCGCGGCACGTGTCCCTCCCGCACGGCGACCGCCACCGCCGGGTTCAGCACGAGCCCGTCGAGGTGACGCTTGATGATGTCGCTCGCGTCGGTGGGCGAGAGGCCCGCGACGGGGACGTCGCCGATGAGCGGCAAGGTGATCTGACCATCCGGACGGACGCGCACGTCTCCGGTGAGCTCCTCCTGGTTCCAGATGCTCACGTGCAGCGAGTCACCCGGTTGGATGCGGTAGGCGTCCGGCTGGTAGGCGTCCTCAGGGAGATCGTCGACCCAGACGTAGGGGTCGAGGTGAAGGCAGCCGCTGCCGAGCAGGCAGACGAGGGCGAGGATGGTCGCGTGAATCTTCATCGGCAGTCCCTGAGCTTGTTCACGGTTGCGGTTCCGTCTTGGCGAGCGTTGTAATCAAGCGCCGATCCACTCCGGCGCCGCCGCGCGCTGTCAGCATCGGCAGGCAGGCGAAAGTCTCGGTGGCGACCGTGGTTGAGGCCGCTCCGAGGCCCGCGCCGCCTCGGCCGAGGCGCTCGTCGGCGAACGGGACGGCGAGCAGATTCAGCGCCGGGTTCAACGAGGGCCCGACGACGGAGATGTTGCTGACGCTCCAAATGCGCCCGAACCGCCCGAACACCCAGGGGCCGCGCACGCGGGGTGTCCAGCCGCGCACGACCCATGGCGACGACGAGCGTCGCGAGCAGGGACAGCCTCAGCTCGGGCGTGTCTCCGAGGACGAGGATGGTCTCCCGCGACATCTCCGGTGACGAAGCGGGTTGAGTCATCGCTCGGAGCCCTCCCGTCGCTCGTGCGAGCGCTGCGGGAACATGGTCACGAGGGCGCCGGTCCGGGAGTGCAGGAGAGGGCGGATCCACACGCCGGCGCTGCAGAATCAGCTTGCGCCGCGGCCGGTGACGACGACGGGAACGGTCTTGGCGATGAGCGCGATGTCCTTCCAGACGCTCCAATTGTCGACGTAGCGGAGGTCGAGCAACATCCACTCCTCGAAGCCGATCTCGTTGCGGCCGCCCACCTGCCAGTAGCAGGTGAGGCCGGGCCGCACGGACAGGCGTCGACGCTGCCACGGCTTGTAGAGCGCCACCTCGCGCGGCACGGGCGGGCGCGGACCGACGATGGTCATATCGCCGCGCAGGATGTTGATGAGCTGGGGCAGCTCGTCGATGGAGTACTTGCGGATGAAGCGGCCGACCGCGGTGACGCGCGGATCGTGCTTCATCTTGAACACGGGCCCGTTCATCTCGTTCTGCTTCAAGAGCTCGTCCTTGAGGGCGTCCGCGTTCACCACCATGGAGCGGAACTTCAGGAAGCTGAAGCCGGCGCCGTGCAGACCGACGCGCGTCTGGCGAAAGAAGACGGGGCCTCTCGTCTCGAGCCGGATGGCGACCGCGACGCCGATCATGAGCGGCGAGAGCACGAGCAGCCCGGCCGCGGCGCAGACGATGTCGAGCAGGCGCTTGACCGCCCACTGCACGGGCTTCGACTCGGTGTTGAGGTAGTGCAGGTAGCCGTCCGGCGTCTCCGAGCCGGCGCTCGAGAGCAGCTGCGCGCGGTTGAACTCGAAGCTGTGCAGCGGCACCGCGAAGGGCAGGCCGAGCTCTTCGCAGACCTTGACGACGTCTTGCATCCTGTCGCCGTGGCTCATCACGCGCGCCGCGATGTAGACCTCGCTGACCGGCCGCCGCTCGATCACGGCCAACAGATCCTCGACGTCGCCGAGCACGGGCGCGGCGATGCCGTCGGGCAAGGAGCGCGGGTCGTCCTCGAAGCGGAGGAAGCCGACCACGTTGCGGCTGCGCACGCCGGGCGCGGAGAGACGTCGCCACGTCGCCACGCCGAGCGATCCGGTGCCGATGACGAGCACGTCGTCGCTCGGCTTGGCGTGCTGGCGCAGCGGGCGGTACAGCATCAGCTGCGTGCTGAGCACGCCCACGAACAGCAGCGAGACGAACTGCACGACGTCGAAGTGGTAGGGCGGGGCGCCGAAGAAGAGCCAGTCGAGGCTGCGCAGGCCCATGGCCAGGAGGACGACGGCGACCAGCGCGAGCACGACGTTATCGAGCGTGCTGCGCGGCGTGTACGGGGAGTAGAGCCGCAGCACGCTGATGGCGATGCCCCAGCCGGCGAAGGCCGCCAGCAGCAGCGAGAGCGCGGTCGTGGCGACGAACGCCTCGCTCCAATAGGTGCTGAGCACGACGGCCAGCGCGACCAGCAGCAGGTCGACCAGGAAGGTGAGCTTGCCGTGAAAGCCCGGTGTCAGCTTGTCGAGTGTTCCGTGCATGGCCTTCTCTCGGGGGCACGCGCCCAATGGGTACGGGCACCCTCCGCAATCGAAGTGCCAGGCAGTCACGTGGGCGAATTCAACGGGTTAGCCGCGTCCGGGCCCGCGCGCTTCCGTGGCCCGAACCCACACTCTGGGGCGAGAATCCACGAGCGGAAACGCGTGCATGGGCCCGAAAGAGGACGTGGCCGGGTGCGTGCCGACGGACCTCCGCCCGCCCCATGTCGAATGTGCGGTGCAGCTTCGACATGGAGCACATTCATTTGCCAGCGCCGTCAGCTTTGCGCGGTCGAGCCGGCGCCGCCAGCCTCGGGCTCGACCGTATAGGCGCGGCGCTCCCACGGCTGTCGGAGCATGGCGAGCGTGATGGAGACGATGGCTCGGTCGCGCACGAGATAGCGCGAGGCCATTCGGCGCGGCTCCTGCGCGAGGCGGTAGAGCCACTCGAGCCCGACGCGGGACATCCACGCCGGCGCGCGCTGCACCGTCCCGGCGAGAAAGTCGAGCGTCGCGCCGACGCCCAGCAGCACCGCCGGCCGGAGCGCCTCGTGGTGCGCGGCCATGAACAGCTCCTGCTTGGGGCAGCCGAGCGCGACCAGCACGAGGTGCGGTGACGAGGCGCGCACCTTGTCGAGCACCAGGTGGAGCGCGTCCGGGTCCTTCTCGAAGCCGAGCGGGGGCGACTCGACGCCGACGATCTGCAGCGATGGATGGCGCGCCCGCGCCCGCTCCGCCGCGCGCGCAGCGATGCCCTCGCGCGCGCCGAGGAAGAACACCCGCAGCCCCTCGTGCGCCGCGCTCGCGAGCAGCGGCTCGGCGAGGTCCGAGCCCGAGATCTTCTCCGGCAGCGGGTG
>CAYLZW010000312.1:4302-6553 GCA_964388085.1 uncultured Myxococcales bacterium | reverse complement strand
GACGGCTTCACCTGTCAGTACTGCGAGCGCACGCTGCCGCGGCACCAGCTGAACCTCGACCACGTCGTGCCGCGCTCCCAGGGCGGGCGCACCACGTGGGAGAACGTCGTGTGCTCGTGCGTGCGCTGCAACCTCTCGAAGGGCGGCCGGACGCCGAAGCAGGCGGCCATGAAGCTGCTGCGGGAGCCGCGCCGCCCGTCGTGGAGCACGCTGACGCCGCTGCTCGGCAAGGTGCCCTACAAGGAGTGGCTGCCGTTCCTCGACCCGGTGGCCGCCTCCTACTGGAACACCGAGCTGCTCCCCGACTGAGCGGGCTCCTGCAAACTTTGCGTCTGTCCGGGGCCCGCGCCGGAGGCCCCGTCTTCGCTCCTGGCTCCGTTACGCAAATTTGAGGGTTGGTGGCCGAAGTCTCTACCATGGCCTTTCCAGGCGGCGTTCCCGACATGGGTTGGCACGATCGCGGAGGCCAGGTGGAAGAGACAGGGTCCGCTCGCCGGGCCGGTCAGATCATCGCGGTAGGCGGCGGCAAGGGTGGCGCGGGGAAGACCGTCTTCTCCACGAACCTCGCCGTCGCGCTCGCGGAGCGCGGGCACCGCGTGTTGATCGTCGACGCTGACCTCGGCGGCGCCAACGTGCACACGGTGCTCGGCGTGCCGCCGCCGCTCGCCACCCTGTCGGACTTCATCACCAAGGGGAAGGCGCTCGACGAGGTGGCGGTGCAGACGCCCTTCGCGAACCTCAGCTTGCTCTCCGGCGCCCTCGACGACATCGACGCGGCGAACCCGCAGTACCACCAGAAGATGCGGCTCTTACGCCACCTGCACACCTTCGACTGCGACTTCATGGTGCTCGACCTCGGCGCCGGCACCGCGTTCAACATCGTCGACTTCTTCCTCATCGCCGATCTGCGCATCCTGGTCGCGCGTCCCGAGCCCACCAGCGTCGAGAACGCCTACCGCTTCTTGAAAGCGGGCTTCTTGCGGCGCCTCAAGAACGTCGGCCGCGCCTATGGCATCAGCGAGATCGTCGAGGCCGCCTCGAACATGCGCAGCGCCACGCGCCTCAACACCCCCGCCGACGTGATGCGCGCCATCTACGCGCGCGACGCCGAGGTGGGCCGCGAGGTCGAGGCGCAGATGCGCAGCTTCACCCCGTTTCTCGTCGTCAATGACGTGGCGGAGAACACCGACGACGAGCTCCTGGCCGAGGACATGGCGAGCGGCTGTCGGCGCTTCTTTGGCATCCCGCTCGAGGTCCTCGGGACGGTGCCCCAGGACCTCGAGGTGCGGCGTAGCGTACGCTCCCGCGTGCCCCTGTTACGCTCGGCGCCGACGTCACCGGCGGCGCGCGCCATTCGCACGATCGCG
This sequence comes from uncultured Myxococcales bacterium, assembly GCA_964388085.1. Taxonomy (GTDB): domain Bacteria; phylum Myxococcota; class UBA727; order UBA727; family CAYLZW01; genus CAYLZW01. The sequence continues at coordinate 5,186 of CAYLZW010000312.1, read as the reverse complement.
GGACGGGTGGAGGCCAAGACCCTGGAGAGCCAGAAGGCTGCTTGACGACGATGAGAGAACGGTCGCGCATGAGCGAGCACAGCGCAGGGAACCGCGGCGCCAAGAGCGACGAGCGCGGGCCGAGCACGGCCGGCGCCCCCGACTGGTATGAGATCCTCGACGTGACGTCGGCGGCGAGCGCGGCGGAGATCGAGGCGGCCTACCAGCGCGCGCTGCGCATCATCGACGGGCAGAGCCTCGGCGGCTACCTGATGCTCGATCCCGAGGCTCGCGAGAGCGCTCGTCAGGAGGTCGAGCGCGCCTACGCCGTGCTCGGCGATCCGAGCGCCCGCGCGCGCTTCGATGAGGGCTGCGCTGAGCCGGCGAGCGAGGGTGGCGCCGTCTTGCGGGAGCACGGCGACCGGGATCCGAGCGAGCGCGAGACAGCGGCCAAAGGACGCCGCGCCCGTCGTCGTCGCAAGCGCGAGGCGGCGCGGCGGGCGAGGGCAGGCCGCCAAGCGAACGACACCGACGTGTCCGGCCTGGGCGAAGCGATCACCCTGCCCGCGCGGGCGGCCGCCGAGCTGCCGCCGGAGCTCGGTGACGACGACGAGGACACGCGCATTACGCTCATCACGAGCGCCGAAGCGGAGCCGATCCTCGACGACGATCCGCTGGAGCTGCCGCCCGCGACCCCTGCCCGTGACGCCGCGGCCGCCGCGCGGGCTGAGGCCCCTGCCGCGAAGCCCGCGGCCCGCGACCCACAGACGCCGCCACCGCTGCCGGTGAGGCCGAAGAAGCCGGCGCTGCGCTTTCTGTCGCCGGTCGTGGTGCCGCCGCCGGAGCGTGCGGTGACGACGCCGCCGGTGACGACGCCGCCGGTGACGACGCCGCCGGTGACGACG
>CAYLZW010000312.1:0-4202 GCA_964388085.1 uncultured Myxococcales bacterium | reverse complement strand
GGTGACGACGCCGCCGGTGACGACGCCGCCGGTGACGACGCCGCCGGTGACGACGCCGCCGGTGACGACGACGGCCCCCGTCACGAGCCCTCCGGTGACGACGCCGCCGTCCTCCAGCGAGACGAACGTGAGCCGCAGGCCCTGGCTCTACAGCGACGCCGGCAGCGACGGCCTCGTGGCGGAGCCTCGGGTGCTCCGCCGCTCCGGCACCAGCGACTTCGACGAGGACCTGCCGCTCGCGAGCGACGGCGAGGTGAACGGCGGCGTCATCCGTCGGCTGCGCGAGGCGCGCGGCATCTCGCTCGAAGACCTGGCCGAGCAGACGCACATCAGCAAGAGCTACCTGAAGGCCATCGAGGAGCAGAACGTCGACGACCTGCCCGCCCGCGTCTACCTGCGCGGCTTTTTGACGCAGATCGCCCGGGTGCTGCGCGTGGACAAGAAACAGCTCGCCGAGGGGTACATCAGCTTCGTCGGTCGCTTCGGGAAGTGACGCCAGCTTCGCGTCACAGCGGACTTGAACCTGTCGCGCAGCCCGAAGTCGGTGCTAGGTTTGCTCCATGGCACAGCCCATCGACACACCCGAGCGCGCCATCCGGCTCGCGCGCACCATCGCGTCGGACATCTCGCTCTACAACGAGGAGAAGATCATCCGTGGCATCACGGAGGACAGCCTCTTCGACGAGATCGCCGAGCAGCTCGAGGAGGGCCGCGAGCTCTATCGCGGCCGCATCACGCCCGAGCTCGACGCGAGCACGAACTTCTTCGACAAGGCCATCGTCGACATCATCATGAAGTCGAAGGGCCACGTGAAGTCGAAGATCTGGTGATCGTGCACCGTGACCGCCAGGAGGCGTGAGCTCGTCGTCCCCGAGGCGGCGTCCGGCCAGCGGCTCGACGTCTTCCTGACGGGCGCGCTGCTCGATCTGTCGCGCTCGCGTCTGAAGGCGCTCATCGACGACCAGCGCGTGACCCTCGACGGCGTCGTCGCGCGCGCCGCGCGTAAGGTCGCGCCTGGCGAGATCGTCATCGTGGACGAGCCGGCGCCGCCGCCCACCGAGCTCATCGCCGAGGATCTCGCGCTCGCCGTCCTGTACCAGGACGAGCACCTCCTCGTCGTCGACAAGCCCGCCGGCATGGTGGTGCACCCCGGCGCGGGCAACCCGAGCGGCACGCTGGCGAACGCGATCCGTTTTCGTGCGCCGCACGTCGTCATCGGCGGCGAGCAGCGGCCCGGCATCGTGCACCGCCTCGACAAGGACACGAGCGGCGCCCTCGTGGTGGCCCTCGACGACGAGACGCACCGCGCGCTCTCGCTCGCCTTCAAGCAGCGCGAGGTGGACAAGACCTACCTCGCGTTCTGTCTCGGCCGCCCGCGCAAGGACGACTTCGAGCTCATCACCGGGCACCGCCGCGACACAGACGACCGCCGCCGCTTCACGACGAAGCTGCCGGCCCCCGACGAGGGGGAGCCCGTGGCCGGCGTGAGGCGCGCGCACACGCGCTTCCACGTGGTCAGGAGCGCCGACGCGGTGACCGAGCTCGAGGTGACGCTGTGCACCGGCCGCACGCATCAGATCCGCGCGCACCTCGCCGACTTCGGCTTTCCGCTGCTGCACGACGACGCCTACGGCGGCGTGAGGCCCGAGAAGCGCATTCGGCCGGGCGCCGTGCGGGACGCGGTGCTACAGCTCGAGCGACAGGCGCTGCACGCTTGGCGCCTCGCCTTCACGCACCCGAAGACCGGCGAGCGCCTCTTGTTCGAGGCGCCGCTGCCCGACGACCTCGCGCGCGTGGAGGGAGCGCTCGTCGCCGAGACGTCGCCATGAAGGCGCCGAGCGGTTGGCTCGCGACCTTCCTCGAGGAGGCGTACCCGCCGGAGCGCCGGACGCCGTCCCCGTCGTTGCTGCCGTTGCCGCGGCCTCCCGCGTGGCGCCTCAGGCGCGCGCTGCTCGCGTTCTCTCGTCGACGCGGGCTGCGCTACGGAGCGCCGCTCTTGCGCGAGGGCCAGCGGGTGTCGAACAGCGCCGGTGAGCTCGCGCCGCTCATCGCGCTGCTCGCCGTGCTCGTCGACCAGACGCACCTCGTCACCTCGCACCTCGGGGCGCAGGTGATCGATCCACGCGCCGAGCGCCGGGCGCGCAGCAAGGCGCTCGCCGCGGGGCTCGCGCTGGCGGTCGGACGAGACGCGGCGGCCACCGAGCTGCTCGACGCGGAGCACCCGGGGGCGGCCGAGAAGGCGCTGGGGCTCGTCGCGAAGGCGCTCGTGCAGCGCCGGTTCCTCGTCGGCAACCCGCTGCTCGGCCTGACCTTGAACCACGCCCTCGTCGCTGCCGAGGCCGAGGCGGTCGGCGAGGCGGTGGCGCTGTCGTACGGATCGCGGCCGGGCGCGGGTGCGGGGGAGACGCTGCGCGCCGCGCTCGCGCACCGGCGAGAAGGCCTCGTCGCGGCCATCGCGTCGCTGTCGGCGGAGCGCGAGGACACCGATCACGGCCTCTCGCGCGCCACGCAGGTGTGGCACGTAAAGAACCTGGGGCTCCCGAAGGCGGAGAGGGTTCGGCTGCTCGGCTTCGTGAAGCAGCCGCCGGACGTGGACGCCGTGGCCGCGCTCGTGCGCCCCGAGGACAGGGAGCTCGTCGTCGATCACGCGCTGCTCGCCGCGCTGCTCGACGGGCGCGTGTCCCAGGCGGAGCGGCGCTGGGTGGACGCGCTCGTGCTTCGCCTCGGCCTCTCGCCGGCGCTGCGCGAGCGGCTCGAGCGTCGCGTGGAGCGCTTCGTCGCGCAAAACCGTGAGGCCTTCAACCCGCTCGCGCACGCGGAGCGCTTCCACGCCTCGCGCCCGCCCCTCGCGGCGCGCGCGTCCCGGCTCGTGCGCCAGAACCTCGAGTCCCTCGTCGTCGAGGTGCGCGAGACGGGCGATCTCGCGGTGCTGCTCGCGCGCGGCGCCGCCGGCCAGCGGCTCTCCCGGGAGGAGCAGGCTCGCATGCGCGCGCAGCTCGTCGACGTGGCCAAGGCCGTGCCCTCGCTGGCGCTCTTGTCGCTGCCCGGCGGCGCGGTGCTCTTACCGATCTTGCTGAAGTTGCTGCCCTTCGACCTGCGCACCTCGGCGTTCCGCGCCGGCAGCTTTCATGCCTTCGATGCGCTAGAGGGTACGCTCGAGGCGGGCGTGGATGACGTGCAACGCTACCCGACCGCCGGCGACGACGACGATGCTGACGACGATGCTGACGACGATGGTGCGGATGACGACGTGAGCGACGGGGAGAAGAGCGCATGAGCCCGGACGGCAACGCCAAGAAGCCTCTCGAGAGCGGCCCGCGGCCGAACACGGCGCCGCCCATCACGCGGGAGCTGCTCGCGCAGCTGCCGAAGACCGACCTGCACTGTCACCTCGACGGCAGCCTGCGCCTGTCGACCATCCTCGAGCTCGCCGAGCGCCAACGCGTGAAGCTGCCCGCCGATACGGTGGAGGGCCTCGCGCGGGCCATCCACATGGGCGAGGTGTGCAAGGACCTCGTCGAGTACCTGAAGGCCTTCGACATCACCTGCGCGGTGCTGCAGACCGAGGACGCGCTCGAGCGCGCCGCCTTCGAGCTCGCCGAGGACGCCGCCCAAGAGAACGTCTGGCACCTCGAGGTGCGCTACGCGCCCATCCTGCACACGCGCCGCGGGCTCTCGCTCGCGCGCATCGTCGAGGCGGTGCTCGCGGGGCTCAAGCGCGCCGAGCGCCAGTACGGCGTCACGACGGGCGTCATCCTCTGCGGCATCCGCAACATCGATCCGAAGGAGAGCTTCCGGCTCGCCGAGCTCGCGGTGGCCTACAAAAACCGCGGCGTGGTCGCCTTCGATCTCGCGGGCGGTGAGCTCGGCAACCCCGCCAAGAAGCACGCGGACAGCTTCGGCCTCGTCCTCGACAACAACATGAACACGACGGTGCACGCGGGCGAGGCGTACGGCCCCGAGAGCATCAAGCAGGCGCTGCACTACTGCGGCGCGCACCGCATCGGCCACGGCACCCGCCTCGCCGAGGACGGCGACCTGCTCGCCTATGTCACCGACCACCGCATCCCGCTCGAGGTCTGTCTCTCGAGCAACCTGCAGACCAGCGTCGTCGAGGACCTCGCGCACCACCCGCTGCGCCTCTACTACGACCTCGGCGTGCGCGTGTCGCTCAACACCGACAACCGCCTCATCACCGACAC
>CAYLZW010000311.1:0-6581 GCA_964388085.1 uncultured Myxococcales bacterium | reverse complement strand
CGGTCTCCTCGAGCGTCTCGCGCTCGGCCGCCTGCACGAAGGTCTCGCCCGGCTCGACGCGGCCGCCGGGCAGGTACCAGCCCGCGCGATCGAGCTCCTCGACGAGGAGAAAGCGGTGCCCGAGGCGCACGACGCAGAGCGCGAAGAAGTGGGTCTTGATGACGCCCCTGCCCATCCGTCCCTCGCTCCGGCCTTCGCGTGTGCAAGCGCTCAGCGCTCGCTCACAGCTCCTCGAGCTTGGCCGCCAGCACGAAGTCGCTCTCCGTCAGCCCGTCGATCTTGTGTGTCCAGAGGGTCAGCGTCACCTTGCCCCAGGCGAGGTAGATGTCGGGGTGATGCGCCTCGCGCTCGGCGACCTCCCCGACGCGGTTCGTGAACGCGAGCGCCTCCTTGAAGTCGTCGAAGCGAAAGGTCTTCTCGAGGTGACGCCCGTCCACCACCAGCCAGCCGCCGCCGAGCTTCTCGAGCAGCGGGCGCTGCTCGTCGTCGGTCAGCGGCGGCACGCCCCCCCTGCAAGGGACGCAGGCTTTTTCTGACAGCTCGCTCACGGCTCCTCCTGGCTCGGCGGACAGCCGTACCACGACCTGTGCCCGGCGCTCAGGGGGTTGTTCGCGCCCCTCGGCGCCGCGAGGATCAGGCGCCTTTCCGCCGCGCGCAACCGTTGCTAACTCTCCTGCCTGTGAGCGAGCCGCGCGACCTGCTGCCCTACCTGCTGCCCGAGACGCGTCCCTATGCCGACTTCGCGCGGGAGCTCGAGGAGAGCTGCCTCGTCAACGATCCCTACTACGACGGCCGGCCCATCTTCTATTCGGCTCCCCTCGTTGTGCCGGACGCGTTTTACGAGCGCATTCACCACGCCGGCGAGCGCATCGGCGCGCTGTACCACGAGCTCTGCCAGATCGTCTGGCGGGAGCCCGCGCTGCTCGACTCGTTCTTCCACCTGCCGCCGTTTTACAAGCTCATGTGGCTCGCCTCGGACGGTGACTGGCACGGCTTCGCGCGCATGGACATGTTCTACTGCGACGACGACACGCTGAAGGTCTGCGAGCTGAACGCGGACACGCCGAGCGGCCAGGTCGAGACCCTCGTCCCCTATCCGTTCATCGCTCCGCACCATCAGGGCTTGCGGCCGCTCAACGGCGACCTCGAGGAGCGGCTCTGGCGCGTGCTCCTGCAGTATCACCAGCGGCGCACGGGCGACGACAGCGAGCCGGGCTCCATCGGCATCCTCTATCCGACGGATCTGCCCGAGGACATCACGCTCATCCGCCTGTACCAGCGCTTCTTCGAGGAGCGCGGCGTCCACGTCGTGCTCGGCTCGCCGCTGAACCTCTCGCGCGGCGAGGACGGCGGCGTGCGCGTGCTCGGAGAGCCGGTCGAGCTCATCCTGCGCCACTACAAGACCGACTGGTGGGGCGAGCGCCCGCGCATCTTCGCCGACGAGGACGACGTGCCGGACCCCGAGCCGCTCAGCCAGGAGCTCGGCCTGCTGCTCGACGCCGAGCGCAAGGGCAAGGTCTCGGTGGTGAACCCGTTCGGCGCGCTGATCGCGCAGGACAAGCTCGCCATGGCGTTCTTCCACGAGGAGAAGGCGCGCTTCAGCGAGGCCTCGCAGCGCACCATCTCGGAGCTCATCCCCGAGACGCGGCGCCTCGACACGCTCGATCGAGCGCAGCTCAAGAGCGAGCGCGAGCGCTGGGTGCTGAAGAGCGACTTCGGCTGCGAGGGCGACGAGGTGCTGGTCGGCCCGAACGTCGACGACGAGCAGTGGGCGCTCGCCCTCGACGCTGCGCTGCCCCATGTCTGGTGCGTACAACGCTTTTTCCGCGTCAAGCCGCTCGTCTGCCCGCTCGGCAAGAGCTGGCTGCCGAACTACGGCGTGTTCCTGCTCGGCGGGCGCACGGGCGGGCTCATGGTGCGCCTCGCGGAGGAGGGCATCACCACCGGGTACGATGCGCGCGTGGTCACCCCCTTTCTGCCGGAGCTGGGGTAGCCTCGCTCGCGTCTGCCCACGCTTCGCCCCGTGCGTTCGGGGCGCCGTTCACGCCGGGCCGTTTGGACCGAGCCGTTTCATCCACGCCGTTCGCACGCTGAAGGAGCACGCCCATGACCGACTCGAACATCGCCCCCGAGCAGAACGCCGGCTGGTGGGAGCACTCGCTCTCGCGGCGCGACGCGCACAAGCTCGGCCTCGGCCTCGCCGCGCTGGCCGGCCTCGCGGGCTGCAGCGACGACGAGGTGAAGGAGCTCGACGCGCTCGAGGCCCAGAAGAAGGGCGGCTGGGACGTCGGTGACACGAACCAGAAGCTGGTCTTCCAGGGCGCCACGACGTCGGACGTGCAGAGCTCGGACGCCTGGCGCTCGTACGCGCAGCCGGCCAACGCGCTCGAGCTCATCCGCCCGAAGAACCCGACCTACGCCGCGTGGCAGATGCCGTCGCTGTTCCAGTCGCTCGAGCAGGCCACGCTCGCGTCGCAGATCCGCCCCGTGACGACGGCGCAGACGCAGCAGACCCATGACCAGGCGCGCGCGCTCGGCAGCGTCGTCACGAGCGTGTCCGATCCGAAGGAGACGCTGCTCATCGTCGATGTGCCCGGCGCGCACGCGCCCGCCGCCGCCGCCGGCCTGGCGGAATTCGCCGAGCCGGTCTTCTACTTCGACAACTGGCCGCACCCAAAGGGCGTCGTGAAGAGCCACGAGACGCTCGGCTCCGCGCTCTATTACGCGGTCGAGCTCGACGCCAAGAAGACGAAGCGTGACGCCGCCAAGGCGCCGGCCGCGCTCATCCTCGACTCGACGCGCATCGTGCCGTCGGTGAACCACGACACGCAGTTCGACAACCGCTACTTCGTCGCGCCCCCCTCGGCGGACGACCTCAAGAAGGCCGGCATCAAGCGCGTGGTCTACGTGCCCATGACCGAGTCCAACGTCGAGAGCGACGACCTGAACGAGAGCATCGTCGAGTACGAGCAGGCCGGCCTGCAGGTCTCGCAGGTGCCGCTCGACGCCTTCCAGAAGGATCCGAGCGCCACCGTCTCCGAGAGCGACCCGACGCGCGGCTACTATTACGGCGGCAGCCAGCATCACCACACGTACTTCTACTCGCACTACCCCATGTTCATCTGGTACCCGATGCCCGGCTACGGCTGGACGCGGGCGACCAGCGCGCCTCCCCGCCGCTCGCGCGCGCCGTCCTACAAGCCGCGCACGCGCCCGACGATGTTCTCGAGCCGCACGACGGGCGGCGGCCGCGGCGTCGGCAAGACCAAGCCCACCGGCTTCGGCCGCGTGTCGACGCGCATGAACAGCTCCGGGAAGATCCTCGGCACGCGCTCGGGCTCGGTCGGCCGCTTCCGCAGCTCCTCGGGCTTCGGCGGCTGATCGAACCATACGCTCCCTGTTGACGACGAAGCTGGCCCCCTGACGGGGCCATCTTCTTCTGTCAGCGCTCGCGCCTCCCCGACGCCAAAAGGCCGCCATCATGTCGAAGACCGCCTCTACGCTGCTCGCCCTCTTGCTGCCGCTCATGCTCGCGGGCGCCTGCCGCGAAGCGCCGGCGGGGACGGCGAAGGGCAGCGCCAAGGCGCAGAGCAAGGGCCCGAGCAAGGCCGAGCTGCAGAAGAAGGCGTACGGCCTCGAGGCCGAGGTGGTGGCGCTGCGCTCGCGGCTGTCCGCGGACGCGCCCGTGCGGAATCTCCTGCCCGCCATCAACACGCACGAGCACCTCCTGAAGGAGCGGCACCTCGAGCGCTACCTGCCCGCCGCGCGCGCGCTGAACGTGAAGAAGACCGTCATCGTCGCGAGCCCGCGCTTCACCCTGTTCGGCAAGGGCGAGCAGGGCGAGCCCTCCATGTCGGAGAACTTCGAGACCGTGCTGAACGCGGCCAAGCTGTACCCGGACGAGATCGTGCCCTTCTTCACGCTCTCGCCCGACGACGACGATCCGCTCGCGCGCGCCAAGGCGCACGTGGCCGCCGGCGGCAAGGGCGTGAAGCTCTACTCGGGACACTCGAACCTGCACAAGCAGCCGCTCGACGACCCGAAGATGATGCCCGTGTACGCCTACTTCGAGGAGATCGGGCTGCCCATCAACTGGCACATCAACCTGACCAAATGGCACGGCGAGTTCGAGAAGGTGATGGAGAAGCACCCGAAGCTCAACGTCATGGTGCCGCACTTCGGCGTCTGCTTCTGGAAGCCCGAGAAGTACATGCCGATGCTCGCCGAGCTGATGCGCAAGTACCCGAACCTCTACGTCGACACCAGCCTCGGTACCCGCGACATCCTCATCGACGGCATCTACCGCATGGCCGAGCACAAGGAGCTGTTCCGCAAGTTCTTCGACGAGTTCCAGGACCGCATCGTCTATGGCAGCGACTCCGTCATCACGGGCAACAAGGAGAAGACGACGTCGTGGTACTTCAAGGTGCTCCTCGGCACGCGCGATCAGCTCGAGCTCGACCAGTTCCAGTTCGATCTGGCGGAGGGGTACTCGCGTTATTTCGAGAAGGGGCGCGAGGCGAGCGGCATCGTCACGGGCATGGGGCTGCCGGAGCCGATCTTGAAGAAGATCTATTGGGATAATGCTGAGCGGTGGTTGGCGGGCTCGAAGCGTTGATGAAGAGCTCTGATCAGCGCAATGCCTTGGGCCGCTTCCAGCCCGTCGACCAGACGATGCGCTTGATGGTGCCGGGAAAGAACCGGTACAGCAGCAGCGTCGCGCGTAGACGCAGCGGGATGACGACGCTGCGGCGCCCCTTGCGCACACCCTCGACGAGCGCGCGCGCCACCTCGGCCGGCAAGAGGGTGCCGATGTAGCGCGAGATGGTCGGCAGGCGCTCTTTGGTGCCGGGGTTGTTGGTGAAGTAATCGCTCTCGACCTCGGCCGCCAAGACGAGCATGGGGCGCACGCCGGTGCCGCGCAGATCGGCCTCGATGGCGTCGTCGAAGGCGCGCATGGCCGAGCGTGCCACCGAGTAGGCCGCTGAGCCTGGGAAGGGCGCGATGGCGGCCGGCGAGGTCACATTGACGACGACACCGCTGCCGCGCGCGACCATGGCGGGCGCTAGCGAGGCGGTGAGGGCGAAGGCGCCGAGGTAGGGCACGGCCGTCATCTGTACGGCCTCGAGCGGGTCGGTCTCGTCGAGCGCGAGCCAGCGGCCGGCGCCGGCGTTGTTGACGATGACGTCGGGGACGCCCCGTTCGCGCAGCATGCGCTCGGCGACCGCCTGGGTGGCGGCGATGTCGGCCAGATCCACCGGGTAGGCGTGCGCTTCGCCGCCGCGCGCGCGAATGGCGGCGACCAGCTCGGCGAGCTTCGACTCCGTGCGCGCGAGCACCAGCACCTTGGCGCCCGCGGACGCGAAGGCGAGCGCGACCTCCCGGCCGATGCCGGACGAGGCGCCGCTGACGACGACGAGGCGACCGTTGAGCTCCATGAGCGGCAGCCTACACCGGCGCGGGCTGCAGCCTGTGCGGGACGGACGCTCACGGTGTCCTGCTGCAAAGATCCCCGGGCCCGGCAGACGACACCCGCAAGGTGCTATCTCGATCGGAAAGAGCCGCGAGGAGCCGATGTCCATCCTGCTGCCCCCCCTGCGCCCGGTCCTGCTCTCCCTCTGCGTCGCGCTCCCGCTGGCGGCGGCGGCGCCGCTGGCCGCGGCCGCGCCGGACGACCTCTGGGTCACGCTCGACAAGAAGGTGCGCCCCATCCAGATCCCCTCGGTGTCGCCGCTCGTGGAGCGCGTGGAGCCGGCCTCCCTCGTCGTCATCACGGAGGCGCCCATGGGGGAGGCCGCCGAGGGCATGCCGCCCGGTCACCCGCCGCTGTTCGGCGGACCGGACACGCCCATCGAGGGCCAGGGCTCGGGCTTTCTCATCCACCCCTCGGGCTACGCGCTGACGAACCATCACGTCATCGAGAACGCCACCAGCATCCGCGTGCGCGTGGGGCTCTCCCGCGTCGAGGTGCCGGCGCGCGTCATCGGCACCGACGCCAAGACCGACGTCGCCCTCATCAAGCTCGAGGGCCCGAAGCGGCAGTGGCCGGTCATCCCGCTCGGCGACAGCGACGCGCTCAAGGTCGGCGACTTCGTCGTCGCCATCGGCAACCCCTTCGGCCTCGAGCAGACGGTGTCCATGGGCATCCTGTCCGCGCGCGGCCGCCGCGACGTGAACCCGAGCGGACGCATGGGGCTGTACGACTTCCTGCAGACGGACGCGTCCATCAACTTCGGCAACTCGGGCGGGCCGCTCGTGAACCTGCACGGCGAGGTGGTCGGCATGAACACCGCCATCAACGCCGCGGCGCAGGGCATCGGCTTCGCCATCCCCATCAACATGATCAAGCGCATGCTGCCGTCGCTCAAAGAGAACGGCCGCATCGTGCGCTCGTGGATCGGCGTCGGCATCCAGCCGGTCTCCCCCGAGCTCGCGCGCGGCTTCGGCCTCGAGCGCCCGCGCGGCGCGCTCGTGCGCCAGGTGCTCGAGGGGGGTCCCGCGGCCGAGGCGGGCCTCATCGCCGGCGACGTCATCCTGCGCTTCGGTGATCACGACATCGACGACGCCAACGAGCTGCCGCT
>CAYLZW010000310.1:0-6604 GCA_964388085.1 uncultured Myxococcales bacterium | reverse complement strand
TGCGGCGCACACACCTTCCCCTACGTCGAGGTGAAGAACCCTTCGGCGCGCGTGGAGCACGAGGCGTCCACCTCGAAGGTGAGCGAAGACCAGGTCTTCTACTGCCGCCAGCGCGGCCTCTCCGAGGAGGACGCCGTGAACCTCATCGTCAACGGCTTCTGCAAGGAGGTCTTTCGCCAGCTCCCCATGGAGTTCGCCGTCGAAGCCCAGAACCTCTTGGCCGTGTCCCTCGAAGGCGCCGTCGGCTGACGTCGTCGCTTACCCCTCTGCTGCTCGCCTCTCCTCCGGAGCCCGCCCATGCTGTCCATCCAGAACCTGCACGCGTCCGTCGCCGGCAACGACATCCTGAAGGGCCTCTCGCTCGAGGTGAAGCCGGGGGAGGTGCACGCCATCATGGGGCCGAACGGCTCGGGCAAGAGCACGCTCGCGCAGGTGCTCGCCGGCCGCGAGGAGTACGCGGTCTCGTCGGGCGAGGTGCGCTTCGAAGGCCAGGACCTGCTCGCGCTCTCCGTCGAGGAGCGCGCCGCCGCCGGCCTGTTCCTCGCCTTCCAGTACCCCGTCGAGATCCCGGGCGTGGTGAACAACTACTTCCTGCGCTCGGCGCTGAACGCCATGCGCAAGGCCCGCGGCGAAGACGAGCTCGACGCCTACGACTTCATCAAGCTCCTCAAGGACAAGATGGCGCTGCTCGAGATGAGCGACGAGTTCAAGTCGCGCTACGTGAACGTCGGCTTCTCGGGCGGCGAGAAGAAGCGCAACGAGATCCTGCAGCTCGTGGTGCTGAACCCGAAGCTCGCGGTGCTCGACGAGATCGACTCCGGCCTCGACGTGGACGCGCTGCGCCTCGTGGCCAAGGGCGTGAACGCGCTGCGCGACGAGGAGCACTCGTTCATCCTCGTCACGCACTACCAGCGGCTGCTCGACTACATCGAGCCCGACTTCGTGCACATCCTGAAGAACGGCCGCATCGCGCGCTCGGGCGACAAGAACCTTGCGCTCGAGGTGGAGCAGACCGGCTACGCGGACATCCCCGCCGGCGCGGGAGCGTGACATGACGACGGTCGCCGCTTACCAGGAGCGCTTTCGCGGCCTCGAGCTCGCGCACGCTCCCTTCGCGAAGCTCCATGAGCGCGCGCTCGCCGCCTTCGTGGCGCAGGGCTTCCCCGCCAGAGGCCCGCGCGGCCGAGGCCACGAGGACTGGCGCTACACGAACGTGTCCGAGGTCGAGAAGACCGGTTGGAAGCACGAGCGCGGCGACGCCGCCTGGTCGTGGAAGGTCCGCTCCGGCGACGCGTCGCTCGTACGCACGCTCGACGACGACGAGGCGCTGATCGGCAGCGTGGCGTCCCTCGAGCGGGCTCCCTTCGTGGCGCTCAACGGCGCGTTCTTTCAGCGCGGCTACTCGCTGGTGGTGCCCGAGGGGCACGTCGCCGCCGAGCCGCTCTTCCTCACGCACGACGTGAACGGCGGCGCCGGTCATGAGGTCCATCCGCGCGGCGTCATCGTCGTGAAGAAGGGCGCCAAGCTGACGCTGATCGAGGAGCACCTCGGCGAAGGGCGCTCGTTCACGAACCTCATCACCGAGGTCGTGCTCTGTGAGGGCGCCAGCCTCGAGCACCACGTCTGGCAGCGACAGGGCCGCGGCAGCTCGTTCATCGGCACCGTGGCGGTGCAGGTCGCGGCCGGCGCTCGCTACGAGTCCTTCGGGCTCTGGCTCGGCGGCTCGCTCAGCCGCGTCGACCTGAACGTCTCCCTCGACGGCGAAGAGGCGAGCTGCCGCGTCGACGGCATCTACGTCGCGCGCGAGCAGCACACGGACGTACACAGCGTCATCGACCACCGGGTGCCGCACTGCACCAGCCGGCAGATCTACAAGGGCCTGATGGGGGCCGAGGGCCACGCGGTGTTCAACGGCAAGGTGTTCGTGCGTCCGGACGCGCAGAAGACCGACGCCGCGCAAACGAACCACAACCTCCTGCTCGCGGACACGGCCGAGATCGACACCAAGCCGCAGCTCGAGATCTACGCCGACGACGTCAAGGCCGCGCACGGCACCACCGTGGGCCAGCTCGACGAGGAGCAGCTCTTCTACCTGCGGAGCCGCGGCCTCTCCGAGGAGGCGGCCTCGCACATGCTGACGGACGCGTTCGCGCTCGAGGTGCTCGATCAGGTCGGCGACAAGGCCGTGCGCGAGCGCGCCACCGAGGCCGTGCGCCTGAAGCTGCGCGAGCTGCGGCACAACAACGAGAACGGCAGCGACGACGAGCGTGAGCGCGGAGGTGCCGGGTGAGCGCGCTGACCGCCGCCGCACAGGTGCACCTGCCCGTCGTGGAGCGGCCCGAGGCGCCCTTCGACGTCGCGGCGCTGCGCGCGGACTTTCCCGCGCTGTCGCAGGAGGTGAACGGCAAGCCGCTCGTCTACCTCGACAACGCGGCCTCGAGCCAGACGCCGAAGGTCGTCGTGGACGCGCTCGTGCGCGCGTACACGCGGGATCGCGCGAACATCCACCGCGGCGTCCACCTGCTGAGCCAGCGCGCGACGGAGGCTTACGAGCACGCACGCGAGCGCGTGCGGGCCTTCCTCGGCGCCGAGGACGCGCGAGAGATCGTCTTCACGCGCGGCACCACCGAGGCCATCAACCTCGTCGCGTGGACGCTCGGACAGAGCGAGGTCAAGCGTGGCGATGAGGTGCTCATCACCGCGCTCGAGCACCACTCGAACATCGTCCCCTGGCAGATGCTCTGCGAGCGCACCGGCGCGAAGCTGAAGGTCGCTCCCATCGACGAGCTCGGCCAGGTGAAGCTCCCCGAGTACGAGGCCCTGCTCAGCGAGCGCACGCGCATCGTGTCCATGGCGCACGTCTCGAACGCGCTCGGCACCGTGAACCCCGTCGAGCGCATGAGCGCGCTCGCCAAGGCCCGCGGCGCCTACGTGCTCGTCGACGGCGCGCAGGCGGCGCCGCACACGCGCGTCGACGTCAAGGAGCTCGGCTGCGACTTCTACGCGCTCTCGGCGCACAAGCTGTACGGACCGACCGGCGTGGGCGTCCTCTACGGCAAGCTCGAGCTGCTCGAGCGCATGCCGCCGTGGCAGGGCGGCGGGGACATGATCCGCTCGGTCACGTGGGATCAGACGACCTACAACGAGGTGCCGCACAAGTTCGAGGCCGGTACGCCCGACATCACCGGCGTCATCGCGCTGGCGAGCGCTCTCGACTACATCGACGGCATCGGCATGGCGCGCATCGCCGCCTGGGAGTCCGACCTCCTCGGCTACGCCTTGGCCCAGCTCGCGCGCGTGGACGGGCTGAGCTTCATCGGCGGCGCCGCCTCGCGCGCGTCCGTCGTGAGCTTCGAGCTCTTCGACATCCACCCGCACGACGTCGGCACCATCTGCGATCAAGAGGGCGTCGCCATCCGCACCGGGCACCACTGCGCGCAGCCGGTGATGGACTTCTTCGGCGTGCCCGCCACCGCGCGCGCGAGCTTCGCGTTCTACAACACGCCGGACGACGTGGACGCGCTGGTACGCGCGCTCTGGCGCTGCATCGAGGTGATGCGATGAGCGAGCTCGGCGACCTCTACCAGGAGATGATCCTCGACCACAAGAAGCGGCCGCGGAACTTCGGCGCGCTCTCGGGCGACGGCACCGAGCACGCCGAGGGGCACAACCCGCTCTGTGGCGATCGCATCACCGTCTTCTTGCAGCTCGACGCGGACGACGTGGTGCGCGAGGTGGCCTTTCAGGGCAACGGCTGCGCCATCTCCACGGCCTCGGCCTCCATGATGACGGAGGCGGTCAAGGGCAAGAGCGCCGAGGACGCGCACCGCCTGTTCGCGAGCTTCCACGCGCTCGTCATGGGCAAGGAGTCGCCCGACGACGACGTGGAGCTCGGCAAGCTGGCGGCCTTCGCGGGCGTGCGCGCGTTCCCCATGCGCGTGAAGTGCGCCACGCTCGCCTGGCACACCCTCGAGGCCGCGCTCAAGGGGGCCGCCGCGCCGGTGTCCACCGAGTGACGCAGTGACGGAGTGATGCCGTGAAGAACCTCAGCGTCGTCAACGCCAAGACCCAGATCAGCGCGCCGAAGGTGCGCCATGGCACCGCGCCGCGCCCGTACGACTACGCGCCCGACCTCTCGACCGAGGCCGGCCAGATCGAGTCGCGCGTCGTGGAGTGCTTGAAGAGCGTCTACGACCCCGAGATCCCGGTGAACGTGTTCGAGCTCGGCCTCATCTACGGCATCGAGGTCCAGCCCGAGGGGAACGTGAAGGTGCGCATGACGCTCACCGCGCCGAACTGCCCCGTCGGCGCCTCCATCGCGGACGAGGTGAAGGAGAAGGCCCTGGGCGCCGAGGGCGTCTCCGACGCCGAGGTCGAGCTGACCTTCGACCCGCCCTGGAACCCGGGCATGATGAGCGAGGCCGCGCGCCTCGAGCTCAATCTGTAGGATGGATGCATGGCGAACCTCATCTCCATCGGCAGCAAGAAGGCGAAGAGCGCGGCCGCACAGGCGGCGGACGAGCCCGTGGTGGAGGTGCCCGCGGGCGAGATCGTGGTGACGGAGCGCGCCGCGCGGAAGATCCAGGAGAAGCTCGCCGCCGAAGGGAAGCCGGGCGGCGTCTTCCGCGTCGGCATCATGGGCGGCGGCTGCTCGGGCCTCACGTACCTGTTCCGCGTCGAGGACGCGGCTGACGAGCGCGACCGGCGCTACGACTTCCACGGCGCCTGTGTCGTCGTCGATCCGAAGTCGCTCAAGCACCTGGCGGGCACGCTGCTCGACTGGCACGAAGAGCTCGGCAAGAGCGGCTTCGAGATGAAGAACCCCCAGGTGAAGTCCGCCTGCTCGTGCGGATCCTCTTTCACGCTCTCCCCCTAGTGCTGAGCTGCTCGAGAGCCGTCGGATCCGTCCTCCGTCGGCGGTCCCGACGCAAATGCAGCGTGCTATGGGTGCCGCATGACCTCGCAGAGTCGCTCTATCGTCGTCGACCCTGTCCGCATCGCCGCCCTGCAAGAGGCGCTGCGTAGGCGCATCCTCGTGCTCGACGGCGCCATGGCCACGCTCTTTCAGCAGCGCGGCCTCGTCGAGGCCGACTTCCGCGGCGATCGCTTCGGCGCGCACGCGAAGGAGCTCAAGGGCAACTATGACCTGTTGAACGTCACGCAGCCGAGCGCGGTGCGAGCGATCCACGAGGCCTACCTCGAGGCCGGCTGCGACATCGTCGAGACGAACACGTTCAACGCCAACGCCATCTCGCAGGCGGAGTACGACACCGCCGGCGTCGTCTCCGAGATGAACGAGCACGGCGCGCGGCTCGCGCGCGAGGTGGCCGACGCGTTCAGCCAGAAGACGCCGGAGCAGCCTCGCTTCGTCGCCGGCGTCATTGGCCCCACGAGCCGCATGCTCTCCATCTCGCCCGACGTGAACGACCCGAGCGCGCGCAACACGAGCTTCGACGAGCTGGTGGGCGTGTACCGCGAGGCCTCGCGCGCGCTGCTCGCCGGCGGCGCCGACCTGCTCCTGGTCGAGACGAGCTTCGACACGCTGAACGCCAAGGCGGCGCTGTTCGCCATCGAGACGGTCTTCGACGACATCGGCGCGCGCGTGCCCGTCATGGTCTCCGGCACCATCACCGACCAGAGCGGACGCACCCTCAGCGGCCAGACGCCGGAGGCCTTCTACACGTCGGTGCGCCACGCGAACCCGTTGAGCGTCGGGCTGAACTGCGCGCTCGGCGCCGAGCAATTGCGCCCGCACGTCGAGGAGCTGGCCAAGGTCGCGGACGTGCTCGTGAGCGTGCACCCGAACGCCGGTCTGCCGAACGAGCTCGGCGGCTACGACGACACCCCGGAGTCCATGGCGGGCCTCATCCGCGAGTGGGCCGAGAGCGGCTGGCTCAACATCGTCGGCGGCTGCTGTGGCACGACGCCGCCGCACATCGCCGCCATCGCGAAGGCGGTCGCCGGGCTGCCTCCTCGTGCGCTCCCGGAGCTGCCGCGCCGGACGCGCCTGTCCGGGCTCGAGCCGTTGAGCATCGGCCCCGAGAGCTTGTTCGCGAACATCGGCGAGCGCACCAACATCACCGGCTCGAAGCGCTTCGCGCGCTTCATCCGGGAGGGCCAGTACGAGGAGGCCTTGAGCGTCGCGCGGCAGCAGGTCGAGAGCGGCGCCCAGCTCATCGACGTCAACATGGACGAGGGCATGCTCGACGGCGAGAAGGCCATGGAGAAGTTCCTGCGCCTGGTCGCGACCGAGCCCGACGTCTGCAAGGTGCCCATCGTCATCGACTCGTCCAAGTGGTCGGTGCTCGAGACGGGCCTCAAGAACGTACAGGGCAAGTGCGTCGTCAACTCCATCTCGCTGAAGGAGGGCGAGGAGGAGTTCTTGCGGCAGGCCCGGCTGGTGCGCCGTTATGGCGCCGCCGTCATCGTCATGGCCTTCGACGAGGACGGACAGGCCGACACCGTCGAGCGCAAGGTCGGCATCTGCACGCGCTGCTACGAGCTCTTGACCGGCATCGGCTTCCCTCCCGAAGACATCATCTTCGATCCGAACATCTTCGCCATCGGCACCGGCATCGAGGAGCACAACAACTACGCGGTCGAC
>CAYLZW010000309.1:0-6660 GCA_964388085.1 uncultured Myxococcales bacterium | reverse complement strand
GCGTTCTCGTCGGTGCCGGGGCCGATGAAGTCCGGCAGGTAGAACGCGCGCGCGCGCAGCCCGAGGTCGAAGTAGCCGTGCTTGCCCGGCCGCGCGCTCGTCACGCGCACGAGGCCGTTTTGTCCGTACAGGTTCGGCGCGTGCTCGGCGACGCGATCGTCCTTCCAGCCGCCCGTGCTCGTCGTCGTGGCGACCGCTTCGCTCGCGGCCGGGGCTGTCTGCTCCGGCGCGGCGCTGGCGGCGTCGAGCTCGGAGACGCGGCCAAGCTCCACGTCGTCCGTACCCTGCGCGAAGGCAGCGCTGGCGACGAGGGAGAGCAGCGGAAGTACGAAAAAGTAGGAGCGCATCAGTGAAGGGCCCGATCTCGAGGGGAGTCTACAACCGCCCACTCCCACATCTGCAATTCGAGGCTGCAGAACGAGAGCGCAGAACAAAGTCTCGCGCCAAGCCGCCAGGCCGCCAAGGGGAACACAGATGTCCTCCTTGGCGGCTTGGCGGCTCGGCGCGATTTTCTTGTTCTCGCCGCTGGCGGCCGTCGGGATTCACCGTGGTCACCCGGCGAGAAATCGGGCAACCTCCGCGCCCTTACGTGGTGTCCGTGGAGGTGTGTGGATGTCGGTCCCGATCAACCTGAGCGGCAAGACCGCCCTCGTCACCGGCGTGGCCGACGACGTCGGCTTTGGCTGGCACATCGCCAAGGCCCTGCAGGCCGCGGGCGCCGAGGTCCTGCTGGCGAGCCACCCGCGGGTGGTCAGCATCGTCGAGCGCTTCCTGACGCGCGACAAGTCCGCCGAGAGCCGCAAGCTGCCGTTCGGGGTAGCGGGCGAATTCAAGCCCAAGGCCCTGTTCGGCTGCGACGTCGGCTACGACACCTTCGCCGACATCCCCGACGAGGTGCGCGCGCAGAAGGGCTTCGGCGAGGAGGACGTCTCCATCGAAGGCTGCATGAAGCGCGTGCAGGCCGAGTCTTCGGGCCTCGACATCGTCATCCACTCGGTGGCGTTCTCCCCCGAGATCGCGAACCCGCACATCGACGTCAGCCGGCAGGCCTACCTGACCGCCATGAGCATCTCGAGCTACTCCCTCGTGGCCCTCACGCGCGCGGCCCTGCCCCTCATGAAGGGCAGAGAGGGCGCCGTCGTCGGGCTCACCTACCTCGCCTCGAACCGCGTGGTGCCGTTCTACGGCGGCGGCATGGCGACGGCGAAGGCCGCGCTCGAGTGTGACGCGCGCTTTTTGTCGTGGTTCGTCGGCGAGGAGGGCCACCGCGTGAACCTCGTCAGCGCCGGCCCGTACGCGTCGCGCGCGGCGCGCTCCATTGGCGATATGGCGACGATGGTGACGGAGACCGCCAATCGCTCTCCGCTGCGGCGGGCGATCGAGGCGGACGACGTGGCGAACGCGACGTTGTTCCTCTGCAGCGATCTGTCACGCAACGTGACGGGGACGTGCATGTTCGTCGACGCCGGCTACCACGCCATGGGTGTGTAGCTCCGTCGTGGCCGTCGCCGGCGACGGCGACGGCCACGCTTTTGTCACCCAAACGCCTGCCGGTAGTCCACGCCCTCGACCTCCTCCGGCACCGAGAGCAGATCGCCCTCGTCGAGCCGAGAGAAGAATTCTCCCACCGCGTCCTCGACGGCCGCGGGGGTGCAGAGCTGCATCGCCCGGCTCCGAAAGCCCGCACCTCCGCGAATGCCGCGCGAATACCAGACCAGATGAGAGCGGAAGGTCCGCACCGCTTGCTCGTCGGGAGGGAGCCGGTGCTCTCGTCGCTTCTCCTCGCTCCGGTCGAGCGACATGTGGAACTGCACGTGCGCGTGCAAATGCTGATGAATCACCCGCAAGCGCTCGGACGACGACGGCGGGCCCAGATCCTTGCCGGCCTTTAGTGACTGGAAGATCCACGGGTTCCCGAGCGCGCCGCGGCCAATCATCACCGCGTCGCAGCCGGTCTCGGCCAACATGCGGTGGGCGTCGTCGAACGTGTTCACGTCACCGTTACCGATGACCGGAATGGTCTTCACGCTCTCCTTCAGCGCCTTGATGAGAGACCAGTCCGCGAAGCCGCTGTAAGCCTGCGCTCGCGTGCGCGGGTGCAACGCGATGGCCGCGCAGCCGGCGTCCTCGAGGGCGCGGCCGACGTCGGTGCAGGTGATGGTGTCCTTGTCCCAGCCGGCGCGGAGCTTGGCGGTGATGGGCACCTGATCATCAACGGCCTTGCGCATGGCGATGACGAGCTCGGCCGCGCGCGCGGGATCGCACAACAGCGACGAGCCCGAGCCGGTCTTGGTGACCTTCTTCACCGGACAGCCCATGTTGATGTCGATGATGTCGGCGCCGTGCTCCATGGCCGCGCGCGCGGCGGCCGCCATGGACTCAAGCTCGCCGCCGAAGAGCTGCAGCGAGTACGGCCGCTCGTGCTCCTTGTCGTACGTCATGTACTGCCGCGTGCGGCGGTTGCCGTAGAAGATGCCCTTGGCGCTGATGAGCTCCGTCGTCGCGAGCCCCGCGCCCATCTCGAACACGAGCACGCGAAAGGGCATCTCGCTCACGGCCGCCATGGGCGCGAGCAGGAACGGAGGGTCGATGAGGTGCTTACCGATGCGCAACATGCGGCGTCGAGCCTAGCGATCAGGAGGGACGAGTACACCCCCGACGACGAGGGCGATGAGCGGGGACCGCCACGACGAGCGCGCGACGCCGGCAGCGGAATACGCCTCAGGGCGGGCGCGTTGCGTCAACGAACGCTTGCCGGCGCCGTTTGTCCTCTCGCCCCCCCCCCGTGACGTCGGGGCCCCAAAAGAACACGGCTCCTCGCGCACCACGAAGGGGCGTGAGGAGCCGTGTCTCGCTAGCTGGACGCCGGAGCGTTCAGCTCAGGCGCGCAACATCACTCGGCGCAGGCGCCGACGTCCTTCTCGGCCGTCTCGAGGCCCTCACGGAGGCTCGCGATCGTGTCGGTGCAGGTCGTCGTGCAGGTCTCAGCCGTCGCCGCGCTGGACCAGCAGGTGCCGCCCTCGCCGTAGGCCTCCTCGAGGGTGCCCGCGGTGTCGGTCTCGAACTCGGTGTCGTAGTGCGCGGCACACTCGAGGTACGCGGCACACTCGGGGGACTGCGGGATGCCACAGGCCGAGAGGGCGAGGATGCTGAGCGAGGCGAGAGCGAGAGAGATCTTCTTCATGGTGTGATCCTTGGTAATCGATGCGGCCGACCCCGGACGCACGGAGAAACTTTGGGCTACTGCCCAGCGTGCCCCCGAAGGAGACGCGAGCGGCGCGTTCTGCCACGTTCGCACTATGTGCGGAAAGTCTTTTCCGGTTCCGTCTCATCGGGTGACACGTGCAGGCGTCACTTGGGGCTCCGTGCTGGTGGCCCTGGGCGTCCTGGGGCTCGCCTCCTGCCGGACCTCCCCGGAGCCCCGTCCGGCCCCTTCCGGGTGCGTTCGCTTGCCGATCCCGAGCTTTCCGCTCGGCGCTAACGTAGTGGATTTGCTTGATAACCAGGACGCCGACCCGGCGAACGACGGCGCCCGCGGCTACGGCAGCCAGGCGTTCGCGGACACCCTCGATCGCCTCCGGGGCCTCGGCCTGGACGGGGTCGTGCTGCCGGTCCCGCTGTGGGCGGAGAGCCAGCAGGATGGGGAGATCCGCCCGGGTCATCTGCTTCAGGGCCGAGGCGCCGGGCGGCTCGCGCGGGCGATCGAGCAGGCGCACGCGCGTGATCTGTTCGTGGTCCTGGCTCCGCACCTCCTGCTCGACGACGGCGCCTGGCGCGGCGGCATGCAGCCGCGCGATCTCGAGCGCTTCTTCGCCACCTTCTCGGGCGCGCTCGGCACGCTCGCGACGCTCGGGGAGGCGCACTGCGCCGAGGTCCTGAGCGCGGCCGTGGAGCTGAAGTCCCTCTCCCGCGACCCGCAGGCGGACGCCGGCTTTCGCGCGCTCGTCGAGGGGCTCCGCCAGCGCTTCCACGGCGAGCTCGTCTACAGCGCCAACTGGGACGAGCTCGAGACCATGCGCCACTGGGCCCTGTTCGATCGCATCGCCGTGAACGCGTTCTACCCGCTCGCCACGGAGCCGGGCGCGAGTGACGACGAGCTCGACGCCGGCGCCCGCGCGGTGCACGAGGCCCTGCTTCGCTTCCAGAACGAGCTCAAGCGCCAGGGAGTGGACAAGCCGCTGTGGTTTTTGGAGCTCGGCTTCAAGGCCGTCCCCGAGACGCACCTCCGGCCCTGGGAGTGGCCGAGCGAGGTCGCCGCGGAGACCCTGCCCTTCGACGGGGAAGCGCAGGCGCGCGCGCTACGTTCTCACCAGAGAGCGCTCCACGCGGTCCCGGCGGTGGACGGCGTGTTCTTCTGGGCGGTGCCCGCGGACCTGGAGGACCCGGCGCACGAGTACCCCTTCGAGCCGCCGCAAGGCTTCGGCTTCCTCGGCAAGCCCGCCGAGGCGGTCATCCGGGAGCTCGCCGCGGACAGGCCCCACAGGTCGGCCCTACCGGAAGGTGACTAGAATGACCCCTATGCAAGGTTCACCGGTCCACCGCCGCGAGGGGCTGCGGGCGTATCTGGCCCAGAGCCGCGAGCTCGGCACCAGCGTCGTCCTCGTGCTGCCGCTGTTCGTCGCCTACCAGCTCGGCGTGCTGCTCACGGGCGGCATCCGAAACGGCGTCGACTTCATGACCGACGCGCTCATGCTCCTCGTCGGGCACAGCCTCGCCGGCTACCTGGCGGTGAACGCGGCCGTGCTCGGCGTGCTGCTCGTCGTGCTCGCCGTCATGCGCAAGCGTGGCGAGCTGCACCCGCGCATCTTCCCGGCCGTCCTCGTCGAGAGCACGGTGTACGCGTTCTTCTTCGGCGCCGCCGTCAGCGGGCTCATCCACGCGCTCGGCCTCGGCGTGCTGCTGGCCGCGGGGTTCACGCCCGGCAACGCCATCGTGCTCTCCATCGGCGCCGGGCTCTACGAGGAGCTGGTGTTCCGGCTGTTCTTGATGGGGGGTCTGTTCTGGCTGTTCACGAGCGTGCTCGGGCGGTCGCGCACGCTCTCGGCCATCGTCGCGCTGCTCGTCTCGAGCCTCGTGTTCAGCGCCGTGCACCACGTCGGCAATATGGGCGAGGCGTTCACGATCTCCGCGTTCACGTTCCGCTTCTTCGCGGGCGTCGTGCTGGCGGCCATCTACTACTTCCGGGGCTTCGCCGTGGCGGTCTACACGCACGCGATCTACGACGTCATCGTGCTCGTGCTGAGAGCCGAGTAACCAACGCTCCCCACAACCCGTCGCCGTCGCCGTCGGCGACGAAGCCCCTAGGGCGTCTCGTCCTATCGGCAGACCGGGAGCGCTAGGGACGACAGCAAAAATAAGAGAGGCGAGCCGAGGGAGACGCCGTCGCCGACGCCCACCTCGCTCGCCTCTCTAGTCACCAGGTGCCCAAAGCACCCAGCACGCGTCAGCCCGCGTCGGTCTCGCTGCCACCGTCGCCGTCGGAGCCACCGTCGTCGCCGGTGCCCGTGCCGGGGCCGCAGGCGGTGAGAGCAAGAGCGCTGAACACGAGTGCAGCCAGGATGAGCTTCTTCATTCCGTAATCTCCATGACAGGGTTCCGGGGTGACCCTTGCACGGGACATAAACACGGATCCGTGCTCGACGCAAATAAGTGGAGCGAAAAATTCCACCCTGTCGCGGGCCGGCGCCCGAGAGACAACCAGCCGTCGCCCTCGCTCACCGTCGTCGCTATACGGTCTCCGCAGCGCGTGCAGGACAACCCCCGCTATGACACCGCTGTCACAGTAACCCCGGAGCAGGACCGTGCCGAGCTCGCCCGCCACGACGAGAAACGCAAACGCCGCGCGCACTTGGCTGTGGGGGGTGCTCCTCTTCGGCGTCATCGCGGCCGTGACGGGGTTCGCGTTTCTGAATGGCCCGCCGCCGCCCGACAGCGCCGCGCCGTCCGACGAGCAGCTCGCGGCCATCCAGAAGAAGGCGAAGGATCTCGCCTTCCTGCGCGAGGACGACCCGTCCGTGAAGAGCACGGACCTCGCGCCGAGGAGCCTCCCGGTCATCGACATCCACGAGCACGTGCAGACCGAGCGCGACGCCAAGCTCCTGCTCGAGGCCATGGATCGCTACGGCATCAAGCGCACCTGCTTGATGGCGTCGTCGACCTACACCTTCACGCTCGATGACAAGTACGGCTTCGAGGGGCACCACAAGAACAACCGGGACCTCATCGCGCTCAAGAAGAAGTACCCCGGCCGCTTCTGCGCCTTCATCACCATCGACCCGCTCGAGGACGGCGCGCTCGAGAAGGTAAAGCAGTACGTCAAGGAGGGCGCCGACGGCTTGAAGCTCTACATCGGCCACGGCGCCAAGCACGGCAAGGGCCCCTTCCACGTCGTGGGGCTCGCCGACGACCGCCTCGCGCCGCTGTTCGCCTGGGCGCAAGAGACGCAGCTGCCGCTGATGCTGCACGTCAACTTCGTCAAGTACTACGACGAGGCCGTGCGCCTGCTCGAGCGCTTCCCCTATTTGCGCGTGTGCATCCCGCACTTCGGGCTGCACAAGAACAAGCAGGCCCGGCTCGATCGGCTCGCCTGGGTCCTCGATCGCTATCCGAACGTCTACACGGACATCAGCTTCGGCTGGCACGTCTTCCACGAGGAGGGCT
>CAYLZW010000308.1:0-6681 GCA_964388085.1 uncultured Myxococcales bacterium | reverse complement strand
TCGCCGTCGCCGCCGCCATGATGATGCGGAACGACGGGTAGCGCAGGACGTTCAGCGCCGAGAAGTCGGTCGAGAGCGGGAAGAGGAACTTGTACAACATGGCTCAGCTCGTCCCCGCGTCGCGTTCCGTGTGAGGTGCTCGAGTGGCGAGGTGCTCGACGACGCGCTCCATGCGCGCGCCGCGCGAGCCCTTCACCAAGACGGCGTCGTGCGCGCCCACCGCCCCCGCGACCAGGGGCGCCAGGGCGGCGCTGTCCGCTGCGATGTCGATGGCGGCGGCCGCCAGCCCCGCGCGCTCGGCGCCTCGCTTATACGCTTCCGCATATGTCCCACAGAAGAATGCTCGCGTGACCCCCGCCTCTGCCACCGCCGCGCCGGTGTCCTCGTGCAACGCCTCGGCCTCGTCGCCCAGCTCGAGCATCTCGCCGAGCGCGGCGCAGCGGCGACGATCGCCCGCCACGTTCGAGAGCGCCAAGAGCCCTGCCCGCATGGAGTCGGGGTTCGCGTTGTAGGTGTCGTCGAGCAGCAGCGCGCCGGACGCGGCGCGCGTGCGCACGAGGCGGCCCGCGGCCGACGCGCTGTTCTCGAGCCCATGGGCCGCCGTCTCGAAGGGCAGGCCGAGCGCGACGGCGGTGGCGACGGCGCCGGCGGCGTTCTGCGCGTTGTGCTCTCCCTCGAGCGGCAGGCGCACCGTCACGGTGGCGCCCTCGTGCCAGAGCTGGATGACGAGACCGCGCTCCGGGTCGGTCTTCACCGACAAGAGGCGCACGTCGACACGAGCGGCGCGGCCGAACGTCACGCGCCGGCCTCGCAAGCGGCTGTCGGCCTGGGCGAGGCAGCGAGCGTCGTCCGCGTTGACGACGCCGATGCCGTCGGGCGCGAGGCCCTCGAACAGCTCACCCTTGGCGCGCGCGACACCCTCGACGCCGCCGAGGTTGCCGGCGTGCGCCGTCCCGATGTTGGTGATGAGACCGACCTCAGGCCGCGCGATGGCACACAGCCGCTCGATCTCCCCGAGGTGGTTCATGCCCATCTCGAGCACCGCCACCTGGTGCCGCGGCTCGACGCGCAGGGCGGTCAGGGGCAGCCCGACGTGGTTGTTGAGGTTGCCGGCGGTGGCGAGCACGGCGTCCTCGCCGACGCAGGCGCGCACGCAGGCCGCGACGAGCTCCTTGGTGGTCGTCTTGCCGTTCGATCCGGTGAGCGCCACGCGCCTGACGCCGGACTCCCGCAGGTGCGTCGCGGCCAGGTCCTGCAGGGCGACGAGGGTGTCGTCCACCTCCAGCAGCCGAGGCGACCTGCCCTGCCCGCGAGCGCGCTCCACCAGCGCGGCGGTCGCGCCCTTGGCGAGCGCCTCGTCGACGAAGGCGTGCGCGTCGAAGCGCTCCCCGACGAGGGCGACGAAGAGCTTGCCCCGGAGGTCCGCGCGCGTGTCCGTGGCGATCTCCCCGAGATCGTCGGGCACCGACGCGCCGAGGCGCAGGTCACGACCCGCGAGCGCGCGCTCCAGGAAGCCG
The DNA here is from genome assembly GCA_964388085.1 of uncultured Myxococcales bacterium. Lineage (GTDB taxonomy): Bacteria > Myxococcota > UBA727 > UBA727 > CAYLZW01 > CAYLZW01. The sequence continues at coordinate 5,164 of CAYLZW010000308.1, read as the reverse complement.
CGGCTCAGCCGGATCATGGGGCTCCTCCGAGGAGGGCGCGCGCGACGCTGGCGTCGTCGAACGGCAGCGCGCGGTCGCCGTAGGTCTGTGTGCTCTCATGCCCCTTGCCGGCGATGACGACGACGTCCTCGGCCGCCGCGCAGCCGATGGCGCCGGCGATGGCGGCTCGCCGGTCGTGAACGCGCGCGTAGCAGCCGGACGTGAGCGCGCCGGGCTCGACCTTCGTCCAGCCAGGGGCGAGCCCCTCCTCGATGGCGCTGACGATGGCGGCCGGATCCTCCGAGCGCGGGTTGTCGTCGGTGAGCAGGATGACATCGGCGCCTTCGGATGCGACGCGTCCCATGACGGGGCGCTTTCGCGCGTCCCGGTCACCGCCGCAGCCGAACACCACGATGACGCGCCCGGTGGCGAGCTCGCGCGAGGCCGCGAGCAAGCGCGAGAGGGCGTCCGGCGTATGTGCGTAGTCCACGACGACCACGGGCCGCGCGCCGCCGCCGCCTTGCACCGGCTGAAAGCGCCCGGGGACCGGACGAGCGGCGCCGAGCCCCTGCGCCACCTCGCCGGCGGACAGGCCGAGCGCGAGCCCGCACGCGGCGACGCACAGGAGGTTGTCGACGTTCGGCGCGCCGAGCAGCGGCACCGTGACCTCGTGCACGGCGCCGTCGAGCGACACGCGCAGGGTCATGCCGGACGCAAGAGAGGTCGCCTCGAGCAGGCGCACCCTCGCGCGCTCGCTGCGCCCCCACAAGAGCGCCCCGGGGCAGCTCCGCCGCAAGGCGGCCGCCCAGGGATCGTCCACGTCGGGGAGCACGGCGACGCCGTCGCTGCCGAGGCGCTCTTCGAACAGGCGCGCCTTGGCCTCGAAATACGCTTCCATACTTCCATGAAAGTCAAGGTGATCCTGGGTCAGGTTCGTGAAGGCGGCGACGCGAAAGGAGAGGCCGGCGACCCGCTCGGTGGCGAGCGCGTGCGAGGACACCTCCATGGCCACCGCGCGCTCTCCGGCGGCGACGAGCTGGCGCAGCTCGTCGCTGATGACCTCCGCCTCGGGCGTCGTGAAGCCGAGCGGGCGGAGCGCGCCGCGCCGCCCGACGCCGAGCGTGCCGAACATCGAGCACGGCCGCGAGAGCGCGTTCAAGAGGTCGGCCAGCAGGAACGCCACCGTCGTCTTGCCGTTGGTGCCCGTGATGCCGATGAGATCCAAGCTGCGGGAGGGTTCGCCGCCGAGGCGCTCCGCGAGCCGCGCCGCCGCGACGCGAGAGTCCGCGGCCTCGAACACGGCCGGACCGCCGGCGCTCGCCCACGTGCCCGGGACGGCGGCCGTGTCCTCGACCACGAGCGCGGTGGCGCCCTGGCGAAGGGCCGCTTCGAGGAAGGCGTGCCCGTCCTTCGAGCGTGGCGTCGCTCCGCGGCACGCGACGAACACGGCGCCCGCCTGCACGCGACGAGAGTCGATGGTCACCCTCGTGACGCGCGCGTCCCCATCGCCCGCACGCAGCGTGCGCAGCTCGAGCCCTTCGACGAGGGCGGCCAGGGGGAGCGATGGGGAGCTCAGATGTCCTCCTCGAGCTGCAGCGTCACCGGCTGGCGCGCCGCGAGCGGCGCCCCGGGCGCGGGGGTCTGCTTCACGACGACGCCGCTGCCGTGCACGCGCATCTCCACGCCGTGCAGCTCGCCCGCGGCGACGGCCTGTCGCGCGGTCATGCCCAGGTAGCGATGAGCGAGGCGGTCTGCCGCCTCGCCGTCAGGCTCGTCGTCGACCTCGTCCAGCAGCACGGGTACCAGCGCACCGGCGCTCGTCGCCTCATCTCCCGGGGCCGCGTTCGTCGAGGCGGTCCCTGGGGCCGCCCTCTTCCGGGCCGCCCCCGCGCTGGCCGCAGCGTCGGCGAGCTCGCTCGGTTGCTCCGCCTCGGTGAGGACGCCGGCATCGATGAGCGCCGCCTCCACGATCGCGCGCCAGGCCGGGCCGGCCGTCGAACCGCCGTAGACCGTGCCGTGCGGCTCGTCGATCATCACCACGGCCACCACCTTCGGATCCTCGGCCGGCGCGAAGCCCACGAACGACGACAGGTGCAGCTCGCGCGAGTAGCGCTTGGTCACCGGGTCGACCTTCTCGGCCGTGCCGGTCTTGCCGGCGACGCGAACGCCGCGAATGTTGGCGCGCTGCCCCGTGCCGCCCTCCTCGACGACCCCGGACATGATCTCGGTCAACACGCGCGCGGTCTCGGCGGAGATCACGCGCTCGCCCTCGGGGGTCCTGCCGGTACGCACGACCTCACCCGTCGAGGAGGCGACGCGATCGAGCACGCGGGGCCGAAGGCGCACCCCGCCGTTGGCGACCGTCGCCACCATGTTCGCCACCTGCAGCGCCGACGCCATGACGCCGTGCCCGTAGCTGATCGTCGCGGTGCGGACCTCGCCCCACCTCGCCTGATCGGGGAGGCGACCCTCCGTCTCCCCGATCAGCCCGAGGCCGGGTTCCTTGCCAAAGCCAAAGCGCTCGACGGTGGCGCGAAAGCGCTCCTCGCCGGCGCGCTGCACGATCTTGATGGTGCCGATGTTGCTCGAGTGGCTGAACACCTCGGCCGCCGTGAGCCAACCGGCGGCGTGCGCGTCACGGATGACGTACTTGCCGAGCTCGAGGCGGCCGTTCTCGCAGAAGACGCTGTCGCTCGGTGAGAGCACGCCGGCCTCGAGGGCCGACGCGAAGCTGACGATCTTGAAGACGCTGCCCGGCTCGAAGGCGTCGGAGAGCGCGTGGTTGCGGCGCGCCATCCGCGGCGACGCCGCCGGGTCGTTCGGGTTCCAGAGCGGCGCGTTCGCCATGGCGAGCACGGCGCCCGTCTTCGGATCGAGGACGACGGCGAAGGCGCTCTTGGCGTCGAAGGTGTTCACCGCCTCGAGCAGCGCGCGCTCGGCGACGTGCTGAATGCGGGCGTCGAGCGTGAGGTAGACGTCGTCGCCCTCGAGCAGCTCGAGATCGAGCCCGCTGCCGAGCACGATGCGCTGTCCGCGGTTGTCGCGCAGCCCGGGCACGACGGCGGAGCGGCCGCGCAGGTGCTCGTCGAAGGCGCGCTCGATGCCGTCGACGCCCTCGCCGTCGATGTTGACGATGCCGAGCAGCTGGCCGGCGAGCTCGCGGTTCGGGTAATAGCGCCGTGACTCCTGGCGCAGCGAGATGCCGCGCAGCGAGAGCGCGCGCACGTCGTCGGCGACGCCCGGGTCGACCCGGCGATCGAGCCACAGAAAGCCGCGCTTCGACGACAGCCGCTCGAGCAGCTTGTCGCGGTCGACCTCGAGCAGCGGCGCGAGCAGCTCCGCCGCCCGCGCGGGGTCGTCGATGCGGCGAGGCTCGGCCGCGACCGACCACGACGGCACGGTCACCGCGAGCGGCCGGCCGGCGCGGTCGTAGATGTTGCCGCGCGGGGCCGACACCTTGAGCTTGCGCACGTACTGCCGCTCGGCGAGCGCCCGCAGCTCGTCACCGAGGTGCAGCTGCAGGTGTGCCGCCTTCAGCGCCAGCACGACGAGCGCGATGAGCAGCGCGCCGCCCACGAGCCAGACGCGCCAGCGCGGCGCGACGACCGGGAGCCTCGTCTCGTACCTCATGGCGCACGCTCCTCGTCGGCGGGGGCGCTCGGCTCCACGTCGAGCCTCAGCATCTGGTCGGCGCGCGGCGGCGCGAGGCCGAGCTCGCTGCCCGCGCGCGCGAGCCGGTCCGGGCGGCGTAGGGCCGAGAGCTCGAGGAGGAGCGCGCTCCTTTGCTGCGTCAGCTCGACCTTCCGCTTCTGCAGCGCGTACATCTCGTAGCCTGCCTGGACGTCGCCCATGCGCACGAGCACGAGCAGCACCAGCGCGCTGACCACGAGGCTCACGGAGGCGACCGCGGCGAGCAAAAGGCGCGCGTCGTGAGCGCCCTCCCCGCGGGGGGGCTCCGTGGAGCCATAGGGGTTGCGAAAGAGCGTCCTCACGGCGTGGTCTTCTCCGCGGCGCGCAGCTTGGCGCTCCGGGAACGGGGGTTCCTCGCGATCTCGTCGTCCGTGGCGACGAGGGGCCGCTTGGTCAGGACGCGCAGCGGCGGCGGCGATCCGTCGGGCTGCGCGCGGCTCAAGGACTGGAACGCGCGCTTGACCCGCCGGTCTTCCAGGCTGTGAAAGGAAATGACGCAGACGCGGCCGCCGGGCGCGAGCACGCCTGGCACGGCGGCGAGCAGCGCGTCGAGCTCGTCGAGCTCGTGGTTCACCGCGATGCGCAGCGCCTGGAAGCTCTTGGTGGCCGGGTGAATGCGCCCCCGCTTGCCTCCGAGGGCGTGCGCGATGACGTCGGCGAGCGCCAGCGTCGAGTCCGGCAACGGCCACGACCTCTTGATGGCGCGCGCGATCCGACGAGAGCGGTGCTCGTCACCGAGCTGGTACAGCACGTCGGCGATCTCGTTCTCGTCGAGGCGGGCGAGCAGCTCAAAGGCGCTCTCGCCGGAGTCCGGGTCCATGCGCATGTCGAGCGGCCCCTCCTCGCGAAACGAGAAGCCGCGCGTTTTCTCGTCGAGCTGCATGGAGGAGACGCCGATGTCCGCGAGCAAGGCGTCGACGGCGCGCACGCCCTGATCGCGCAAGACCGCCTCGAGCTCCGAGAAGGCGGCGCGCACGAGCGTGACGCGATCGGCGTAGCGCTTGGCGACGCCGCCGGCCGCGCTGTCCTCGTGTGCGCGCGGATCCCGATCGAGCGCGATGACGCGACCTGCCGGCCCGACCGCCTCGGCCAGCAGCTGCAGGTGCCCGCCGCCGCCCGCGGTGACGTCGACGGCGACAGCGCCGGGGCGCGCGGCGAGGAGCTCCGTGGTCTCGCGCGCGAGGACGGGGACGTGCGTCATGGTGTCAGAGCCCGTGTTGCTCGAAGAAGCGGCGTGACTCGTCGAGCGAGCCCTTGTCCGCCAGGCGACGCGTGTTGCGATCGTCCCAACGCGCCTTCGACCAGAGCTCGATGTTCTCGTCGACACCGGCCCACACGACCTCGCGCTCAAGCCCGGCATAGTCCCTGAGCTCCTTCGGGATGCTGACCCGGCCCGCCTTGTCGACGGTGGTCAGCGTCGCCGACGCGATCACGACGCGTTTGAAGTCCATGACGGCGGGGTTCGAGGGAGGCAGCGCTCGCACGCGCTCGGCGC
>CAYLZW010000307.1:0-6686 GCA_964388085.1 uncultured Myxococcales bacterium | reverse complement strand
TCAGCACGGCGGCGAAGACGGCGCCCCAGTCGATGCCCTCGTGCTGGTAGAACTCGGCGTCCTCGGCGGCGATGAACGCGTTCTTCACGTGCGCGGGGATGCGCTCCACCGGCGTCACCGTGCGCCGCTGCTCATAGAAGCGCGCGACCACGTTGCCGCCGGCGTCATAGACGTTGCTCGTCACGGGCGGGCTGTAGTCCTCGAGGCTGTGCAGCGTCGGCAGGTCGCGAGACAGCAGGGCGATGCCCGCGGCCGCGCCACCGACGCCGAAGGCGGCGAGCAGCACGACGGTGCCGAGCAGCCGTCGGACGAGGCGGGTGCGGAGCAGCTTCACGACGGGCATCTCCTTGCTGGGCGCTCCGTTGTCGGGGGTTCTCGTCCTTGCGTCAAGGAGTGGGCTTCGAGGCGGTATTCCCGCACGACGCTGCCCCAAAAAAAGACCGGGCCCCGAAGGGCCCGGTCTCTACTTGCCGTTACTCAGCCGTCGATGCTCAGGGCACATCAACACTGAGCGTCACGTTCGTCGGCGTCGTGCCCGACGAGTACAGATCGACCACGAAGAAGTACTCCGTGCCCTGTACCGCGTCGATGGTCACCGTCGAGCCCCAGCCGCTCGGCGGGGAGGACCCGTCGTCACCGCTGCACTGCTCGATCGTGTCCCCACAGATCTCTTCATAGTAGTAGAGCGTGGTGTCGCGGCCGGAGGTGTTGACGACGTATTCGCCGTCCACCGTTGCCGTGAACGAGAACACTCGGTCCCGACCACCGCTCGACGAGCAGTTACCCGTCATGTCGTTTGTGAAGCTCGACAGGTCGAGCACGACGCTCACGTCTCCGGCAGAGACATCCAGCGGCTCGGGACGCACGCAGCTCTCGCCCAGCGGCACCTGGCAGGCATCGCCGCCGTCGCTGCAGCCGAGCTCACAGTAGAGCAACTCCTCGGCCGTGCCCTCGGCGTTGCAGGTCGTGAGCGCGCTGGTGGTCGGGTCGCAGGTCGCCTCGTCGGCCGTACAGATGGCCGGCGCGAGCGGGATGAACGGCTCGTCGGAGAACTCGATGCTGATGACAAGATCACCAGCGACGAACGGCGAGCCTCCCCAAGAGTCCGCCAACAGCAGCAGGTCGCCCTCGCTGCCATCGAACTCATACGTCAGTAGCGACAGATTCGCCACGCCATCGTCGTCATCACTCGTAACGCAGCTCGCAGTGCCCGCCGCGCAGTCGACGCCGGATAGCAGCGCAACGTACGTGTCCGTGGTGGAGGTGTCGCCGGCAGCGCTGATCACCTCGACGGTGACCGAGGTTCCCGCCGTTCGCGCCGGGATGCTCCAGTACACGTCCGTGCCGGGCTTCGTGCAGAAGTCGAAGCCCGTACCGAAGTCGTTCGTCGGGGCCGTCAGCGCGACCGTGTAGATGCCGCTGGCGCTGATGACCGGCGCGCTGGCGAGGTCGCAAGCGCCCTCGGCCGGCGCGGGGCTCGTGTAAGCGGTTGGGTTCGGGTCCACAGGATTGCAGGCCGTGCCGTCGATGTCGCAGCCGCCGGCACAGGACACTTGATCGAGCGCCGAGGCGTCAGCGTTACAGGTGCTCGCCACGCCGTCGGCGCAGGAGACCACGTCGGGGGTGCAGAGACCGAACGAGCACATGGCGTCGACCACCACGTCGCTCTCGTCCAGGATGTCCGAGCACGCCACGGCGCACTCGGTGTCCTCGTAGCGGGTCTCGTCGTCAGAGCAGGCCTGCAGCGTGTTGCCGTTGCACCTGGCGTCCGGGTTGCTGGTGCCTTCGCCGCAGTGCTGGTTGCACGAGGCCTCTTGCTCGAAGTCGTCATAGGTGCAGCCGCTCGGGCACGCCACGACCTCGAACGCCGTGCCGTCCGCGTTGCAGACCTCCATGTCACCGTTGGCGCAGCGCGCTTCGCCGAGCGAGCAGGCGGCGCCGAAGATCTCGACGCTCAGCGTGTAGCTGCCCATCTCAAAGCCATCGACGACGACGAAGACGTCCTGGTCGGCGCCGGTGTTGTTCTGGTACGCGACCACCTCGTCGAGGCTGAACCACTCGTCGCTGCCCGCGAGGCAGGCGCCGTCGCAGCCACCGTCGAGGATGGCCACGGCCGCGTCGAAGTTCGAGTCGACCGTGGCGCGCAGCGTGGCGCCGGCCGGCAGGGTGTAGCTGTAGAGCGTGTCGGGCGAGTCGTAGCCGATGGGATCGAACCCGAAACACTGGTCGTTCTGGGGCATCCAGTTGTTATGGCCCGCGCTGGTGTCACCGTCGTAGTCGCCCACGTCCGTGATGGCGACGGGGGTCGAGCACGTCACGGGCGGGGACGCGGTGTTATCGAGGCTCCAGGTGACCTGGTAGTCACCGGCCTCGCCGGCGTAGCGGACCACGGCGTAGTAGGTGCCCGCCTCTTCGACGTAGGTGGAGGCCCCGCCGCCGCTCGGCACCGGGCCCACCAGCTCGGTGGTGGCGTCGATGTGGAAGATGCTGAGGTCCATGTCGGGGTCGCCGCCCAAGGGGCCGCTTTCGACGTTCACTTCCAGGAGACCCGCCTCCGGCACCGCGAGCGCCCACCAGTCCTCATCGCCGTCCACGATGACGCCGTTGGGCGGCGCGGGCGACAACACGACGTCGAACACGAGCGTGCCGTCGGTGATCGGCCCCAAGCTGCCCCACGAGTCGATGATGAGGAGCAGGTCCCCTTCCGAGCCGGTGAACGTGTAGTTCAGACGAGAAAGAACCTGCCCTGCTGAGTATGAGATGTCGTCATTGTACGCCAGACAGGTCGAGCTCGCGGCGGAGCAGTCATTCGGGACGGCGGCGAGACCGAGCTTCGTATCGGCGCCGGCGTTATCGCCTTCAGGCAACGTCTCGATCCGGATTTGCGTCCCCGCCGGCTGCTGAGCGATCACGTAGTAGACGTCATTGCCCGTGCTGGAAGTGCCGATCGCGCAGTTCCCCCAAGCTCCGCCGTCGAAGCTGTCGGCGAGCGTGTCCAGGGTCGCGGTGTAGCGGCCAGCGGTCGTAATCCGCGGTCCGGCACTGAGGTCGCTGCACTCACCGATCCCAGGAGCCGGGGCCTCGGCAGCAGGCGGCGTGCCGGCGAACGCGCTCGGAAGGTCCGTCGCGGTCGCCGCGCTATCGTTGGGCTCCGTCTCCCACAGGAAGATGGACTCGGTGATCGTGGCGTTGAGCGCGAACTGGTCCGTCTGGTCACCGTCCTGGGCCTGCAGGAGCACCTCGAAGCCGGACAAGCCACGGAACGAGCGGCCGTACACGGCCTCATCTCCGGTGTCGACGCTGCTGCCCGTGAACGTGCTGAAGTCGGCGGGGCGGAAGGCGTTGAACGTGACGTCCGCGCTCGTGGTGACCGTCAGCTCCGCGAGGCCGTTCACGTGCACGAGCGCCCACGGGCCCGTCCACGCGTCGTCGTCGAGGTCGGTCGGATCGTCGAGGTCGTCGCTGAAGGTGGTCGTGTCCGGCAGCGCCAGCACGGCGCTGCTGCTGACGGGCGCCTCGTCGAGGGTCAGGCGCAGGTTGAAGTTCGACTCCTGGAGCGGGTCCTGTGGCTCGCCGTCGAGCACCTCGATGTAGTAGGTGCCCCCGGCGCCGCGGCCGGCGTGGAAGCGCAGCTCCTCGTAGTCGATGCCGTCGACGGAGACGAAGCGGCTCTCGGCCAGGGTGATCAGGTCCGTGTTGACGAGCGCGAGCTCCGTGCTCGGGATGGTGCTGGAGTCCGGCAGGCGCATGCGAATGCGATAGACGTGCGCTTCCTGCAGCTCGACCTCGTAGAAGGTGATGTTGTCGCCGGCGGTGTTGCCGTCGACGGGATCGCCGCCCGCGACCGGACCATCATGGATGATCGGCGCCTCGACCGTGAGCTCGTAGCTGTAGGTCGGCACGGTGCCGAGGCGGTACTGATAGTCGACGTAGAAGACCGTGCCGCTGGCCGTCTGCGGCAGCAGCGTCGCCACCGCGGGGGTCTCATCGCCCACGAGCTCGACGTAGTTGCCGTTGGCGTCGATGAACCACAGCACCTGCGCGGTGTCGAACTCCATGTCGCTCTCGTCGGCGGCGAGCAGCGCGCTCAGGATCGAGCCGACCGGAGCGGAGTTGGTGCCCACGTGGTAGGCGTCGATGTTGTCGTGCGCGCCGGTGTGCACCGCGCCGTCGGCCGGGATGGTGGTCGGGGCCACGGCCGGCAGGGCGTCGATAACGAGCGAGTAGCTGTGATCCGCGCCGCCGACGGGGATGCCGGGGATGCCGAGGAGCTGGAGCACGTTGGCCCGGTCGGACACGATGAACGCGTAGCGGCCGGTGACCGGGAGCACCACGTGGCGCACGGCGCGGCGGTTCTCGAGCGGCAGCGCCATGCGGAAGTAGTCGCCCGTGTTGTCGTCGATGCCCATGAGCACGAACGACGCGGCCTGGGCGCCGAAGCTGATGAGCTGCACGAGCATGCGATCGCCCGCGTCGCCGTCGAACTCGAACACGTCGAGGTCACCGCCGTCGGCGTCGACGGGGCCGATGATGCCGCCGATCTCGGTGCGCTTGTTCTCGTCGGGGTCGGGCAGGATGAAGCTGGCCGGCGCCTCGCCGGGGTTCAGGTCGTCGTCGCTCGGGGCCGGCGCCACGGCGGGCATGCACTGCCCGGTGGCGTCGTCGAACAGCGTGCCCTCGGCGCACAAGGCGGGGTCGACGACGCAGTCGTCGCCGGCCGGCGTGACGACGAGGCCCGCGGGGCAGGCGCACTCGTCGCCGTCGAGGATGAAGGGGTCCTCACAGGCGGGCACGCAGCCGGTGCCGGTCTCGTTCGGCACGGTGCCTTCGGCGCAGTCGATGTCGGGAATGCAGGCGGTGCCGGCCTGGTTCGGGATGGTGCCCGGGCCGCACTCGATGCCGGGTCCGGCGTCCTCGCCGGGCGTGACCTCGCCGCCGACGCACTCGCCGTTTTTCAGGATGGTCCCTTCACCGCAGGTGATTCCGGGACCGGCGTCTTCGAGGGGTGTACCCGGGTCGCAGGTACAGGCTCCGAACGGCAACGCGAAGAGCAGACCCGTGAGGGTCGCCTTTAGGGCTGTCTGTTTCATGATTCCTCTATTCGCTCGCGCGGCGCGCTACGCGAAGTTCCTCTGCTCGCGCACGCAAGCGTTACGCGAGGTTCCGGCCTGTGTGCGTGAGCGTCGCGAGAAGCGGCGCTCGAGTAAGACGGCCTGTTTTGCGGCACCACGCAGAATAGGTCAACCTGCGTCGGGTTTGCGCTGAGCCATGGGGCTTACCCCCCCCCGAGCCCTCGCGTTGATCCCCCCTCGCTCGGTCTTTCGCCCGCTGGCTGCGTTGCGTCCTCGGCACGACCAAAAGGTCGCGCCTCCGCTGCGCCTTGCCAGCGAACGCCTGTGCTTTCGAACAGCAGGCCGCTTCGCGATCATGGGACCAACGCAAGCGATCGAGGGGTAGGCTCTTCGGCGGACCCTCAGTGCGGCGTGACGGTCACGGAGCCGGTGGGGCCGCCGCCGCCGCCGAGCAGGAAGTAGCCGCCGACGCCGAGCCCCGTGAGCGCCGCGACCCCCACCGCCGCGCCGACGCCGGTGATCACCCACACGAGCGCGCCGCTGTCGGCGTCCTCGGGCTCCTCGATGCCCACCGTCGGCAGCTCCTCCGTCTCCGTCAAGATCTCGCGGTCCGGCTGCGGCGCTTCGGCGCCGATGAGCCTCCTCCCCGAGCTGGCGGACGACGGGCTCGACGACGACGTCACCGGCGCGGCGGGCTCGCGCTCGACCGGCGCCACGGGCTCGATCGGCTCGGGCTCGGGCTCGGGCTCGGGCTCGGGCTCGGGAGCGCCGTGCTCGAGGTCATAGTCGCCCATGGGCATGTCGCCGTCGCCGGCGGGCATCTCGTCGTCGAGCTCCGGCTCCGGCTCCGGCTCGGGCTCCGGCTTGGCGGGTCGCCGCGCGGGCTGTCGCGGCGCCGCCTCCTCGTCGTCGTCCGTGAGCAGGTCGTCCTCGTCGACGAACAGATCGTCGACGTCCTGCACGGGCACGGCGCCCGGGGGCGTGGCGCTCGCGAACGCCGGCGTGACGACGAGCGCGACCGCGAGCCAGGAGGACACCCAGGGCGCGGACAGGCGGCTCATGGCGTGCTCCGCGGGTTCGTCGGGTCGGCGAAGATCTCGGCCGTGAGGCGCGGCGTGCGCGCGCCCGCGGCGTCCGCGCTCGAGCCGCCCGAGAACAGCACCGTGCCGTCGCCGACGCCGACGGCGACGAGGCCACCGCGGGGCTCCCGCAGCGAGCGCGGCTGCCCGCCGACGGAGAGCGGGGAGACGGCGAAGGGATCCTCCCCGTACAGATCGAGGTGGTCGGACGGCGTCAGGTCGAGCGAGCGGAAGCCGCCGGCGATGACCGCGCGCGCGCCGCCAGGCAGGGCAGCCGCCGAGCCGAGGAAGGCCGGCTCCCGCAGCGCGAGCGGATCGAGCACGTCACCGCCGCTGCCGTCCGGCACGTAAGGGCCAGCCGACAAGGCGCCGGCCGGCCCCTGGGCGGCGTCGAACACGTAGACCGCGCCGCGCACGGCGCCGGCCTTCTCGACGGACGAGAGCGTGAAGGTGCCACCCTGCGAGCGCACGAGGCCGCCCGCGGCGAGCACGCGATAGCTCTGGTACTGCGTCGTCGCCGCGAAGAAGAGGTTGA